>NZ_CP115468.1:1212500-1416011 GCF_028462125.1 Leptospira sp. GIMC2001 | reverse complement strand
CCGAAATCCGCAAAAAAAATGCATATTGAATTTTTCATAATCAAAATAATTGTAGTATCTTTTGCAATCCTTGCTTCAATTTTTATTTTATTAAAATTTAAAGATGATTCATTTGTAAAAAAAATTCTATTATTATTAAATTTAATTGCCTTCATTACCTTTCTAATTCTAATTTTAATCTCAGCCTTTAATTTAGATTTAATAGAACCGTCTGACTGTATTTACAAAACTTCGGAAAATAAATTCTTCAATTCGTTACCTTGCGAAAAAATAAGAAATCCCTTGTTCAACTGGTTTGATAAAAATATTAAAGAATATTACACGGCATTAATTTTAAATATTTTTGGTGTCTTCATACCACTTTTTCAAACTTTTGTCCGAAGTAAAATTTTACGAATTTCGAACAATACATTAAAATTTGCCTTTATTGAATACACGATCGGATCAACATTGATATTTTCAATTTTGATCTTCATTATTTTATTAAAAAAAGAGCATCTAATTTATTATTCTCTAATAACCAGTCTAATACTAAGTGCTGTAACTCACTGTTTTATTTTTTATTTTGCACATAAAGTTCCAATTTCAAAAATCTGGAAATATGCGATATCCTTTTTGATAAGCCACTTTATCATACTTTCTTTTTACCTATTTTCAATTCTAATTACTATATTTGTTTTTACTTTCGGAAATTTACTAGATTAAAATAAATTGCGGACTTCGGATAACAGCGCATTTTCGCTGCGCTTCGGGACTTGCGCCCTCGCTTGGGCTACGCCACATTCCTCTCCGGCACGCTTTCTTGCCTCAGCAAAAAGCGCGCCGACGCTAACGCCTACTCTGTAGGCTCAGCTACGAGGAACGTCGATAATGCTAGTTCGTTAATCGCAAGTGCTTCGTTAAAAAAAGGAAAAAGAAAGGATAATGAAAAAACCAACCATTAGTATAGTATTAAACCTAATTGCCCCTCCATTCGGATTCTACTATTTGAAAGATAAATCGTTATTTTGGATTTTTGTTATTATAGGGTTATTTAAAGAACTCTTAAAGAATAGTTTAGTATTTTCTTTGTATGTAATATTTGGTTCAACAAATGCTGCATTCTTTGATGTTTTTATTAATCCGTGGCTATATTCTATTATTATTATATTTTTTACAATAAAATCATTAAAAAAGGATAATAATCTACAAAGGCCTATATTTTCAAAATTTATTTTTCTGCCTATTTTTATTAGTATATTGTTTGTATCTGTATCTTTATTGGAGACGCAAGTATTTAATAAAATATTAAGCAGAAAGGAAATTTATACAAAATCAATGAGTCCATCAATAAATGTCAATGATTCGATTTTTGTAACGGGAATTTTTGATAAAAATAATTTAAAAAGAGGCGATCTGATAAGTTATAATAAAAATGATCATCCAGAAAATATTAAAAGGATAATTGGTTTACCAGGAGATCTTATTAAAATTCAACGGAAACAGATGAGTAATAAATATTCAGATGAAATATTTATTAATAATTCTAAGGTCAGTAAGTCAATGATTCAATATGACGTTAGGAACTTTAAATCCGGCTTAGAAAATCTGAATGTTTTTTCTGAAACTTATAATAATGGACAAGTCTATGTTGTTGATGTTGAAGCAAAAACACAGAGTTTTCCATATCGTTTCAAAGAAATTCAGCTTAATGAAAACGAATATTTTGTTTTAGGAGATAATAGAAATGATTCTTTGGATTCTAGATTTATTGGATCTATTTATTCAGATGAAATTAAATATAAATTTCTATTTACGTTGTTATCTTTCAATGGTAATGTATTCCCTGAGGTGATTTGTAAAACCAACGAAGATTTATTTTGCAGTCATAAAAAATATTCAAAATTAATTGATTTGAATAATATTAGGTGGAATTATATAGGATTCAGTAATATACGCACCAGCGATTAACTCCGCGTTACTGGAAACGTCTTCGCTCCTTTGTCTTGAGTGAAAAGGAGCTTCAGACCCATTCGGGTGTCACTACGGTTGCTTTTCTCGACTTCGTCTCGAAGCAATCTCGTGCCAACGCCAACGTCTCCTTTGGAGACTCGGCTCTCCCGAACGGCAGCAACGCTCCTCGTTAAGTGCAATTTCCCCTCTCCCTATTTGAAGAAGGAATTATAAATAATGAGATCCGTAACAACGTAAATTAAGTAGAAAAAAAGGGAATAAATTATTATTTTGACATAAAAGTAATCTTTATTTTAAATAAAAGGCTGACAATTAAAATAGTAATATGCGAATTTTAAGGTAACATTTGAAGAGCAATTAATACATATAAAGAGAGAGCTATGGAAACGGGTTTAATTGAAGTTGAGGGTATTAAAATACATTACCGTTTAAGAGGGGATGGGGAACCACTACTATTGTTGCATGGTTTCACAGGCGCCTCTACCGATTGGCAATGGGTTTTTGAGGAACCACCAATTGGATACAAACTCTTAGAAGTTGATCTTCGTGGGCATGGGCTGACAACAAGTTCTTCTCATGACTTTACTTTCAGGCAATGTGCTAAAGATGTTATTGGAGTGCTCTCTGCACTAAAACTTAAATCAATTAAAGCAATTGGCTTTAGCGGAGGTGGTCAAACGTTATTGCACATAGCGACTACTGCACCAGAATTCATTGATTCTATGGTTCTTGTCAGTTCTGGTCATTACTTTCCAGATGCTGCCCGAAAATACATGACTGCCTCTACTATTGAATCAAAGTCAGATGCAGACTGGCAAGAAATGCGTCGTAAACACCTGCATGGAGACGAACAGATAAGATCGCTATGGTCAATAGGTCATTCCCTAAAGTATAGTCATGAAGATGTAAATTTTAACACAATTACACTATCTCTAATTAAAAACAAGACGTTGCTAGTTTTTGGTGATAGAGACCCACTCTATCCAATCGAGATCCCAATTGAAATGTACAAATCTATACCAAATTCTTATTTATGGATTGTTCCGAATGAAGGACATGCACCGATCTTCGGAGCAGCAGCACCAAGATTCAGAAAAACCGCATTAAGTTTTCTTAATAATGAATGGAGCTAGGAAAGGTAGCATAATTATATATTCCGATGCTTAAAATCAGGTTCTCAATCGCTACGTCAAATAAAATCAATTTTTATAAACAATAATTAAAATTGCAAGGTTGCCATCCGCTACTTTCTCAAAACAAATTAAAGAGTTGGGGAAACAGCACTTAACTGCGCCTACCTGGAAACGTCTTTGCTCCTTTGCCCTTAAGGCAGCGGAGCTTCAGACCCATTCGGGTGTCACTTCGATTGCATTTCTCGACTTCATCTCGAAGCAATCTCGTGCCAACGCTAACGTCTCCTTTGGAGACTCCGCTATCCCGAACGGCAGGTAGGCTAGTTCGTTATTCGAAAGAACCTAAAGCAACAATTTCAATAAATCGAACTAACTGATTCTGATGCAAAAATCTATAAGAAAAGGAATATGAACTGTAGTGAATATCGATTTGACAAATCCATGATATATGAAATAATGGTGGTGTGTGGCTAATAGAATCAACAATTGAATTTGATTTATGGATTTATAAACAAGATATATCTATTAGAGAAGCAATACTTTCTCAACTATATGTATTGGCTGAGAAAGGTCCTAATTTAGGAAGACCATATGTTGATACTATTCAAGGCACTAAGATTAATAATCTTAAAGAATTGAGAGTCCAGGTAAAGTTGAAAGTAATTCGAATCTTTTTTATATTTACAAAAGATAGAATAGGACTTATTCTAAATGCTGGAGATAAGAAAGGAAATGATCGTTTTTACGAAGAAATGATTCCCAAGGCAATAGAAATTTATCAAAAATGGGAGAGAGAAAATGAAGAAATCAAGCCTAAAGCAAAAAAGTCCAAGACTAAGCGCAATTGAAAAGATTGAAAAATCTTTATCTAAAGAAAGTATTGACAGAGCGAAATCTAAATCAAAAGAAATATTATTTCAAATCAATCTCTCTGAACTTAGAAAAAGCATTGGTATGAAGCAAGAGGAGATCACTTCATTTTCACAATCCTCATTGTCTAAATTAGAAACAAGGAAAGATATGAAAATATCAACACTTAAAGATTATCTAAATAGTCTAGATATGGATTTAGAAATAAAGGCTAAAGTAAGAAATCCACAAAAGAACCGAAACATAAAGAAAGAATATGTTTTATTAAGGTCAATTTAGATAATTGATAGAAGGTTCCTTCGAATAACTCCGCTCAATCGGAAACCCCCTGCGCCCTTTGTTGTCATGGTAGAGGGCTTGGGGCAATTGTCGTGGCACTGTAATTGCTTTTCCTCACTTCGTTCGTCGCAATTTCGTGCCAACGCTAACGTCTTGAATTTCTAATTCTCGTTCGGGGACTCACTCGGGAAATTCAAGACTCAGCTACCGACAACTGCGATTGAGCTCCTCGTTAGTAGTAATTTTCGCTTTTAATTGAAAGTCAGGTTTTATTCTTTTCGAAAACCGCTTAATAAATCAAAAAGTAATAAGGTTTTACTGAGTCTATATTTGCACGATTCAACTATACTATGCTTTTTATTTCAGAAAGTGAAAGTTCGTTGAGAGAAGTCGGCAAAATCTTAATGTAGAAAGATGCATTAGTCGGATCGCGGTTTTCTCAAAGATAGAAAAAATCAGCAAGCGTGCGAAAACTACTACTAACTCCGACTACCCACTGCGCTCTGAACGTCGCTAAAGCGACCGCAGAGCTTGGTCTACGACACATAAATTCAGCGCTAACGTCTCTTCGAGACTCAGCTCGATTTTACGTCGGGTAGTCTGGATCGTTAGTAGTAATTTTCGCTTTTAATTGAAAGTCTGGTTTTATTCTTTTCGAAAACCGCTTAATAAATCAAAAAGTAATAAGGTTTTGCTTAGTTTAAATTTGAACGATTCAACTATGCTATTTAGATTTAATTCGGAAGTGAAAATTTATTGAGAGAAGTCTGCAAAATCTTAAGGTAGAAAGATGCTTTAGTCGGATCGCGGTTTTCTCAAAGAAAGAAAAATTCGAGCAAGCGTGCGAAAACTACTACTAACTCCGACTACCCACTGCGCTCTGAATGTCGCTAAAGCGACCGCAGAGCTTGGTCTACGACACATAAATTCAGCGCTAACGTCTCTTCGAGACTCAGCTCGAATTTACGTCGGGTAGTCTGAATCGTTAGCCGAAACGATCAAATAAATTACCACTCAATTAGATATCTATAATAATCGATGATCGTTTGAACCTGATAAGTAAAATATATGTTAATGCTACACTTTTCTTCAGACGTTTTTTCGAAATCCAAGTTAGACTGAGCGTTACGTGTAAAAATTCAATTTACTCAATTTCAAGAATATTGATATAAATAGTTGAGAAGTAAAGACCGAAGTGAGAAAATCCTTTTTAGCATGATATGTAGCTTCATGACTAATTCAGTCAGAAGAAACGATTGACTATACGATAAGACATCGTATAATTGCTTTTATGAAGGTAACTGCGATTCTTCCAGATGACTTAATTACAGAAGTTCAGAAATATTCTGGCGGGAAAAATGTAACTGAATCACTTCAGAAAGCACTCACTGATTGGCTAAAGCAAGCCAAGTTGAGAAATCATAATAATGCTTTGGCTAATAACCCTCTAAAATTCAAAGAGGATTTTTCTGCTGAAGCTTTGAGGGAGATTAATCGCCAGAGATGATCTTGGTAGATACATCGGTCTGGATTGAGTTTTTTCGAACGTCAGAACCTTACTTTTCAGAACTAAGAAAATTATTGGAGTCATCAGAAGTAGTTGTTCATGAAGTTATATTTGGTGAACTTCTACAAGGTTGTAGGAATCAAAAGGAATCGGATTTTATAGTAAGTTATTGGGAAAATTTAGATCATCTAAATCCAGAAGGAACTTTTATTCAAGCAGGGAAGTTGTCTCACGAAAAGAAGTATATTTCGAAAGGAATTGGCTTAATAGATTCAGTTCTGATTAATGAAAGTATTAAGCACAATTTAAAGGTTTGGACTTTGGATAAGAAAGTTCTTCGAAATTTAAATAACGAATATATTTATACTCAATAAATAAATAATCGCTTCGGCTAACTCCGCGTTACTGGAAACGTCTTCGCTCCCTTGCCCTTTAAGAAAAGGAGCTTCAGACCCATTCGGGTGTCACTACGATTGCCCTGCTCTCTTCGTTCACAGCAATCTCGTGCCAACGCCAACGTCTCCTTTGGAGACTCGGCTTTCCCGAACGGCAGCAACGCTCCTCGTTATCTGAAATGGCATTATTTAAAAAAACCTTATGTTAAAAAATATTAAATCTATATTTTATATAATTGGTATTTCATTACTGATTCTTTGTAAAAATCAGAATAATGATAAAAATTTTGAATTGAATAAGTGGAATGAACAAGTAGATGGTAATTTCGTAAACAGAAAATATATGGTGGATAGTTTGATAAAAAATAAATTGAGAATAGGCATGAAAAAAGAAGAGGTAATGGAACTATTTAATATATCAGTAAATTGTGAGATAAATAATTTATTAGCATTTTGTTTTGAAATTAAAGTAGATTATGGATGGAATATTGATCCTCAAAGTGGAAAGACATTGTATCTTATTCTTGATAGTGATAATAAACTTATTAAAATAGAAATGATTGAATGGAAAAGAAATTGAATCTATGTAAACATTCAATAAGTTTTAGGTTTATATATGATTTCACATAATCCTTATCAATTTACAAGAATGAAATATCGAATGATTTAATATGAAATCGTTTTATTAATATTTTTATTATTTATACTTTCTATTTTTTTTATAAATTGTGAATATAGATATGATTTTAAGAATAAAATTATTAACGCAAGCCAATATCTAGTTATTAGTTTTGAAAATTCAGATGATATATTTTTTGAAGAATTAAAAATATCTGCAAGTGGAAAAGAAAATAAAGCTTTAATTGAGGAAATTAGAAAAAATAAAAAAATAAATATTAAATTATTTAATCCTGGAGAAGGTGTATACCAATTCTGCGTCAAAATGATTTTGAAAAGTAAATGCATTCATTCATATTTTGAAATTGGCTATAAACCAAATTTCATTTTAAAAGATAACAAATTAACTGTAAAGAATCATTTTTAAATTAATTGCTTAATCGTTTTCTATTAATTTAATGGATAGAAACTATAAATGAAATAGATTCTTTTCGTAAAATAAAAGAAAGAAAAAGAAAATATTTATAAGCCACTTCAGATAACTTTCGCTTGCCGCTTCGCCGGAATACCGGCTCGGTCTTCGACACATTCCTCTTCGTCACGCTTCTTGCAGAGCAAGAAGACGCGCCGACGCTAACGCCTCCTATGGAGGCTCAGCTACGAGGAACGTCGGCAAGCTCATTCGTTATCTGCAACTGCCTGGAAGAGCGGACATCGTGTCCGCTTATTGAATAAAAAAGGACGAATTTAAAAAGATTGTAAGACATTATTGTTTTGTTTCAAGAAAAATCCAATTAGATTCAATTAATAAGATTAAGTAAAGAAAGTAATTTCTAATCCATATTTGATGTGACCGATTATTATTGATTTAGAAAGGCAATTAAGTAAGTTTTGTCAAAGATTAAATTTGGGTTTGGAATCGTAAGATCTGAATGCCAATTTTTCATTGAAGTAAAACGATGTTCATCTTGAGTTCTACAAGTTTTATTTGAAATTGATTCAAAGAAAAGGAAAGACTCTTTAAGAATATTTTCTTTGTTTATCATTGTTAATAGTAGTTTTAATAGTTTTATAAAAGCAAATTTCGAAATTACACGAACCCTTTTCTGGAATCGGATAAAAACAAATTTATAGAATTAAATCTATTTTTAGATTTCAAGATTTTAATTTGAAAAATATATAATCCGCTTATAAAGCTGTCTCATGAGTGTATGTTCTACAGTTTTGCTCATGTTTTATGTGAAAAACATAAAAATCATCTCAGAAAAATTACCTTTATAAACGGACGTTCTAAGTTAAAAGATCAAAGAAAAAAAATTTGAATTATACTTAATTGATCTAAATGAACTTAGATTTAAGTTAATTTACAAAAAGAATCAGATTATTAAGGTTTATTCCATAAGTTGTCGGCATCCATGCCTCAATGACGGCAGCAGCAGATAACAACGACCATCCGCTGCGCACTGAGTTCTTAAAGAACCCAGTGCTTGGTCTTCGACACATAGTTCCTAGTCACGATTCTTGCAAAGGCAAGAATACGTGCCAACGGTAACGCCTCCTTTGGAGGCTCACCTAGGATCTACGTCGGATAGTCGGACCGTTATTCGCAACCGCCTAGAAGAGCGGACATCGTGTCCGCTTATTGAATATAGAAAGACAAATTTAAAAATGAGTGGATTCCTTTTTCTGAGATTACAAAAATTAATCTTCAAATTTTTAAAAACAGTAAGAAAATTAGAAAGAAAAACTCAATTAGAAGTTCCCAATTCAAATCGAAAGAGAAATTGAATATTCATTGAATCAATTAATTGAGAATGCTCATACTAAGATTCGATTGGAATTAGAGATCAGATGTTAAAAATGAAAAGTAAAGATGAAATTAATTGTTCAACTTGTCTCATATTAATTTGATTTGAAGGTGATTCAAAGAATTTGAAAGACTTTATAAAATCGTTTTTCATGCTATTCAACGCTTGAACGAGATAGGATAGTTGGCTTTGAAAAATACAAATTAAGAAAACGAAGATTTTGGTATCAAGTTTCACGACGAAGTAAATTTTTAAAAAGTATTAAATTTCTAAAAAGAAGAATCCGAAGATCGCCAACAAAGTTCATTGATTAGTGGATGTATTTAATTTCCGAGAAGGTTTGAATTTTTAAAACGTGTCTCTTATTTCCACAATTTAAGTTTCCAAACGGACGTTCCAAGTTGAAAGACCAAAGAATTCAAATTTCACCTAGGCAGTCGGTGTAATCTGAGAATTAAATTGATATACAAAGAGAATCTGATTATTAAAGTTTATCTTGAAAGTTATCGGCATCCCTGCCTCGAATACGGCGGTAGCGAATAACAACGACCATCCGCTGCGCACTGAGTTCTAGAAGAACCCAGTGCTTGGTCTTCGACACATAGATCCTAGTCACGATTCTTGCAAAGGCAAGAATGCGTGCCAACGGTAACGCCTCCTTTGGAGGCTCACCTAGGATCTACGTCGGATAGTCGGACCGTTAACCGAAATGCTCATATTCTAATTTACAGGAGAATTAAATGTTAAGTAATTTTGCCAAAATCATTTTTGTATCTACATCTTTAGCACCGTTACTCATTTCACTAAGTATTTCCCTAGAAAATATTAATTTATTAACTAGAATACTCTTAATATGCTTTTCGATAATTCTATTTCTTTTAGCTAAAAATACATTGAATGAAATTAAGAAAAGTGGTGAAATCGAACCCATTAAGATAAAAAAATTAAAAACAGCTGATCATGAAGTAGTAGCTTATCTTGTTACTTATTTAGTCCCTTTTTTAGCTAACATTAGCATAGAAAATGCATTTATAATCTATACTATAATTTTTATATCAATCTATAATAGTAATGCTTACCATTTCAATCCTTTAATTGGCTTACTAAAGTACCATTTTTATGAAATTGAAACTAATACAAATATTTCTTATATACTGGTTACTCGAAAAGAAATCAGAAATATAAAAAATATTCAAAATATATCACATATAACAGAATACTTAGTAATAGATAAGGAAATTTAGATGAATAAAAACATATACCAATTTTATGCAATAATAGATGATTTAGGTAAAAAAGAAATTAAACATATAGTATTAACTTCACAATTACAAATTGAATTAGGAAATATTTTTGATAGACAAATTGAAAAATTTTTAGACGTAGAAGATACTTTTAAATACGATGGGAGATATAATACAGAAAGCAATGAATCTTTGTATATCAATCCTTTTGATTTACCTTTAAATATAAAAAGTTTACGCAATGGACAAGTTAATGTATCTGATTTAATAAAAAGTGATTTAATAGATTGTAAAATTAAAAGTATTTTTGGTTTAAAAATCGAAAATATTGGAAAAGTAGTAATAGGATTCCAAAGCTTAACTGGAAATAATTTAATAAAAACTAATAAATTTAATTTATTTTTTTCTCAAAATACTTTTATTAAGTATGACGATCCCGGTATAATTATAAATGAAAGCGTTGTTGCTGTTTTTAAAGATAATTATTTATTTTTTAAGTCATTTTCACTTGCAAGAAGAGTATTAGATTTGACCAATTATTTAAAATCTGCTTCTGATATTGAAATTGATGAATTTATAAAAGAAAATCCTGTTGTTTTAGAAGATAAACTAAAATTTGATAGCAATAAAGATGAATGGATAAGGAAGAAGATATTTTTAATTCAGCAAGATAAAGTATTAAAAAATTTTCAAATAAAAGATTTCAAAAAAGCAGCTAAGATTATAAAACTTAATATGAATACTGCAATAGTAGATGGTAAAGAGAAAATAGTTTTACCATCCGATAAGAAAAATTTAAAGTTAACATTGAATTTATTTGATGATGATATATTGGATTCTATTGTTACTCATAAAAGATATATAAGTAATTCCAAACGAATTTATAATTAAATTCGCACATCGGTTAACTTTCGCTTGCCGCATCGCCGGAATACCGGCTCGGTCTTCGACACATTCCTCTTCGTCACGCTTCTTGCAAAGGCAAGAAGTCGTGCCGACGCAGACGTCCAGCACCATTTTAAAAGTTCGCAATGCTCACTAAATGGTGCTGGACTCAGCTACGAGGAACGTCGGCAAGCTCATTCGTTATCTGTAACCGCCTTTAAGAGCGGACTTCCTGTCCGCTTTTTTTAAATTAAAAAGAATTAATTCAAAGAAAGAGAGTTTTAAACGCCCATTATTGTAATAACTAAATAGAATTTGAATTAAAGGTTTTGTTCAAATGATATTGATGTTTTAGCTAATTTCATGTTTACAAAAGATCAAAGAAGATTCATTCAGATTTCAGTTTTGCTTTTCATTATTACAATATTGTTGTCTTCTCTAATTTGAAATTCACCAAATTGAATTAGGTCCTCAGTTTATAAAGAAAATAATAGCGGAAAACCAATTAAGTTGGTTAATGCTTTTTCACTTGCGATTGTTGAAATATAAAAAAAGGAAAGTATTCACGTTTAATTTTTCAACAAAGTTTTGCTATTCCGATTTTCGCATTACGTATAAGCTATATGTTATACGCAATTTTTAAACGCCTATCAGCGTCTTCAGGATTGAAAGAATGAAAGATTCAGTGACGGATGTGAAGTTTAAGAGATAATATTTTATTTCAGAATGAAATTGCTCTTATTTGAATTGAAAATAATGAAAGGCGTTAAGAATACTGTCTAAAAAAGTCGGCTTCCGTGCCGAGAAGATGGCGGCTACAGATAACACCAACTATCCGCTGCGCCTGAAATACAGGCTTGGTCTGCGACACATAAATCCTAGTCACGATTCTTGCAAGGCAAGAATGCGTGCCAACGTTAACGTCCAGCACCATTTTAAACATTCGCATAGCTCACTAAATGGTGCTGGACTCAGCTAGGATTTACGTCGGATAGTCAGACCGTTAGTAGTAATTTTCGCTTTTAATTGAAAGTCTGGATTTATTCTTTTCGAAAACCGCTTAATAAATCAAAAAGTAATAAGGTTTTGATTAGTTTAAATTTGAACGATTCAACTATGCTATTTAGATTTAATTCGGAAGTGAAAATTTATTGAGAGAAGTCTGCAAAATCTTAAGGTAGAAAGATGCTTTAGTCGGATCGCGGTTTTCTCAAAGAAAGAAAAATTCGAGCAAGCGTGCGAAAACTACTACTAACTCCGACTACCCACTGCGCTCTGAACGTCGCTAAAGCGACCGCAGAGCTTGGTCTACGACACATAAATTCAGCGCTAACGTCTCTTCGAGACTCAGCTCGAATTTACGTCGGGTAGTCTGAATCGTTAGCCGCCATGATTGAAAGACCATAATCTATGACGAACTTGAATACATTTATTATTTTAATATATTTCTACAATGTTTATGTTATTGATTTATACAGTTATTAATATCTACATTCTTAAGTTATTGCAGGTTCGCCATAAGAATACATATGTTTCGTTATTTTAGTAAGTTTGATTTAAATGATAGCAAAATTTTACTTGACAAGTAGTCAAATACAAAGGATTGTGAAATCATGAAGGCTTTTCCAATTGGTGAATTAAAGAGTAATTTTTCTAGTATACTTGAATTAGTTAAGAATGGGGAAGAGGTAAAAATACTATTCGGTAAAAATAAAAAGCCAGTAGCTAAGATTGTGCCTTTGAAAGAGATTAAAGGAGGAAAAAGAGCAATAGGCATTCTTAAAGGAAAGTCGAAAGTCGCTTTCTCAAATAACTTCAAGATGACTGAAGAAGAATTATTGAATTTAAATTGAATTATTTAATTGATACTCATTGTATTCTTTGGAGCATTTCAAATCCTGAAAAGCTTAGTAAGAATGTTCAAAGAATTTTAGAAAATCCAAACAATGGTATATTTGTAACAAGTCTTTCTTTATGGGAAATTGCCCTAAAAATTCGGCTGAAAAAATTGACAATTTCAGGATTCAAATCAGAAGAAATTCCAAAACTTTTAAATCAAATGAGCATTGAAATAATAGATTTATCCAGCGAAGAAGCAATAAATTTTTCAATGTTTGATTTAATTGGACATAAAGACCCATTTGATTTATTTTTAGTTTACCTTGCGATTAAAAGAAATTTTATTTTGATTTCTAAAGATGCAATTATTTCTAAATTAAAGATTAAAGGACTTAGAACGACCTGGTAAATTATAAATTACAGCGGCTAACTTTCGCTTGCCGCATCGCCGGACTACCGGCTCGGTCTTCGACACATTCCTCTTCGTCACGCTTCTTGCAGGGCAAGAAGACGCGCCGACGCTAACGCCTCCTATGGAGGCTCAGCTACGAGGAACGTCGGCAAGCTCATTCGTTAGCCGAAATACACTTAAAATAGAACATTTTCTCATATAAAAACAAGATTATCTAAAGATTACAGGCTATCATATCAGTATGTTAAATTATGTAAAAATAATGATTTTGGACTACACATCCAAGCAGGGAAAATATTTTTCTTTTTTTATTTATGGAATAATATTGTTTTCTATTTTAATTTTTACAATAGAAACTTTACCAAATTTGGATGAAAAAACAATTAATACTTTAGAGTTTTTAGAAGTAATAATAACAATACTTTTTACAATTGAATATGCGTTGAGATTAATATTTTCGAGAAGTTCCGTCAGATACATTTTTTCTATTTATGGGTTAATCGACTTAATCGCAATTTTACCATTTTATTTATCACTTGGAATAAATTTAAGTTCTCTAAGAATTCTTAGATTGTTTAGACTGTTTAGAATTCTAAAATTAATACGATACAATGAAGCGATAATCAATTTAAAAAGGTCAATTATATCAATCAAAGAAGAATTAGTCATTATTAGCATGGTTTCAGCTGTCGTCATTTATTTGTCTTCTGTTGGAATCTATTATTTTGAAAATGAAGCGCAGCCAGAAGTGTTTGCTTCAGTTTTTCACAGTCTTTGGTGGTCCATGGCTACTCTTACTACTGTAGGATATGGAGATATTTATCCTATTACAGCAGGAGGAAAAATATTTACTTCTTTTGTTATTATTATTGGAATAGGAATCGTTGCAGTTCCTGCTGGATTATTTGCCTCAGCCTTAATAAAATCAAGAAAAGATAAAAATTGAGTTTGATTTATTTAGTATGCTTAATTTAAGAATTAAGAAGTGTATCTTTAAAGAAAAGGAATCGGTATGAAAAAACAAATTATTTACATTGTATTATTTTTATTTGCAAGTTCAATATACAGTAGGACATATATTACTGGCAAACGAGGTGGCTGTTATTATATTAATTCTTCTGGTAACAAAGTTTATGTTGATAAGAGTTACTGTAGATAAAAGTGCACTTCGGCTAACTTTCGCTTGCCGCATCGCCGGAATACCGGCTCGGTCTTCGACACATTCCTCTCCGTCACGCTTCTTGCATAAGCAAGAAGACGTGCCGACGCTAACGCCTGCCTTTGGTAGGCTCAGCTACGAGGAACGTCGGCAAGCTCATTCGTTATTCGCAATTTCCATAAATACAAATGAAAATAGCAACAAAAGACCTAAATCTTGAAGCAACCAAAGACTTTCTGAATTACTTTTATGCCGCTTTAAGAAATAATTCTCTTGGTCTTTTCGATGCAGGTGGGAGAGGACATTTTTCAGATAGCGGGTATGAATCCAACCTGAGACTCGGAATCGCAAACCCTAAAGAAAAACTTTTTATTATCAATTTAAAGTTGTCTTTTAATCATGAAGGCTGCTTGCAAAGCATTGAGAGTTATGCAGATTCTCATGAGGAATCAAACCAATGGGGAACTATATTAAGCAACTTCATTAATGAAGTTCTTTTATCTACAATTTCGCAGAAAAAAGAAAAGTTTTTTGTTAGAAATTATTTTGCGGCGATTTCTGGAACAAATCTGAACGGTGAGTATTGGCTTCCCGGGTTTAGATTTGCCCCTTTAATGCCTGAAGACGATTCACAATTAATTGGAAGTGAAAGGTATGTTGTCATTGATCAAGAAATCGATGCCATCGATGATTCACATGCTGTTTTGCTGGCTGAACAGAAAGCCTCGTTGTTTACCGCTCATTTATCTTTACTTCTGAACATTGGTTTGTATAAACCATCTAAAAAATATAAATGGTACAGCAAACATGATAAAAATGGAATAAAACAGTTTCGTGAATCAACACTCCTTTATGATTTTAATCATCAAGTTAAAATGCCAAAGAAGAATACTATTTGCAAATTGGGAGAATTCAGAGGATCAGTTTTCCAATATGAGTTCATCGGCAACAACGATTTTTCTTGCCCAACTGAAACAAGAAAAATCCTAAAAGTCATAAAATGTTCTGATCAAAAAATCCAAAAGGCCTTTGATAGATGTGCAACACTTTATCAAATAGGATTGAATGTTGGTCAGTTTTACAATACCGCCATGATTTCATATTTTTACGCTTCGATTGATGCTATAACAAAATCACTTAAAGGAGAATATAAAGGTTTTAAAGACTTTATAACTAAAAATTACAAAGAGGACGTTGAGGATATTATCAATTTCATTCATGATGATATTCGTTCTGCACATTTCCATGCAGGAGCATTAAAACTGGATGAGGAGAATTTTAGAGTAGACCACTTAACTAATATAGATTTTCATAAACAAAATTATTTAGTGAAAGAGTCTATAAGAATTATAAGAAAATCTATCTTTAATTGGATCTTGGAATCGATAGCTAAAAATGAGAAAAAAATCTAAAACAAGGAAACTGCGAATAACTTTCGCTTGCCGCATCGCCGGAATACCGGCTCGGTCTTCGACACATTCTTCTCGTCACGCTTCTTGCAAAAGCAAGAAGACGTGCCGACGCTAACGCCTCCTCTGGAGGCTCAGCTACGAGGAACGTCGGCAAGCTCATTCGTTAATCGAAATGGCAAAAAGATTGTTTTGCACTAATCGACTGTTCTTCGTATCAAAGATTATGTTTTTAACTTTTTGTCTAAAGATGATTTCTTCGTTTAAGGCGAAGAATGAAATTTCTATTGGTTAAAGAGAATTAAGACGATTTTTACAAGAGCTAATGGCAATCCCTACATTTGACAACCTATGACATAAAAATTAGATTTACAATGCATATGTTATTATTATTTTATGCATATAATGAGAACAACGATTGATATTCCTGAAGATTTGTTATTAGAGGCGATGAAACTTACTCATCTAAAAACTAAGACGGATGTTGTAAAAGAAGGTCTGGTAAGTTTAATTAGAAAAGAAAAATTAAAAGGACTTAAGAAATTTAAAGGATCAATTTCCTTGGATATTAACCTTGATGAATTGCGAAATCGATGAATCGTGTTCTAGTAGATTCTTCGGTTTGGATCGATTATTTTCGAGGTCGAAATTCTCATGTGGAAAAGATCATTGACCAATTAATTGAACTAGACATTATTTTTACGAATGATCTAATTCTGGCAGAGTTGTTTCCTCTTATCATTTTTAATAAACTTACAAAATTAAAGAACTGTTTGGAGATAGTTCCAAAATTTCAATTGAATATACAGTGGGATCAAATTATTAATTACCAAATTTTGAACATTAAAAGCGGAATTAACAAAGTTGGAATTCCAGATCTTATTATCGCACAGAATGCAATTCAAAATAATTCAATCCTGTTTTCTTTAGATAGGCATTTTGAATTAATGAGTAAGAATTTGAATCTTAAACTATATTCTTAAGAGCCACATCGATTAACTCCGCGTTACTGGAGACGTCTTCGCTCCTTTGTCATTAATGAAACGGAGCTTCAGACCCATTCAGGTGTCACTGCGATTGCTTTTTCGCTTTGCTCAAGCAATCTCGTGCCAACGCTAACGCCCAGCACCATTTCAAACGTTCGCATAGCTCACTAAATGGTGCTGGGCTCAGCTATCCCGAACGGCAGTAACGCTCCTCGTTATTTGTAATTTTGGCTTCTAGGTGAAAGTCGGGTTTAACTCTTTTCGAAAACCGCTTAATAAATCAGAAAGTATTATGGATTAGCTTGGCTTAAACTTGCACGATTCAATTATGCTAAGTGCATTATCTCCGAAAGTGAAAGTTTATTGAGAGAATTCGGCAAATTCTTAATGTAGGAAGATGCTTCAGTCGGATCGCGGTTTTCTCAAAGACAGTAATTTTAAGTTAGCGTGCCAAAACTACAAATAACTCCGACTACCCACTGCGCTCTGATTGTCGCTTAAGCGACTGCAGAGCTTGGTCTACGACACATAAATTCAGCGCTAACGTCTCTTCGAGACTCGGCTCGAATTTACGTCGGGTAGTCTGAAACGTTATGCGAAAGAGCATTTTTGCATTCACAAATTCATGAAAAAAGAATAAATATATTTTAAGATGCTTCGCATCAACAAATGTAGAAAATATGGGTTGTATTATCAAATATTTTAGGAAAATGTTTTAAATGGGAACTTCCATTGAACTTTGCATCGGCAACGTATCCCTTTCTTACTCCAAAAACTTCATGGGAGAAGATTACGGATATTTATTTCAAGAGGATGACTTATTTCGTCGCAAGTCAGACTCAATAGATTACGATTATTACGATGAGCATCCGGAAGAAAAAGAGGAGCTTATTGAAGCTGAAGAACTTTATGTAAGGTCACTCTCTCGAATTATACCTCGTCTTGAGATACTCGGTTTCACACTTGAAGCTGCACGAGCGGAATACCAAGCAATAGTCGATGAAGCGGTTGAAATGTCGAGCTATAGTGAGTTAGAAGAGACAGGAAATGAATATCTCACGTTTGAAGAATTCTGCAGTTTGGCTTGTCGCTATCCGCTGGATGATTTGAAAAGTGGCTATATCGAATATGATACGCCAGACCGAGACAGAATTTCTCAGGGCCGTTTTGCCGCTGATTCTGACACTTTTAAGAGAATTCCAAGGATCGGATATAATGATTCTTATTGGTCAGAAACTAGTTTCCTATCAGAACGAGTATGCATTCTGAGTGCGGAATCTATGCTTCAGATTTTTGCACTGAACAAGGCTAATGAAGAAATTGAGGTTTCTTGGAATTTTGGCCCAATTGTACATGCAGGTTGGGTGGAACGTGAAGCATTCCAGCCAAGAGCGCAGCAAAGACAAAAAGTGTTGATAGCAACCGAAGGAGCATCCGACGCACGCATCCTTCGGCGGTCGCTCGACGTCCTACGTCCGGATATAGCAGATTTTTTTAATTTTGTGGATGTAGACGAACGCCATCATTTCTGGGGAACTGGCAATCTAGTTAAATTCGCAGAGGGGCTTTTGCGAATTGAGGTTCTCAATAAGGTCTTATTCGTTTTTGACAACGATGCTGAGGGTATAGACGCTTTTCGAAGGCTTGAAAATTTGAAACTACCAAGGAATATGCGAACAATGCTCTTGCCTGATCTAATGGAATTTAAGACTTTTGCAACACGCGGCCCCGAGGGTGTAAACTTATCTGATATAAATGGACGAGCCGCCGCGATTGAATGCTATCTTGACCTTAGTTTAGATCAATATCCCGCCCCTCAGGTCACATGGAGCAACTTTAAAAAAGACATCAATACTTGGCATGGTGTGTTAGATTTCAAAGAATCATATTCAAAACATTTTTACGATCAGTCAGAAAATACACTGCGAAACGGTAGCTATGATATCTCTAAGCTTACGAAATTACTTGATGCGCTTATCCAAAATGCCGGAATGGTATACCCGGTTATTTAATGTAAATCCCTCGCTTTACCCAGGTAATCAGTATATAATAAAAAATTTGGCAAACAATACAATTTTATGCTTTGTTAGTTTATGAAAAATTCATGCTCCTTCGCATAACTCCGTCTACCTGTAAAAACCCTCGCTCCTTGTCCTTATGTAGAGGAGCTTCGGGTCCATTCGGGTGTCACTACGGTTGCAATTCTCGACTTTGTCTCGAAGCAACCTCGTGCCAAAGGTAACGCCTCAGGTTTCTTTTCCTCGGTCGGGGACTCCCTCGGGAAACCAGAGGCTCACCTATCCCGAACGGCAGGTAGACTCCTCGTTATTCGAAATCAGCGCAATGAATAATAACTAGTACTGAGGAAAAAATGAATAAACTAATGTTAAAATATTTAATATGTCTAATTATATTGCCGTTATTAACTTTTTCTAATTGTGGTACTTCAAGATCCTATTCACCTTCTGGAACCATTGATTCTCCCGATGATAGAGTTATCAGTGATGAAGAAATTAGAAGAGCATTTGAAGCGAAACCTCAAATAAGAAAACCATCTCGGATAGCATGGTATAATCTGGGGGTCGATGAAATCCCTGAAAAAATCATGTTTACAGATCCAAATATTAGCTTAAATTATAAGATTCCAAAGAATCTAATCGAAGGATTCTCATCTCGTAGTAGAAGATCATATTATTCAGAAGAAAGAAACCAGATAAATTTAAGCAGTCTTCGATTATTCGCAGCACGAGCAAAATGTGATCTATTAATTGTAACAACTTCGGATTTCGATGCTACAAGAAAACCTAATATATTTTCTGCATTTAATATTTTTATAGTTCCAATATTTATATTACCTTATCTTGATACAAATTATCAGTATACAGCAGAAATTTTGATTTTTGATGTTAGAAATGGATATCTCTATAAAGAGGCTTCATACGAAAGTGATACCATTATTCTCGAGTTTAATACTATTTGGAATGTTGATAGCACAGTTGATGAAGTAAAAAATAAATTCATTAAAGAAGCAAGTGATGAATTCAGAACTCAATTGAAGAGTTTATTTATTTAGTAGTTTAAATATTTAATTAATCTAAGTGCTGACTTCGAATAACTCCGCGTTACTGGAAACGTCTTCGCTCCTTTGTCTTTAAGGAAGCGGAGCTTCAGACCCATTCGGGTGTCACTAAGATTGCTTAGTTCTCTTCGTTCACAGCAATCTCGTGCCAACGCTAACGCCCAGCACCATTTCAAACGTTCGCATAGGTCACTAAATGGTGCTGGGCTCAGCTATCCCGAACGGCAGCAACGCTCCTCGTTATTCGAAATTGCTCAAATTAAAAAAAATGAAGGAAATAATATCCTTTTTTCTTAATTTTATATCAATTTTTGGTTGGATGATATCTTATCTTCTAATTCTTTTACCTGGTTTATCAGAAGTTGATCCATGCACTCAAGGTGGCTCTGACGGATTTGATGGTTCTTTATACGTTAGTCTATATTTAGTATTCTTGTTTTCTATTTGTATTTTCCCAATTTTTAAATTTAGCCCTAAGTTCTGGAGATTAGGTTATTTCCATATATTTACTAGTATATATTATTTATTCAAGTTGCCAAATTATTTTTATTTTGTAACAATAAAAGGTCTGCATATATGCAATGGACATCATTTATGGAACGATTTTAAAAATATCAATACGCTAACTTATGGAAAGTCAGAATTTTCACATAGAATTTTTGCAATTGTACTTTTAATATCTTTAATATATATTTTATTAACAATGTTTTATTCAAGAAAATACAATAAACTAAGGCAAGATTTTTGACTAGAAATATTGTTCATAAAAAAAACAGGAAGGTAAAAAAATGAAAGAACTATTCAAAATTAATATAATAATTGTATTTATATTCTTTGGAACAGAAATGTATTCCAGATCTATTGATTTTAGTATCCTCAGAGAAGGAGATATAATTTTTCATGAGTCAATATCAGAACAAGCTACAGCTATAAAATTGGCTACAAATTCCAGATATACACATGTTGGTATTATATTTAAAGAAAGAAATATTATGTTTGTTTTAGAAGCAATTCAACCGGTCAAAAAAACAAAATTAGAGAATTTTATAAAGCGAGGGAAAAACAATCATTTTGTTGTAAAAAGATTGAAAGATTCCGTTAAAATTATAGACTCGAATTCAATATCTAGAATGAAGGAATACGGATATAAATTTATTGGAAAAGATTATGATTATACATTTGAGTGGAATGATAACCGAATATATTGTACTGAATTGGTTTGGAAAATATATAAAAACGTTTTAGGAGTTGATGTAGGCGAACTAAAAACTCTAGAAAGCTTCGATTTGTCATCGGATAAAGTTAAAAAAATCATGAATAAGAGATATGGTAAAAATATTCCTTTAAATGAAATAGTGATATCCCCAGAAGATATTTTTATTGCTGATAACTTATATACGATCATTTCAAATAATTAAAGGGAGCAACTTCGAATAACTCCGCGTTACTGGAAACGTCCTCGCTCCTTTGCCTTTGAAGAAGCGGAGCTTCAGACCCATTCGGGTGTCACTTCGATTGCTTTTCTCGACTTTGTCTCAAAGCAATCTCGTGCCAACGCCAACGTCTCCAATGGAGACTCGGCTATCCCGAACGGCAGTAACGCTCCTCGTTATGCGACATCTTTTAAAATTTAACAGGGAAAGAAAAATATGAAATATATAATTTTGATAACGTTATTTTCACTCGCGTGTATAGCTAAAAGAACAATTCTTCTGAAATACAGAAAGAAATAAATGAAGTGTATACATTTGAGAAAGAAACTGATGTTTTTCGTGATCCAAATTTAAATTCGCCGAAAATATTCAAAATTCCAATAGGTACAAAAATAAATGTAAGAAATATTTCTAATTTCGAAAATTGGTTATATTCAGAAGATAATAAAGGATATATTCTTTCAAACTTCACTAAGCTAGAGTTGCATCCTCAGCAAAAAGATTCTTTAATTCTAACAAAAAAATACTCCGACTGTTTGTGCAATTCAAGCCTATTTGATTTAGAGATTACTTTAAAATTAAATGAAGGTATAGCATTATACGATTATAAAGCAAACATAGAGTATCGCACCGAAACCGGAAATTCTGTAGGCTCTTATAATATCTATAATAACCGATTATATGTTGAAATACCCAAATACACTGTTTCTTTTTGTGGCGATTCAAAAATTTGTGATTACGAAGAATATCCGGAATTACTTTTTAACCTCCAGTGGAATGAAAGATCAAATGGATATTTAGATGATTCACAGATCAATTTCTTGGATTCTCGTGAATTTTTCGTAAATAGCCAAAAATGCCAAATAGTACCGAAATATGCGGAAGAGGATGATGATTGCCACGATTATTGCACAAAAACTAATACTATTGAAAGAAAATTTTTATTCAATGGATACTTCTGTAATAAATAAAAAACGTCGCATAACATCGGCTACTCGCGTCGCTTCGGGTCTTACGCCCTCGCTCGGTCTGCGACACATAGGCTTCTGGCACTCCCCTTGCATCCGCAAGTGTCGTTCCAGTCCCTAACGTCCCTTCGGGACTCAGGGCCAGCCTACGTCGAGTAGCCTGGTTCGTTATTCGAAATGTGAAAAAATCAACTTGAATGACATTAATAAACTTAAATTGTCACTTTAAATTAATATTAAGCTGTTTAAATAATTGACAGTGTATCGCTATTCCGTTACACTGGAAGAGTGAAAGAGATTGTCGCCTATAAAGGTGAGAAATTTACAATAGAATGGTATTTTGATGAAAAAGAGAAATCAGATGTTTTACATTATTTCAATGGATTAACAGAACCGCTTCAGATTAAAACTTTAGCTTTGTTCAAGCGTTTTGCTGAAGTTGGCGAGATAAAGGATCGGACAAAATTCAATTTTGAAGGGGACGCATTATATGCTTTCAAACCGTTTCCACACAGATTTCTTTGTTTCTTTGTAAAAGGTAAGAAAGTAATTATTACGAATGCATTTCTAAAAAAGACAGATAAATTACCAAAGAATGAAAAAGAGCGAGCGCTAAAAAGGAGGGAAGATTATGAAAAAAGAATTAAAAAAGGAACTTACTACAAAGACAACGTTTGATCGTCTGATGACAAAACGTTCAATTAAGGAAAAATTTGATAAAGAATACGAAGCTTTAACATTGTCTGAAACAATTATCAATTTGATGGAATCAGAAAAAGTTTCAGTTCGGGAATTATCCAAATTAGCTAAAGTATCAAGCACCGTAATTCAAGAAATAAGAAGTGGTAAGCAGGACAACCCAACGTTGTTAGTTTTATCAAGATTAGTTCATACACTTGGAGCAGAGATAGTAATCAAGAAAGGTAAAAAAACTCTTGCAAGTGTTTAAATCACACTTCGAATAACTTTCGCTTGCCGCATCGGCTGAATACAGCCTCGGTCTTCGACACATTCCTCTCCGTCACGCTTCTTGCAGGGCAAGAAGACGTGCCGACGCTAACGTCCAGCACCATTTTAAACGTTCGCGAAGCTCACTAAATGGTGCTGGACTCAGCTACGAGGAACGTCGGCAAGCTCATTCGTTATCTGTAACCGCCTTTAAGAGCGGACGTCCTGTCCGCTTTTTTTAATTTTAAAAGAATTAATTCAAAGAAAGAGAGTTTTAACCGCCAATTATTATAAAAACTAATTAGAATGTAAATTATAGGTTTTGTTCAGATGATATTGCTGTTTAAGTTTATTTCAAGTTTACAAAAGATCAAAGAAGCTTCATTCAGATTAGCGTTCATTTCTTCAAAATTTAAAACGAATCTAAATTAAAAATTCAGAGCGTTATTTAGAGTTTGTAAATTTATTAAGAGAATTAATAAAACTTAATGGATAAAAAGTATTTAAAAGCCTACTTGTTTAAGATTGCTTGATCATTTTCAAAAAAAAAGAAGGAAAATCGTTATACTCTATTTTATTGTTTTAGATTTCTATTTTCGGTTTTAATAAAAACTATATGTTATACGCAATCTCCAAACGCCAATCAACGTTTTCAAGATTGAAAAAATGAAAGATTCAGTGGCGGATGTGAAGTTCGAGAGATAATTTTTCACTTCAGATTCAATTTGCCCTTATTTGAATTGAAAGCAATTAAATGCGATAAGAAAATTGTCTAAGAACGTCAGCATCCGTGCCGAGAAGATGGCGGCTACAGATAACACCAACTATCCGCTGCGCCTGAAATACAGGCTTGGTCTACGACACATAAATCCTAGTCACGATTCTTGCAGAGCAAGAATTCGTGCCAACGCTAACGTCCAGCACCATTTTAATCATTCGCATAGCTCACTAAATGGTGCTGGACTCAGCTAGGATTTACGTCGGATAGTCAGAACGTTAAGCGTAATCGCTGAATTTTAAGAATATTTATTAATTCAATTCAAATCAAGATATTCAAAAAGGACAAATTTATCATCAAATAATTGTCTTGACATTGAAACGATTTGGAAAACTTTTAATTCATTGTGAAAGTTGACATTCTAGATAAGAATTCCATTCAAGATGCGCTAAAAAAATACAAATTTGATATCGATTCATTTGGCGTGGAATCTTTACATATTTTTGGTTCCGTTGCCAGGAATGATGCAAACTTTTCGAGCGATCTTGATGTTTTGGTAAAATTTAAGCCTGGAAAGAAGAATTATG
Source organism: Leptospira sp. GIMC2001 (assembly GCF_028462125.1). Classification (NCBI taxonomy): domain Bacteria; kingdom Pseudomonadati; phylum Spirochaetota; class Leptospiria; order Leptospirales; family Leptospiraceae; genus Leptospira; species Leptospira sp. GIMC2001. The sequence continues at coordinate 1,391,781 of NZ_CP115468.1, read as the reverse complement.
ATAATTTCATGAATTTAACTTTTCTCTTAGAGGATGTTTTCAGTGTGAAAGTTGATTTAATCACAATTGAATCAATTAACGGTTCATTCAAGGAATCTGTTGAGGAAGAATCAATCTTAATTGAAATCTGACATTGAATGCATAAAGCATATATACAATGAAATTTTGTTCCTCAACGAAGAGATGAATAAAATTAATGAAGAAGGCTTTTTGAATAATAATGTTCTACGCCGTGCCTTCGTTCGCAGTATTGAAATAATTGGGGAAGCTTCAAATAAAATTTCAGACCAATTCAAAAAGAAGTATACTGAGCCAGAATGGCGAAAATTATCAGCAACACGAAATCATTTAATTCACGGCTATTTTGTTGTTGATTATGATATAGTTTGGGATCTAGTTAAGAACAAAATTCCAATTCTTGAGATTCAAATAAAAGAAATTTTAGAAAGAGAAAAAACTTTATTTGATTAGGATTGGCGACAACGCTTAACTCCGCGTTACTGGAAACGTCTTCGCTCCTTTGTTCTTAATGAAGAGGAGCTTCAGACCCATTCGGGTGTCACTGCGATTGCTTAGTTCTCTTCGTTCACAGCAATCTCGTGCCAACGCCAACTTCTCCTTGGGAGACTCGGCTATCCCGAACGGCAGCAACGCTCCCCGTTATTCGCAATATGCCAGTTATTTGTACTATAGGAATAATATGATATTTGATTTATTTTCGAAAAAACAGAAAAGATTGCGTGGAGAAAACTTAGATGTATTTAGATACAAAGATATCCCTACTAAGCTTAGAATTCAAATTGTTCATATTATTAGAGAAACAATAGGAGTAAAAAATACGTATTATGGAAGCCAAGATTTAGCATACCAAGCTTATGAAAATATCCAGAATACACTATGCAGAGAATACGGAAAGTTCTTTTTAATTGAGAGAAACTATACTCCTGAATTGGATGTTCTAAATTTCTTCTTACAGACAGAAGATTTTGAGCAAGCGATTGATGTTATTGACTTAACTTTTAAATGTATAGAAAGAGTAATTGCTGGTGAAAATTACCAAAATTATACAAAGTATATAAACGTAAAATTAAAACCAGAAGAAGCTATAAAAGAATTAAATATAAGATTAAAAGAACATGCAATAGGGTATCAATTTATTGGAGAAATAATTCGAGTTGATTCAACATATGCACATTCAGAAATTATAAAACCAACTCTGACATTATTGAATAGGAAAATGTTTAACGGGGCAAATGATGAATATCTCAAGGCACATGAACATTACAGGCACGGAAGAAATAAGGAAAGTTTGAGTGAATGCTTAAAATCATTTGAAAGTGTTTTGAAAATTATATGTAAGGAAAAAGGTTGGTCATTTCATCAAACTGACACTTCTAAAAAATTAATTCAGATTTGTTTTAAAAATATATTAATTCCTAATTTTACACAAAACCAATTTACCTCGTTACTGAGTTTATTAGAAAGTGGGATACCAACTATCCGGAATAGATTGGGCGCTCATGGTCAAGGACAGGTTCCTCAAAAGGTTGAAGATGAAATAACGAGATATGCATTAAATCTTACAGGAACAAATATCATTTTTTTAATTGAACAAAGTGGACTTTAGTGCATACAGCGAATAACTTTCGCTTGCCGCATCGCTGGAATACCGGCTCGGTCTTCGACACATTCCTCTTCGTCACGCTTCTTGCATAGCAAGAAGACGTGCCGACGCTAACGCCTCCTCTGGAGGCTCAGCTACGAGGAACGTCGGCAAGCTCATTCGTTATGCGTCAGTCTAAAAAACTATGATTAATAACAATTTCTTTGACTATTTACTTAAATCTTTAGCGCATTATAAGAAGGAATTAATTTTTCCAAAGAATTCTTATATTTACCATTATACTAGTATAGATGGATTGATGGGTATAATTCAGAACAAAGCAATTTATTCAACTGATGCTAGATTTTTAAATGATATATCTGAACAAAATTATGCCAAAAATTTGATTTTAGAAGAATGTAATTTATTTTTAGAAAGGGTTGAAAAAAGTAACCAATTTTTTTGGGAGTCAGTGTTAAAAGGTTTAAATAAACAAGATATTCCAATAATCTATATAACTAGTTTTACTAGTGAAAGTGATTTATTAAGCATGTGGCGTGGATATGGATCAAATACTTCATCTGTAGCATTAGAATTTGGAAAAACATTTTTAGGCTTAATAACTAATTCATATTCATCATTGGTTAATGTTATTTATTTAGAAAGCGAACAACGTAGTTTTATTCAATGGAATATTGAAAGCATAATAAAGTATTATGTAATCAATAAAGAGGCTACAGATCAGAATATTGAATCAACGGTAAAAACTGCAATTCAATATATTTCCATGCTTTTCCCAGTATTAAAGCATCCTGCATTTAAGGAAGAAAAAGAGATCCGTCTAATAATCCCAGAAGTTAACGTTAAAAAACACGAAATAAAGGTTGAGTTTAAGTCCAATAAAGATTCTATTTGTCAATTTATTAAAACTAATTTATCAAATCCAGATATAGTTTTTCCCATAGAAGGGATAATCATCGGTCCAACTTCAGATTTTGAAAATTTAAAAAAATCTATACTTGAATTTACTTCAAAAAATAACGTTGATATTTATGATAAACGTATAATAAGTTCTACAATACCGTTTCGTTATTGAAAATTAGACCGACGCATAACTTTCGCTTGCCGCATCTCCGGAATACCGGCTCGGTCTTCGACACATTCCTCTTCGTCACGTTTCTTGCAAAGCAAGAAGACGTGCCGACGCTAACGCCTCCTCTGGAGGCTCAGCTACGAGGAACGTCGGCAAGCTCATTCGTTATACGCAAATTACAAAAATATATTGAATACAAAGAACGCTCTTTCTAAATTCGTTGATAAATTATTTAGTTAAGAAATATGAATTAAGTAAGGAACATACAGTATTTTTTCTTTCCTTTTTTGAATTTTTTAAAATAAGTTCAATTTTCAAATATTTTTTTGGATTCTTTTTTATGAAGCTAGGCATGATTAAAAAAGAAACGCAGATCTTTTTTTTTAGAAACTATTTTTAATATTCTGTTCTCTATAATATAAATAAAAATAAATAGGATAAAAAGTAACTATGAGTAAATACTTTAATAAATATATATTTCATATGTTTCTCGTTGTCAATTTTTCATGTAGTATTCAAACATATATAGCAATCTCAAATGATACTGAAGAATTAGTCGAAATACATTTCTATCTTAAAGATCCTATTGATGCTTTAAAATTTGAAAGGATAATGCGAAATAAGGAAAATATTTTAGAATCTAATGATAAATTTTTAAATGAATTTTCAGATTTTCTAAGCAAATGGAAAACCATAAATTCAAAGGATATTTTAAATTACAATAATTTCATTCAAGTGAATCCAATTAAAGAAGGATACGTTTTCTATGACCCGATCGAAAATAAGATAATTCTAAATATTGAAACGTATACTGCTGTCATTATTTATACAGGATATAATTTCAGAAATCCATTAAATGAATATATAAGAAAAATAAAAGTTCAGACAGGTAGAGGAACTATGATATTTCAAGATGAGTATGTACGTTTTCCTTTCTATTATAAGTCTAAATGCGATTGTCACATCTGGTATCTTTAAATGAACTATTATAAATGGTGTAATCTGCGTATAACTCCGCTCAATCGGAAACCCCCTGCGCCCTTTGAGTTTATGAAAGAGGGCTTGGGGCAATTGTCGTGGCACTGAAATTACTTTTTCGCTTTGCTCATGCAATTTCGTGCCAACGCTAACGTCTTAAATTTCTAATCCTCAGGCACGGAGGCCTTCGGGAAATTCAAGACTCAGCTACCGACAACTGCGATTGAGCTCCCCGTTATTCGTCATATTTTACATCAATTGAGTAAAATTAAAATTACTTTTATATTTAATAATTAGAATTCAAATCAGGATGGTTATTCATGAGATTTTTGTTTATTGCACTAGTGTTTTTAATTCTAAATTGCGATATGGGACCACTAGGTCCAGGAGTCTCCAAAAGAGATGAATGTAAAAATGGACACGTTTTTAAAAATGGAAAGGCTGCAAATAGAGATGAATTATGTGCCTTTGCATTAACATTGTTCGATATAAACGATTTTCAAGATAATACATTTCTAATATTATGCTTATATGCACAAATTCAGCTAAATGAATGCGACAAAGAATCTCAATATTTTATAGATTTTTAAACTTTTAGTCTTTAAAATTGTAGTAGATAAAAATTAGGTGAATTGTTTAACCATAAGTTTAGTTTAAAAATAAAATATTTATATTTCGATTAGAATAAGAAAACAAAAAACTGGTATAACATAATTTTTTGAGGATTTTTCAATTCTTATTTTATTACAAGGCAATTCTATTGACTGTTGTCTCAGATTCTTTTACAGTATTTCAAATTTGAAATTAATAATTTAATTAAATTTAAAATTGGATTACAAGACAAAATAAATTCATTAGCCAATTTGATAAGTTCTAAATAAAACATAGTAGTTAAGTTAAAATTAGAAAGAATTGTAAAAACTTCTCTAAAAAGGAGCACTTTATTGTGTTTTTTAGATAAGAAAAATACGACGAATAACTCCGCGTTACTGGAGACGTCTTCGCTCCTTTGTCCTTAAGGAAGAGGAGCTTCAGACCCATTCGGGTGTCACTACGATTGACCTGCTCTCTTCGTTCACAGCAATCTCGTGCCAACGCCAACGTCTCCTTTGGAGACTCGGCTTTCCCGAACGGCAGCAACGCTCCTCGTTATGTGCCAAAGGCGCGAAAGATCAAAGATCAATAATTTCTCGAGTAAAAAATGAACACTTACAATACAATACCTTACATAAGTCTTAGCATCGCTACAATAATTCTTTCGGTTATAACTTGCTATATAACTGATTCAGAGATTAAAAATATTCTTATTAACATAATCTCAAATGCAGTCTTTTTCTTTCTAGTTTTCATTTTCTATGAGCTTATTCAGGTTCATGTAACGAAAGAAGAGAAAAAATATCTAAAAGAATATATCAAAAATTCAGTTTCTAATGACATTTTCATCGCACTTTACAATATTCAAAAAATACTTCATGGATACAATTTAGATTCAAATACTTTCAGTAATATAGTTGGATTAGTAAATTATTCAGAAAATGAAATTTCCAATTTAATTAAAAACCAAAGTTATCTTGGCTTTCAAATTTTCAAAAATAATGGCGAAATAAGAGATTTATTTAAAGAAACTATTAATAATAATTTATTCCTTACCAATATTAATCATATTGATTCAATAAATATTCTTAAAATCCAAAATAAATTGCTAAAACTTGAATTAATATTTCAAAATACCGATTTTTTTAAACGAACTGCGGAGAATGCTATTGAATATTCTGTCGTAAACGGTAGAGAATTGAATCCGATTAATGAAAATAAATTTCTTTTACTCAAAAAAACGGCTTCAGAATCAAAATTTGTAGTATATGATCACGGATTTTTTGAAGAAAATTTTAAAGATAAACTTCTATTTAGATATATGCTAAAACCAGAATATATTGCAAAAGTATCCCATCTTTTATATGAAATTTTCAGTTTAATGAAGTATTGGCTTCCTACTTCATTAGAACTTTCACCAACTGATAGTCGATTTAGAATAATCAAAGATTATTTTACACCATTTACTTATACCAAAACTAATACGACTAAAGTTCACGTAGCGGATATTTTAGAATTAAGGAAAAATATTTAGGATGCGCCTTCAGCACATAACTTTCGCTTGCCGCATCGCCGGAATACCGGCTCGGTCTTTGACACATTCCTCTTCGTCACGCTTCTCGCAAAGCAAGAAGACGTGCCGACGCTAACGCCTCCTTTGGAGGCTCAGCTACGAGAAACGTCGGCAAGCTCATTCGTTATGCGTCATTTCTAAAAAGGAATTTTCACGATGAATAAATATAAGAAATTACTAGAGAGATTATCTCCTGCATTCAGATTAATTCAGGAGCAACAATTGGAATTCATTCGAAATTCTTTATTTGGAGGAGATGATGATGAATACGGACAAAGAGTTTTCAATGAAAAATTGATAAAATCGTTAGAAAAATCAAAACCAAAAGAAATTACCTTTTATTATGAAAACTTAGAAGAAATATCTAAATTATTAAATGTTAGTGCTAACCAAATTGATTTATTTACTGTTCAATCGGTTTATTCTAAAGTTAATTTGACAATAAGTGAATTGAGAGATCGAATGTTTGCAATTCGAGATTTTAATTATTATCGAACTGACGAACTTAATTTCACGAATGGTTCAATGCCAGCTAAAGAAGGATTGACTTTATTAGAGATGATTAGATCGAAATTATTGTTTTTTGTAATCGATTTAGATGAAGGGATTGAATCTTCATATATTGGAAAAAGCGATAAGCCAATTCTACAGAATGTATGGCTAGAAGTTAGATATATTTTTAGTGAATTTATGAATTTTTATACATTAATTGTGTTTTATGAAATATTATATTTTAGTTTTGAAAATAGTTTATATTCATCGGAGAGAGTGAATGATGTATTGAAGAATTTATGGGACGAATTAAGTGTAGTCTTAAATTCAGGTTACATACATTTTATTTATATAGAAACGAGACCTATAGCTTATGATAAAGAGCCAGAATATAGAATAACATCTGATAGACCTACAAGAATTAAAATATTTTTTTCAAATGATCAGAAATTATTTCAATTAAGATTAGATTTTTCTCACGAAGGAGAAAATTTCTTTCATGGCAATTTGCATGTATCCGACATGAATTCTGAAAGTTTTAGAGAAGATCACACTTTTCAATTTTCTGATATTCAAAATGTGAACAATGAAGATGAAAATTTAAAAGAGGTATTTAAGGAAATAGAAAACGGATTAATGAGCATAAAGCTCAAGAATAGAAATAAAAAAAATCAAGAAAGAAATGAAAGAGATGGTGATATTTTAGATTTAGTAAAAATTCAAATATATAAAAAAAATTTAATAGATCTCGGAAAAAAACAATTAAATCTGACTGATGAGGAAATTCAAAAAGCTGTTGGATTTATTAGTAGATTTTCAAATATAGTTGCTCAAGAAGATATATCCCTAATATATTCTTCCGATAAATATTATATTCTTGATTTACTTATGTCTATAGAAATTACCATTTTAGAAACATTATAAAAATGTGATAAACGACGCATAACTCCGTCTACCTGTAGAAACCCTCGCTCCTTGTCCTAAGGTAGAGGAGCTTCGGTTCCATTCGGGTGTCACTGCGGTTGCATTGGTCGCAATGCTCCCAGCAACCTCGTGCCAACGGTAACGCCTCAGGTTTCTTTTCCTCGGTCGGGGACTCCCTCGGGAAACCAGAGGCTCACCTATCCCGAACGGCAGGTAGACTCCTCGTTAAGCGTCATAAATTTAGGAATACTATTTTGCTTTTAAAATCAAATATTATCATTAATTCATGAGTATTGAAGGAATAGCCTTTCATTTAACAGTAAAACTATTATGTATACTGTAGGAATGTAGACATAAATTAGTTCTTATTTTTGGTTTAGAGTATAGTGAATTTCTTAAATTTAGTATTATGAGAAAAGTAAATTTTATAGGAATATTTTTAATTTATTTAACTTCGGGATTATTTTTTCGTATTTATTCGCATACTGATTATTTAAAAACTATGTCTATATTATTTGTATCACCGTTAGTTATTGTATTTTTAAGTTCATTAGCGAAAGTAAGCATTTTAGTATTTATTTATAAAAATAAAGATGGGATTTATAGTAGAGTTTTCCTCTCATGTTTTTTAGAGTATGCTTTAGCTTTTTTTCTTTTAGCATTTTTCGATTTATTTAAAGATTCTAAATTCATTCTATATTATTTTTTTGCTTTTTCGTTTTGTAATTCTATTTGTCAGAGCTTAATTTATTTTACAGAAAACTTCGATATTAAAGTAAATAGATCTCATATTTATTTATATTTTATTTTTTATATTACTTTATCTCCTATTTTGGTTTGCTTTTCTTATTTAAAATTTATATATTGAAATTTGAAATCTATAATATTTATGGAGAAAATCTTCAAAATAAATATCGTAAGGATTTTAAACTAAAACATTGAAATATTAAATAATTATTAAAGATAAATATTTTATAGTAATATTTTTTTAGTTCAAATTAAATTTACGACGCTTAACTCCGCGTTACTGGAAACGTCCTCGCTCCTTTGCCTTTGATGAAGAGGAGCTTCAGACCCATTCGGGTGTCACTACGATTGCTTTTCTCGACTTTGTCTCAAAGCAATCTCGTGCCAACGCTAACGTGTCCTTTGGACACTCAGCTATCCTGAACGGCAGTAACGCTCCTCGTTAAGCGTAATTCCGAATGTGACTATATTTTAGTTTATATGAACTAAAATATAGTTGATTAAATTTGAGTAAAAAACACAGTAGTATTGTGATGGTTTTGGATGGAATATTTGGAAATAAGACAGCTTCGAAAGTTCTCATTCATCTTTTCCATTACAATGAATTACATGCCTCCGCCATTGCTAAAGATTATGGTGTAGCACTTACACCTATTAAAAATCAATTAGAAAGATTTGAAAAAGCTGGGGTACTAGTTTCAAAGAATATAGGAAAGTCTCGAGTCTATTCGTTTAATCCCAAATCGCCTTTCGTTAAAGGTCTCAAGTTAATTTTAGAGGTTTATTATAATTCACTTTCAATAAATGATAAAGAAATTCTGTTCTCTTCAAGGCGACGCCCAAGGGACAAAGGAAAGCCAGTTTATGGAAGAACCTAACTGGGAAAAAGTAACGGAAGAAGATCTTTGGAAATTTGTTGGTTGGCATCTTGCTAATAAAGGAATAAGTTCCGTATTAGTTGGAGGTTCCGTAGTTTCTATTTATTCTAAAGGCGCATACAGATCTGGTGATTTAGATATGGTTGAACCATTGATATCTCGCGGCAAAGAAATAAGAGAAACGATGGAAGCATTAAATTTTAAAAAATTTGGAAGGCATTATCGCCATCCAATGTGCGCTCATCTATTTGTTGAATTTGTTTCTTCGCCAGTTTCGATTGGTGATGATTATAGAATAAAACCAGATGAAATAGAAGTTGATGGAAAAATATTAAGGATACTCTCTCCAACCGATTGTGTTAAAGATCGTTTAGCATCTTTTTTCTATTTTAAATCTCGGGATTGTCTAGATCAAGCAGTGTTAGTCGCAAGCAATCAAAGGATATACTTTGATAAAGTAAAAGAATGGTGTTTAAATGAACCAGGAGCCGGAATAGAAGGTTATCTTGAATTTGAAAAAGCTCTCAAAATATTTCGGAACAACGCTTAACTTTCGCTTGCCGCATCGCCGGAATACCGGCTCGGTCTTCGACACATTCCTCTTCGTCACGCTTCTTGCTAAGGCAAGAAGTCGTTCCGACGCTAACGCCTCCTTTAGAGGCTCAGCTACGAGGAACGTCGGCAAGCTCATTCGTTATACGGCATACCCAAAATCTCTACACAAGAGAATTGACTTTTATATCCGATCGATCTAAATGGTTGACAATGTACACTATTTAAATATAGTGTAATAAGTGGAGAAAAAACGTGCTCATTATTCTTTGAAGGTAATTAAAGATCTTATACGAAGTGGTAGTGTATTTATTACAAAGAAAGCACAATTAACAGCCCTTGAAAGTTTCGGTTTTGATTATGAAGGAATAGTCAGTAATGTTCTAGAGTTAAGTCACGAAAATTTTTATAAATCAATGACGTCACATCAAAATGTAAAGCTTTGGCATGATGTTTACAAAATGAGAATTCAAGAAAAGCATATATATATTAAATTACAAATTTTAGAAGAGGATGCTCTTATTATTTCTTTTAAAGAGGATAGCAACTATGAAAGATAAAGTATGGAAAGATTGCCCATCGTGCGGATCTCAAGGATCAATGAAGAAAAAGTTAAATTTGAAGACTAATTTTATAGTAAAAGATTATGGAAAAGAAATGGTCAATGGTCTGGAAGGTTACGAGTGTAATAAATGTGGAGATGCAATATTTTCCAAGAGAAGTCAATCAAAGATTAATGCGACAATTGCAGAATTGAAAGCAAAGGTGGACTCGGATAAAGTTGTCGCATCACAATTAGCAAGCGTTGATGAAATGGCGAAGAAATATAAAATTACAAGACAAGCGATTCACAAAATGATGAACAATGGAAAGATCAGATATGTTTTTGTTGGTGATATACGCCTACCATTAAAAGATCAGAATATTCAAGTGAAATAGCTTTAGAAATTTAAAAATGGGTACGCCGTATAACTTTCGCTTGCCGCATCGCCGGAATACCGGCTCGGTCTTCGACACATTCCTCTCCGTCACGCTTCTTGCAAAAGCAAGAAGTCGTGCCGACGCTAACGCCTCCTTTGGAGGCTCAGCTACGAGGAACGTCGGCAAGCTCATTCGTTATACGCCATTTTTTAATTTTTTATGAACAATAATACAATACATTTAAATGACCTCTTGAGAAAGCTTCCTCAGAAAATACGTGTTCGATTCGAATCACTAGCAAAATACACTTACGATCAAATATTTAGTGATGATATCCGGGAAAGAATCTACAATGATGCAAGAAAAAATAGATATAATGGAGATCTAAGAAGACAAATTTCAAGTGAAAATGAAAAAGCTTCTCTTTTAATGTTTATCTTTCAGTTATCTCAACTTCTTCATAATTATGATATAGCAATTAAGGACACTATAACCTTATTCGAAAAAGAAGGAATAGAATCATTTAAAATTGGTTCTGTTGAATATAAAAGAGGAAATGAAACATATCACTTAGCAGAAAATCTTTTAAAAAAATTAGATGAGTCAATTGGAAACCCAAAACTAGTAAAGAAAATCCAATCATTTAATCATCCTTACCAGGTTATTGCTTTTTACAAAGAGAATATACTAGATGAAAAATTCAAAAAATATATACGATTTTGATCAGAATGAAATTAAGAAAAAACTAACTTCCTATTTCAGAAATAATAAAGCTAACATAAATAAATTTGGTAACAGAGTAAATCAAACTTTTGAAGCTTATGTATTTGCAGACACTATTAGTAGATATAGAAAGAATAATTGGAATATCGAAATAATTAATCCTACACAAAAAAAAGGTATTAAAATATTTAAGCTTAAATTTTCCACAAATGGACTACCAAACAATTATTCTTATGCTCGGTGTGAAAAAGGTAGACAGAAATGCCAAATTCGGCATCAATTAAGAATTCGTACTTATGCAGATGAAGATGGATCTGCAAATTTATGTTGTGATATCGCAGTAATTGAAGACATGGATTTATCAGGTTATACTTCTTTCGACGCAGTTGAGAATAAATATCTGAAAGCATTCGGTGAAGTAAAACATATGGCAGCATATGCCGAACTAATTTCATCTTTTAAAGGATTAGTTTCTGAACTTGCACCCAATTCACTCGACGGCAAATACAAAAGGAATCATGTAAAACCATTTCTATTTGTTAGTGGAATGATTTACAGAAGTGCTGAGGGAATTATATATACTTTCAAAAAACGAAAATATGCTTTTGAAATTATATCCTACAAATTAATGAGAAAAAACGGCGTATAACTCCGCGTTACTGGAGACGTCTTCGCTCCTTTGATCTTAAGGAAGCGGAGCTTCAGACCCATTCGGGTGTCACTACGATTGCTTTTTTCACTTCGTTCGAAGCAATCTCGTGCCAACGCCAACGTCTCCTTCGGAGACTCGGCTGTCCCGAACGGCAGCAACGCTCCTCGTTAGTAGTAATTTTCGCTTTTAATTGAAAGTCAGGTTTTATTCTTTTCGAAAACCGCTTAATAAATCAAAAAGTAATAAGGTTTTACTGAGTCTATATTTGCACGATTCAACTATACTATGCTTTTTATTTCAGAAAGTGAAAGTTCGTTGAGAGAAGTCGGCAAAATCTTAATGTAGAAAGATGCATTAGTCGGATCGCGGTTTTCTCAAAGATAGAAAAAATCAGCAAGCGTGCGAAAACTACTACTAACTCCGACTACCCACTGCGCTCTGAATGTCGCTAAAGCGACCGCAGAGCTTGGTCTACGACACATAAATTCAGCGCTAACGTCTCTTCGAGACTCAGCTCGAATTTACGTCGGGTAGTCTGAATCGTTATTTGTAATTTTGGCTTTTAATTGAAAGTTGGGCTTAACTCTTTTCGAAAACCGCTTAATAAATCAGAAAGTATTAGGGATTAGCTTGGCTTAAACTTACTCGATTCAATTATGCTAAGTGAATTATCTCCGAAAGTGAAAGTTTATTGAGAGAATTCGGCAAATTCCTAATGTAAGAAGATGCCTCAGTCGGATCGCGGTTTTCTCAAAGACAGTAATTTTAACTTAGCGTGCCAAAACTACAAATAACTCCGACTACCCACTGCGCTCTGATTGTCGCTAAAGCGACTGCAGAGCTTGGTCTACGACACATAAATCCAACGGTAACGCCTCTTCGAGGCTCACCTAGGATTTACGTCGGATAGTCAGACCGTTATTCGCAACCGCCTATAAGAGCGGACATCGTGTCCGCTTATTGAAAATAAAAAGAAAAATTTAAAAAAGAGAAGAATACTTTCGCCGAGAAAACTAAAGATAAAGTTTGAATTTCTAAACTGGAGGAAAATTAAAAAGAAAAAAATCCAATTAGAAATTCCAAATTAAAATTGAAAGAGAAATTGAATATTCATTGAATAAATTAATTGAGAATATTCACAATAAGATTCGATTTGTCCTCGAAATTGACAGTTTAAATTGAAAAATAAAGATGAAGGTGTATGTTCAACGTATCAAAAAATAATGTTTTGCGAAAATGATTAAAAAATAATGAAAGACTATTTGAATTCGTTTTACATGTTATTCATTGCTTCAGAGAAATATGATCGTTTTCTTAGGACAAAGGAAATTAAAGAAATCAATTTTATGAATCATGCTTAAATACGAAGTAAATTTTTAAAAAGTATTAAAATAGTTGAAAAAAAGAATTCAAATTTCACTTAGGTAGAACGTGTAATCTAAGATTTAATTTGTTTTACAATTAGAATTAGATTATGAAGGCTTACCTCGAAAGATATCGGCATCCCTGCCTCGAAGACGGCGGCAGCGAATAACACCAACTATCCGCTGCGCCTGAAATACAGGCTTGGTCTGCGACACATAAATCCTAGTCACGATTCTTGCAAGGCAAGAATTCGTGCCAACGCTAACGCCTCTTTGAGGCTCAGCTAGGATTTACGTCGGATAGTCAGACCGTTATCTGCAACTGCCTGGAAGAGCGGACATCGTGTCCGCTTATTGAATAAAAAAGGACGAATTTAAAAAGCCTTTAAGAGAATATTGTTTTGTTTCAAGAAAGGTCTAATTAATTTCACATAACACGAATAAAATAATAAGACAAAGAAAGTAAATTCAAATCCACATTTGATGAGATCGATAATTTTTGATTTAAAAAAACTATTGAATAAGTTTTGTCAAAGATTATATTTGGAATTGAAAACGTAAGATCTGAATACCAATTCTTCATTGAAGTAAAACGATGTTCATCTCGAGTTCTACAAGTTTTATTTGAAATTGATTCAAAGAAAAAGAAAGACTTTTTAAACTCATTTTTGGTGTTTATCATTGTTAATAATAGTTTTGAAAGTTTTATAAAAGCAAATTCCTGATTTACTAGAACATCTTTTTGGTAGCGAATACCGATAAAATTTTAGAATTAAATCTATTTTTAGGTTTCAAAATTTTAATTTGAAAAAAATAAAGTACGCTTATAAAGCTGTCTCATGAGTGTATGTTCTACAGTTTCACTAAAGTTTTATGTGAAAAACATAAAAATTATCTCAGAAAAATTGCCTTTATAAGCGGACGTTCTAAGTTAAAAGATCAAAGAAAAAAAAAGGAATTACACTTAAGCGATCTAAATGAACTTAGATTTAAGTTTATTTACAAAAAGAATCAGATTATTAAAGTTTATTTTGAAAGTTATCGGCATCCATGCCTCAATGACGGCAGCAGCAGATAACAATGACCATCCGCTGCGCACTGAGTTCTAGAAGAACCCAGTGCTTGGTCTTCGACACATAGATCCTAGTCACGATTCTTGCAAAAGCAAGAATACGTGCCAACGGTAACGCCTCCTATGGAGGCTCACCTAGGATCTACGTCGGATAGTCTTACCGTTATTCGACATTTTTATTTCAATAGGAAAACAGATGAAAGAAAAAATTACAAAATCTCTTAAATTTCTACCCTTAATATTTCTAGGTATTTCAATATATTTCACGATTAGCGTAATTTTCAATGGATATTTAACGAATAATCCGAATTCGAAAATGACTGAAAATGAAATACAATTTTTAGAAACGTTTATCAAAAACTTAAAAACAAAAAAATATCAAAATATATTTAATGTCCTGAATGAAAATCTTGGAGAAAAAGAAAATATTTTAAAGGAGTTAAATAAAAAAGAGTATAACGATACGATTAAAATAGCAAAACCGGAAATACGAATATTATTAAAAAAGGAGAACTTGAATTTAGAAAAAATTCAGCTTGAGGAAGGAAAAACAATTCTTTTTTTAATTGAGAACAATAGCGAAAATTCAACACTTTGCGAAATAAGTTTTGGAAAAAATAATGAAGAACACTATGAAATCGTTGGCTTCAATTTTACAGAAATTAAGTTATCTATTTCGGAAATTCAACTAATGGATAAATTAAAATTTGAAAATCTAGAGTTTAGTAACTACTTAGTTTTGTGTTATATTCTTTTCATTATTGTGATTTGGACTTTTGCTTATTTAAAACTAATAAATTCAAATTACTCATCCGAAAAGAAATACTACTTTTTACTATTTCTTTTTGTTGCAGGAATTACTTACGATTGGAATTCTTCAGAACTTTTGACACAATATCAATTTATTAGTCTCAATCTAAATCCAGTAGCTATAAAGAAAAATAATTTCCTTGAAAACTGGAAAGTTATTATTTCATTCCCTCTCGGTGCAGTGATTTTCTTGTTGAAAACGATTACAATGGAAGATAAAAAAAATAAAAACGTCGAATAACTCCGCGTTACTGGAAGCGTCCTCGCCCCTTTGCCCTTGAAGAAGCGGAGCTTCAGACCCATTCGGGTGTCACTACGATTGCTTTTCTCGAATTTGTCTCAATGCAATCTCGTGCCAACGCCAACGTCTCCTTTGGAGACTCGGCTTTCCCGAACGGCAGCAACGCTCCTCGTTATTCGAAATTGTGAAGAAATTTTATGTATAAATCTAAAATTTCATTTTTGAAATATTAATTTGTGATTATAATTTATATAGTTATCATAAGAGAATTGAAAGGAGGAAATAAATATGAAACAAATAATTCTTATAATTGGTTCTATATTCATTTTAAATTGTACAACTCGTAAGATTACCAAATATCAAGAAATAGGTTATATAGAACCACTAAAAGAGGGTATAATTTATTATCCTAAGGAACCTATAGCTAAATATTGTTTTGATGAAAAACAAAGTTCAAAGGTAAAAAATAAATATTATTTAGATTTTTTATTTATTGAAAATAATAAATTTTTTGATAGTATAGAAAAAAAATATGATTTTGAAAATGTGATCATTAGATATGATGAATTAACAGTATGTATTAATATTGCTTGTCAGAAGTTTAAAGAATGCTTACTTGTCTATGAGGTAGAAAAGATTGAAAATTAATTCATATATCTTCTTATTGTTTTTCTTTTTAACTTTTTCTTTATTTTCTGATGAAATTGGAAGATTTAAAGCAATACGTTTTGATACTAAATTTAATGATTTAGAAAGGAAAACAATAAAAGGAAAGGATTGTTCTAAATTTGAAGGAGTAGCAAGCATATCCAAAGCTGTAGAAAATGCTATAAAGATTGATCAAAATATTGTTGGAATGTATAGAGTTAAAGTAATTTTAGAGGAATTTGAATTATTTGGAAATCATTGTATTTATGTAGAAGGATATCCTAGATTTAAAGAAGAAGATATAAAGTAAGAAAAGTTCTAAAATATAAGAAATCACAACTTCGAATAACTCCGCTCAATCGTTTCATCCCTTCGCCCTTTGTTGCTTTGGAAGAGGGCTCGGGACAATTGTCGTGGCACTGCAATTGCTTTGCTCACTTTGTTCGCTGCAATTTCGTGCCAAAGCTAACGTCTAGAATTTCTGATCCTCAGGCACAGAGGCCTTCGGGAAATTCAAGACTCAGCTCTCGACAACTGCGATTGAGCTCCTCGTTATTCGAAAGAACCTAAAGCAACAATTTCAATAAATCGAACTAACTGATTCTGATGCAAAAAACTATAAGAAAAGGAATATGAACTGTAGTGAATATCTATTTGACAAATCCATGATATATGAAATAATGGTGGTGTGTGGCTAATAGAATCAACAATTGAATTTGATTTATGGATTTATAAACAAGATATATCTATTAGAGAAGCAATACTTTCTCAACTATATGTATTGGCTGAGAAAGGTCCTAATTTAGGAAGACCATATGTTGATACTATTCAAGGCACTAAGATTAATAATCTTAAAGAATTGAGAGTCCAGGTAAAGTTGAAAGTAATTCGAATCTTTTTTATATTTACAAAAGATAGAATAGGACTTATTCTAAATGCTGGAGATAAGAAAGGAAATGATCGTTTTTACGAAGAAATGATTCCCAAGGCAATAGAAATTTATCAAAAATGGGAGAGAGAAAATGAAGAAATCAAGCCTAAAGCAAAAAAGTCCAAGACTAAGCGCAATTGAAAAGATTGAAAAATCTTTATCTAAAGAAAGTATTGACAGAGCGAAATCTAAATCAAAAGAAATATTATTTCAAATCAATCTCTCTGAACTTAGAAAAAGCATTGGTATGAAGCAAGAGGAGATCACTTCATTTTCACAATCCTCATTGTCTAAATTAGAAACAAGGAAAGATATGAAAATATCAACACTTAAAGATTATCTAAATAGTCTAGATATGGATTTAGAAATAAAGGCTAAAGTAAGAAATCCACAAAAGAACCGAAACATAAAGAAAGAATATGTTTTATTAAGGTCAATTTAGATAATTGATAGAAGGTTCCTTCGAATAACTCCGCTCAATCGGAAACCCCCTGCGCCCTTTGTTGTCATGGTAGAGGGCTTGGGGCAATTGTCGTGGCACTGTAATTGCTTTTCCTCACTTCGTTCGTCGCAATTTCGTGCCAACGCTAACGTCTTGAATTTCTAATTCTCGTTCGGGGACTCACTCGGGAAATTCAAGACTCAGCTACCGACAACTGCGATTGAGCTCCTCGTTAAGCGAAATGCAAGCATGTTCTTATTTTTCACTCAATAAATGGACTTATTCATGGAAATATTAATAAAAAAAGCACGTAATGAAATTTCCAAACCGTCTTTAGCTATAACTCAGCAATACTTGGATGTGAATATAATAGATATAACAGATGGCGAGTATACGATCGAGCGAATTGCGAAATTTAATGAAAATACTATAATCTACTTCAAAATATCCGAGGAGAAGTTTTATTTAGGAATCACAATTGATAATTCAACGTCGGAAGTCATACATTCTTTCATTGAAAATGGAAATAAATGTTATCTTTCTTGTGTTTCATATAATCTAAGCTTGGAGCAGTTATCCAAACTTACAAAACTGAAATACACAAGCGGTTGGACTAAGGGTGATTTTCGCAAAGACCTGCAATCCAAATATGATTTTACTAGAATAAATTTTGAACTACTAACTTCAGAATGCTTTGACACAGAAAATGCAATAAATGAACTTTTAAAGATTCTTGAAACCGACATCCCTGGTATAAATAATCTCTCATCAAAAAGTGATGCTTGTATATCTATTTGTAAACATCAATATATATCCAGCAACGCTGGTCTTCATATTGACTTAAAAACAATAAATAGACTTGCCAAACTGAATCTACCACTTGATATCGACACTTATATTGTCGGTGCCAAAATATTAGATGAATAGTTTCAAACTTGCACATTCGCTTAACTTTCGCTTGCCGCATCGCCGGAATACCGGCTCGGTCTTCGACACATAGATCCTAGTCACGATTCTTGCAGGAGCAAGAATACGTGCCAACGGTAACGCCTCCTTTGGAGGCTCACCTAGGATCTACGTCGGCAAGCTCATTCGTTATTCGTCAAATCCATTAAGCTGAAAATATAATAATATCAAAATAAAAAACATTTGACAATACGTAAGATCTAATATACTGTCTACGTAGACTATCATGAATACCAAATTAACATTATCAATAAATGAAGAAGTCATTCAAGCTGCTAAAGATTTTGCAAAAAAAAATAATCGAAGCGTCTCGAAACTAGTTGAAGAATACCTATTTACACTTTCCAAACAAACAAATAGCAGCTTCGGAAGAGTACCTAAGTTTACAAAAAAATACGCAGGCATTCTTAAAAATCATGAATATTTTGATGCAAGGAAAGAAATCACAGAACATTTAGATAGAAAATACAAATGATGAAAGAGGTTTATTTAGACTCTGACGTCATCATTGATTTTTTATATGGTAGAGAGCCATTTTTTATTGATTCAATTGAAATTATATCACTGATTGAAGAAAAAAAGATCAAAGGATATATTTCATCTTTGATTATTTGGAATCTTTTCTATATTTTATCAAAACAATTGAATTCAAAAAAAGCTAGGGAACTAATTAAAGATTTTAAAAATCTCATTCACATTATTTCTGTTGATGAAAAAATTATTGATTTCGGTCTAAATTCAACGATTAAGGATTTTGAAGATTCAATTCAATATTTTTGCGCTAGAACTAAAGACATCGAATATTTCATAACAAGAAACAAGAAAGACTATCCGAAAGAGGGAATCAAAGTAGTTACTCCGAAAGAGTTTTTGACTTTGTGGAAAGTTTAAAAGATTATTATTGAGTCAGAATTGTATTTTTAAAATTGCGTATCAATTAAAAGTGATTGATTATAAAAGAAAGTATAGAAAAAAGATCCGACGAATAACTCCGCGTTACTGGAGACGTCTTCGCTCCTTTGTCTTTAAGGAAGAGGAGCTTCAGACCCATTCGGGTGTCACTACGATTGCCCTGCTCTCTACGTTCACAGCAATCTCGTGCCAACGCCAACGTCTCCTTTGGAGACTCGGCTCTCCCGA
The DNA here is from genome assembly GCF_028462125.1 of Leptospira sp. GIMC2001. Lineage (NCBI taxonomy): Bacteria > Pseudomonadati > Spirochaetota > Leptospiria > Leptospirales > Leptospiraceae > Leptospira > Leptospira sp. GIMC2001. The sequence goes on along the minus strand of NZ_CP115468.1, from coordinate 1,372,437 downwards.
ACGGCAGCAACGCTCCCCGTTATTCGCAACACTTTAGTTATGATTAAAATATTTCACTTAATTCCATTCAAAAAACAATTAATCGTTTTAGCTTTTTCATGTTTATTTAGTTTAGCATTTATTGAATTTAGGATATTCTATTTTAAAAACAAATATAACCATTTCTTGGTTTGGAATCTATTTCTCGCCCTAGTGCCATTATTGATCGCATATGTAAGTTTTATTTATTATAAAGTAAGAAGAAAAATTGATTTAGTTTTAATTATATTTCTTTTAATTTGGCTTTTGTTTTTTCCGAATGCTCCGTACATTGTAAGTGATTTTATACATTTAAAACCAAAGAAAGGAATACCTATTTGGTATGACATTTGTCTTTTTTATTCTTTTTCTTGGAATGGAATGCTTTCGGGTATTATGTCTTTAAGATTAATTCAGATTCTTATAAGTGATAGATTTAATAAACTAATAGGATGGCTTATTGTCCTAGCTATTGCGCCTCTTGCCTCCTTCGGAATATATTTAGGTAGATTTTATCGTTGGAATTCATGGGACATTGTCAACGATCCTGTTCATATTATTTATGAATCTTTAAAAATTTTAGGAAATGTCTACAACGACATTAAGATATCTTCTTTTTTATTAATTGTTTCACTTGGGATACTGGTAGCTTACGCCTTCGTTATATCCCTCGGATCATTAAATTTAAATTCAAAAAAGGAAGAAATTTAAGAATTTTAAAAAAGTGCTGCGAATAACTCCGCGTTACTGGAGACGTCCTCGCTCCTTTGACCTTGAAGAAGCGGAGCTTCAGACCCATTCGGGTGTCACTACGATTGCTTTTTCGCTTTGCTTTAGCAATCTCGTGCCAACGCCAACGTCTCCTTTGGAGACTCGGCTATCCCGAACGGCAGTAACGCTCCTCGTTATCTGTAACCGCCTCTAAGAGCGGACATCGAGTCCGCTTTTTATTTTTAAAAGCATTAAATTAAAGAAAAAGAGTATAAAACGCCAAATTGCTTTAATGGCTACTTTAAAAGTGAAGTATAAGTCTAGCACAATTGATATTATATAATTTGTTCACTGAATGTTTTTAAAAGATCAAAAACACTTCAGTCAGATCTGAATTAATCTCTTCTTTTTATTAAAATTAGAGTCAAAGCTGATTTGAGAGTTTTATTAGTAATTTCGTTTCTCAGTTTATAATTAAGTCAAAAACATTTGATATCTCAAAAAGTAAATGAAAGATTAATTCTTTAAGATTGTATTAAAAATTCTAAGAAAAAGAAGAAAGAACCTATTACTCTATTACATTGCTTTTCTATTTTCATTTACGCATTACGTATAAACTATTTGTTATACGCAATCTCCAAACGCCAATCAACGTTTTCAAGATTGAAAAAATGAAAGATTCAGTGGCGGATGTGAAGTTCGAGAGATAATTTTTCACTTCAGATTCAATTTGCCCTTATTTGAATTGAAAGCAATTAAATGCGATAAGAAAATTGTCTAAGAACGTCAGCATCCGTGCCGAGAAGATGGCGGCTACAGATAACACCAACTATCCGCTGCGCCTGAAATACAGGCTTGGTCTACGACACATAAATCCTAGTCACGATTCTTGCATAGCAAGAATTCGTGCCAACGCTACCGCCTCTTTGAGGCTCAGCTAGGATTTACGTCGGATAGTCAGACCGTTATCTGTAACCGCCTTTAAGAGCGGACGTCCTGTCCGCTTTTTTTAAATTTAAAAGAATTAATTCAAAGAAAGAGAGTTTTAACCGCTTATTATTGTAAAAACTAATAAGAATGTGAATTAAAGGTTTTGTTCAGATGAAATTGCTGTTTTAGTTTATTCTCAGTTTACAAAAGATCAAAGAAGCTTCATTCAGATTTCAGTTTTGATTTTCATTATTAAAGTATTATTGTCTTCTCTAATTTGAAATTGAACAGATTGATTTAGGTTCTCAGTTTATAAAGAAAATAAAAGCTGTGAACAAAATAAGTTTGTTATTGCTTTTTCCCTTACGATTGTTGAAAAATAAATAAATAGAAAAGAATTCACGTTTAATTTTCCAACAAAGTTTTACTATTCTGATTTTCGTATCATGTATAAGCTATATGTTATACTTAATCTCCAAACGCCAATCAGCGTTTTCAAGATTGAAAAAATCAAAGATTCAGTCACGGATATGAAGTTTAAGGCATAATTTTTCATTTCAGATTGAATTTGCTCTTATTTGAATTTAAAACACAGAAAGGCGATAAAAATACTGTCGAAGAAAGTCGGCATTCTTGCCGAGAAAATGGCGGCTACAGATAACACCAACTATCCGCTGCGCCTGAAATACAGGCTTGGTATGCGACACATAAAGCCTAGTCACGATTCTTGCAAGGCAAGAATTCGTGCCAACGCTACCGCCTCTTTGAGGCTCAGCTAGGATTTACGTCGGATAGTCAGACCGTTATTCACAATAAATTGAAATTATGAAATATAAAGAAATTTTATCCTTCAACTTTAAACTTTTAAATACAGATGATAGTTTAGAATTTTCTCGAAAGTTCTACTTAGATCTAGGATTAAAAAACTATAGCACCAATTGGGCTTTGTTAGATATTAATTCAGAAATATTTAATGATTTTTATATAGCAGCAAAAAAGTATGTAAAAGAGAAGAAAGCTAATTTTTATGGTTATTGCACACTTAGTCAAACTTATTTAGGCAATGCTGATGATGAATGGTATGAATTAGTCTCCCCAATTTCGGTTTCAGATTTTATTTCTGCCTCAAGTTTTAACAATCTTTATCCAGAAGGAAAAATATATAAATTTCCTGAAAATACAAATCTTGTTGATTCAATTTATTATTCTCTATTCTTTTCAAAAAAACTTAAAGAATTTATCCTCGATAAAGAATATTCAGGAATAGATTTTCTTTGGTTAAATGATATTGGAAAATATGAGGCTAAAGAGTGGTATATTCCAGTAGCAGATATTCCAATAGGAAAAGGATTAGATCATGATTGGTATGACACAAATTTTCTTCAGAATTCAAAATCTAATTTTGTTACTAGTTCAGATTATCGTGTCGGAGTTAATATTTTTTCCAATAGTGAAATTAAGAAGAAATACAAATTTCAAAATAAAATTTATTCATCCCTTTTTGAATTGTTTGAAAAATCGGAACTTTACATTATTTCAATGAGAAGATATCTAAAAGAATAATTACCTAAGACCGAATTTGCATATGGATGGAACTTAAATCATAACAATGAAAGACGAAGAACACTTTTCATAAATAGAAAGGTAGCTTCCGCTCTACTAAGTGAAAAACTTATTAAAAAAGAAAATCTTTTACTTTTAGAAATTTTAGAATTACCACCTATTGGAACAATAAATTTAGACATAAATGCAAAATTTCCACCACCACTTTTTATTAAATATGAAATTGATAAATTGAAAGAATACTCAAATAAATGTTATGAAAAAAATAAAAAGAAGAATAAACCAACTCTGACTATTAAATTAGATGAATCTTTAAAAAAAATAAAAAAATATTTAAAAGAAAAAGGAGAAAATCACCCAAAAGGATTGAAAAATATAGCCCTAAACATTCCTTCTCCAATTATCGAATTATTAAAAATTTCCAACGGACCGGAATTAAATCCCGAAGTAATAATATTATCAGATAAAGAACTACCAGATTTTAATGTTGAAATCGAATATTCATTAAAAGATAATGATCTATTCAGTAATACGTCAAATTATCTTTTTCATTTCTCTAAAAGCATTAACGGTGATTTCTATTCTATTAATTTAAATCCAAATTCATCTGAATATAACTATATATTCAGATTTAGTCATGAGGAGCTGGCTCCAATAGAGAAATGGAAAAATTTGGCTGAATTTCTAAATGATATTTCAAATGGCTATTATGACTAATTTACTGCGAATAACTTTCGCTTGCCGCATCGCCGGAATACCGGCTCGGTCTTCGACACATTCCTCGTCGTCACGCTTCTTGCAAAGGCAAGAAGACGTGCCGACGCTAACGCCTCCTTTGGAGGCTCAGCTACGAGGAACGTCGGCAAGCTCATTCGTTATACGAAAGAAGCGCTAACATTTGCTTTTTCAAAAATAAATAAATTTATTTTTATGCACTTGACAACATATGTCATGATTGACATATTGAATTAGTGTGGCAAATCTTACAAACTGAAGAATTTGAAAAATGGTTTTCAGATTTAAGTGAATCCGTAAAAGAAGATATCTATGCCAATATTAGCGTATTAAGTGTTCATGGTCCTACTTTAGGAAGACCGAGGGTCGATACAGTTAAAAATAGTAGTCATAAAAATATGAAAGAATTGAGAGTTCAAAGTTCAGGAAATCCGTTCAGAATTTTCTTTGCATTTGATCCCGAAAGAAGAGCAATTTTAATTATCGGTGGAAATAAAAAAGGCGATAAACGGTTTTATGAAAAATTAATTCCAATCGCTGATAAACTTTTTGATAAATATTTGGAGGATTTACAATGAAAACTAAAAGAAAGTATTCTGATTTTTTTGAAAATGCTAAAAAAACTATGTCTTCTGAAAGTATTGAAATAGCAAAAAACAAAGCCAATAAAATTTTATTTAGTATGAAACTTTCTGATCTTAGAAAGCAATCCGGTATCAAACAAACTGACATTGAAGGTTTTAGCCAAACTAGTATATCAAGAATTGAAGGTAGAGATGATATCAAGTTATCCACCCTAGTTGATTACGTCCATGCATTAGGCATGGAAATAGAAATAAAAGTAATTAACAAGAAGAAAAGAAATCAAGATAAAGAAATTTTATTAATGAAGGCATAATTATTCATCAAGCGCTTCCTTCGTATAACTTTCGCTTGCCGCATCTCCGGAATACCGGCTCGGTCTTCGACACATTCCTCTTCGTCACACTTCTTGCAGAGCAATAAGATGTGCCGACGCTAACGCCTCCTCTGGAGGCTCAGCTACGAGGAACGTCGGCAAGCTCATTCGTTAGCAGTCAGGCAAAAGCGACACTCCTAAACAAAACGACAACTAAATAATGAAGAGAAGTTATTATCAAAATACAGTAGACAAATTTTTAGCAGAAGACATAAATTCCATTTTCGGACAGCTTGCAAAAAATCATCAACACGATCTTGAAGACCAACAAAAAAATGCTTGGATCAAGCAAGTTGAGTTTTTAAAATCTTGGCTTAACGACATTGACGGAAATATTTATTTTGAGTTCTCCATTCCCCGAATGGGAAAAAGAGTTGACAATATTTTAATTTCAAAAAATTTCATTTTTGTAATTGAGTTTAAAGTTGGTGACACTCATTACACAAAAGATGCACAATATCAAACAATCGATTATTGTCTTGATTTGTTAAACTTTCACGAAGGTAGCCACGACAAGACAATTATTCCAATTTTAGTTGCAACAAAAGCAAACAATGCAGCAAACGATATTCCAAGCGCAATACAATTAGACACTTGTGTTTTGTGTAACGCAGACAACTTTGAACACACTCTAAAAAACTTTTTAGCATCTCAAACTGTGACACAACAGATAAATATTGCTGATTGGGAAAATAGTACATACAAGCCGACACCAACAATTATTGAAGCAGCACAAGCGCTGTACAAAGGACATAATGTACAAGAAATTTCCAGAAGTGATTCAGGAGCAATAAACCTTTCTCGAACTGCAAAGGCAATAAATAACATTATTGAAAATGCTAAGACGAAAAAACTAAAATCTGTTTGTTTTCTCACTGGAGTTCCGGGCGCTGGAAAAACACTTGCAGGTTTAAACATTGCAAACGAACGATTAAAAGCTGACGAATCTGAGCATTCTGTTTTTCTTTCAGGAAATGGACCTTTAGTAGATGTGCTTAGAGAAGCGCTAACAAGAGATTCCGTTCAAACAGCAAAAGTATATGGCGAAAAACTAAAAAAGGCAGATGCAGAAAGAGAAGCAAAAGCATTTATTCAAAACATTCATCATTTCCGGGACGACAATTTAAAAACAGAGAAAGCGCCGATAGAAAAAGTTGTAGTTTTTGACGAAGCCCAAAGGGCTTGGCAAAAAGAACAAGTTTCAAAGTTTATGAAAGCCAAAAAGGGAATTGACGACTTTGAAATGTCCGAACCGGAATATTTGATTAGTGTGATGAATCGCCACGAAGATTGGTGCACAATTGTTTGTTTAATTGGTGGAGGACAGGAAATAAACACAGGCGAAGCAGGCGTTTCAGAATGGATTGAATCATTAAAACAAAAATATACTGATTGGAACGTTTACTACTCAGACAAAATCCTAAGTGAAAAGTCAACCGATTTAAATAATGAAGACCTTTTGAATTGGTTACAATCAAAAGGAAACAAAGAAACAGATTTGCATTTGGCTGTTTCTATACGTTCGTTTAGAAGTGAGAAAATCGCATTATTTGTTCAACACGTTTTAGAAAACGAACCTGAAAAGGCAAATTATGTTTTCAATTCAATCAAAAACAATTATCCAATTTTTCTAACGAGGAACTTAAACACAGCGAAAAATTGGCTTAAGAAAAATGCAAAAGGGACTGAAAGAATTGGTGTAGTTGCAAGTTCAGGCGGACGAAGATTGCGAGCTGACGGAATTGATGTTAAAAACGAAATTGAACCTGCAATTTGGTTTCTTAATGGAAAAGATGATGTCCGTTCTTCGTATTACTTAGAAGGAGTTGCAACGGAATTTGACATTCAAGGTTTAGAAATTGATTTTACTTGTGTTGCTTGGGACATCAATTTATATCACGATAATAGCGTATGGAATTTCCAGAGTTTTAAAGGTTCAAAATGGCAAAACATTAATCAAGACGCAGCTAAAAATTATCTGCTAAATTCGTATCGTGTTTTGTTGACACGAGCAAGGCAAGGAATGATTATCTTCGTCCCAGACGTTGATAACACAGACGCAACAAGACCAAAAGATTATTACGACAAGACTTTTGAATATTTTAAAGAGTGTGGACTAACAATAATATAAAATATGCCCGAACTGCTAACAACGACAATCCGCAGCGCACTGCGTTCTTGAGGAACCCAGTGCTTGGTCTTCGACACATAGATCCTAGTCACGATTCTTGCAAAGGCAAGAATACGTGCCAACGGTAACGTCCAGCACCATTTTAAACGTTCGCAAAGCTCACTAAATGGTGCTGGACTCACCTAGGATCTACGTCGGATAGTCGGACCGTTAGGTGAAAGCGATTTCAGTAATATGAACCATTATATTTTAATTTAATTTATATTGATTATCCTAGGCTGTGGTTCTGACGAATTAAAAGAAAGGTATGTTTTAGCCAAGTCAGGCGTAAATCTCAGATCAAATCCTGATGTAAATTCGAAGATATTGGTTTCAATTCCAAAAAATAAAATTGTATTTATAAATCTTAAAAAATGCATTTTTTCAAACCTTAATGAAGAAAAATATTGTTGGTATCAAAGTAGATATTTAGATCAAACCGATTTGTTTGAATATAAAGGGTGGATATATTCTTTATACTTAGGAGATCATATAGAGCAAGTAAGGAATTCTGGTTATTGGAAAGGAAATAAATTTATATTTATAGAAGCATCGGAAAGGGGGATATTAGAAATACTTGACACTGATTTTTTGCCTGAAAGTCAAGATTATTATAAATTTGTTAGCGGTTCGATTTCTTTTAAAGAAAAAAAATTTAAATTAAAGGATGGCTCATTTCATCTTAAAAAAGAAATATTGGTAAAAGACTGGACTGGAACTCCAGGTGAATATTATGAAAATAGGATGTTGGTTTCAGGAAAGTATAGGAATAACAAATTAGAAGGTCAAATTAAGTTGAAGGATTATTTAAATGATTCAGTGGATTTATATTACAATTATGAAGCTGCTGGATTATTTGTAAACGGTTACTGCAAATCATTTGAGATTTCCGGAATCCTAGGACATCGTATGAAAAAAGCAAAAATAAAAATATCTGATCCAATAGAATACTCACATAAATACTTAATGTCTCTGATGTGGGATACGGTCGAGTAAGTAATAGAATAGCAAGAATCGCCTTCACCTAACTCCGCGTTACTGGAAACGTCCTCGCTCCTTTGCCCTTAATGAAAAGGAGCTTCAGACCCATTCGGGTGTCACTACGATTGCCCTGCTCTCTTCGTTCACAGCAATCTCGTGCCAACGCTAATGTGTCCTTCGGACACTCAGCTATCCCGAACGGCAGCAACGCTCCTCGTTAAGCGAAAGCTCTTGAATCATATATGAAAAAAAATGAAAACATATTTATTTATTCTCTGTTAATCTTAGTACATTGCAATATATTTACGCAAGAAGTTCCAACCCAGCATTTTGTAATTACATCCGATGAAGCAGTTTTGACGACGAGACCTCATGATACGCTTGGAGACCCTGCTCCACGCGGTTTTACGTTTTATGGGGATAAGCTTGGGGATTGGGTTTTTATTGAAGGAAAAGGATTTATACGCTCAAGAGATTTATCAATTGTTTCAGATCGTTTGATCCATGGACCTACAACCGGTCCTTTAATTCCGTTATCGGTAAGGACACCTAATGGCAACTTTACTAGTTTTTCTCCAGAGTTGAAATTTGATAAAAAGAAACCATTCCTTACGATCTATGGATTTAGGCGGGAAGACAGTACTAAAGTCGATTCTTGGCCAACAATTTATCGAGGAGAGATCTCTAATCAAGAGTTCAATTTCGAACAAGTAGGTGGGTTTCGAGAGTTCATTGCAATAGTTGATTGGAATGACGATGATTTTGACGATTTCATTTTTACTGGACCATCCTTAAACGGCGCGGGAATAGTGCCAGGTATCTGGGTGCTTCTCTCGAATCCGAAGGGATATAAACCTTTTATGTTAATGGATACAGAGCAATGGTGTCATTGCAATTTCAGTACTGTTGTAAATGGTTGGCCAGAGGAACCTGGAGCATCTCTAATGTATTACGAACCTGCTAGAAAAGCTTTACGTTTTAGGCATACTGATGCTGCCTTTTTCGTCGTAATATCTCAGGAAGGAGAATGGAAGGTTGAAAGGTAGTCCGTTAGAGCCTTCGCTTAACTCCGCTCAATCGGAAACCCCCTGCGCCCTTTGAAGTTATGGAAGAGGGCTTGGGGCAATTGTCGTGGCACTGCGGTTGCATTAGTCGCTAAAGCTCCCAGCAACCTCGTGCCAACGCTAACGTCTCTGCGAGACTCAGCTATCCCGAACGGCAGTAACGCTCCTCGTTATCTGCCATATTTTATAGCTATTCCAGACTGACGAAGCTAATTTCAAATTTTCACGAAATTGATAAAAAAAGAAATAATACTGATTGACAATAATATTGCTTAACGATACTATTAGGAGTGATTACTTCTTTTTACGATAAAGAAACCGAGAAAGTTTGGAATCAACAATTTTCGAAAAAATTGCCGACTCAAATTCAAAAGAGTGCTTACAGAAAATTGGTTATGATCGCTAGATCAAAGAACATTGAAGATTTGCAAATACCACCTTCAAATCACTTGGAAATTTTATTAGGAAACAGGAAAGGTCAATACAGTATAAGGATAAATGATCAGTGGAGAATTTGTTTTTATTGGAATAATGGAAATGCAACGTCAGTTGAAATAGTTGACTATCACTAGGAGAATTTAATATGAGAAAGATACCAAATGTTCATCCAGGCGAAATACTAAATGAAGAATTTCTAGTTCCGTTAAATATTACAGCTTATCGGTTAGCCAAAGAGACTAAATTGAGTCCAACTCGAATCAGTGAAATAATAAACTTCAAAAGAGGAATAACTGCTGACACAGCGATTCGTTTTTCGAAGTTTTTTGGAAATTCTGTAGAGTTTTGGATGGGAATTCAGGATGAATATGAGATTCGAGAGGGTTTCGAGAAAATTGGGAAAGATTTAAAAGAGATTAGGCATTACAAAGAACTATTAACTGCGTGATTGTTCTTTTAAGCTATCATTAAGGCTGTTACATATTGTCAGAAGCTAAAGCGCTATATTAGAAAAGAGAAATTAATAAAACTGAAAAAAAATACGGCAGATAACTCCGCGTTACTGGAAACGTCTTCGCTCCTTTGCCTTGAATGAAGAGGAGCTTCAGACCCATTCGGGTGTCACTACGATTGCCCTGCTCTCTTCGTTCACAGCAATCTCGTGCCAACGCTAACGCCCAGCACCATTTCAAACGTTCGCATAGGTCACTAAATGGTGCTGGGCTCAGCTTTCCCGAACGGAAGCAACGCTCCTCGTTACACGCCATTTTTCAGATTCAATAGAAAATTCATTTCTAATTATTGTATATTAAAAACATTTTATAATTTATATTCAAATCAGAGTCAGAGTTAACATTATTTCTCTCTCCAAATAAAGGTTAAAAAATATATAAGACTTTTGAAAATTAATAAGTGAGTGTTGATGCTTTATAAAATTTAGAATTCATTATAAAAAAGCAAATAATTTGTTTAAAGTTATTTTTGTTTACATTTATCAATTTAGGTAACAACTTCTTTTTAATTGTCGAATTATAGCTTACCTAGATTAAACATTAATTTTACTTTTTTACTGTAATGATTTTTATAATATGAAAAATGCTCTGATTGTAATAATTGACCCTCAGAATGACTTTACGCATGCGAATGGACAATATGCAAAAAGACATTCAGGAATAACTTTTATTAAAAGAGCTTTAGAAAAAATTGATGTTTTAATAAAAAGTATTGAAGGTATCACTAAAGCAGTGATTTACTCAGACTACGACATAAATCAGTTTGAAGCAAATCTTTCAATCTGTATTCCTGGAACGTTTGGACATAAATTAAATTTAGAAATAAAAAATATTGATTATAGTTTTATCAAAAAAGAATATAGCATTTTTTCATCAAAAGAATTTATAGACTTTCTCTGGCAATACAAAATTGATACAATATATATTTCTGGGTTTTTAACTGAATATTGCATCAGATCCAGTATATTTGATGCAGCAGCCCAAAATTACAGTATAATAGTTCTAGAAGATTGTATTGGAACAGGTGACGATGTTCAACATCGGAATACTGATTTCTTAATTGATTTACAAAAGAGCGGAATTAAATTAACGTCAAGTGAAGAATTGATAAAAATTCTATCATGATTTTTAGAATAAAAATTACAAAATACATTAATATAATGCAAATTGATATTCAAAAAACGGCGTGTAACTCCGCGTTACTGGAAACGTCTTCGCTCCTTTGACCTTAAGGAAGCGGAGCTTCAGACCCATTCGGGTGTCACTCCGATTGCTTTTTCGCTTTGCTCAAGCAATCTCGTGCCAACGCCAACGTCTCCTTAGAGACTCGGCTCTCCCGAAAGGCAGTAACGCTCCTCGTTATTTGCAATTGGTTTCAATTCCAAATTCTTAAATGATGAAATAAAAATTTATTTGACAATTGTATCTGCAATACAGATATAGTAGAAGTGATTGTTTCTTTCGGTGATAATGAAACTAGAAAAGTGTTTGATCAGGAATTTTCACGCAAAATACCACCTGATATTCAAAAACGAGCATTGTTCAAACTTTTGATGATTGATAATGCTGAATCTGAAATCGATCTTAAAATTCCTATTTCGAATAGGTTAGAACAATTAAAAGGCAATTTAAAAGAATATTATTCAATTAGAATTAATGACCAGTGGAGAATTATTTTTAAATTTAAAAAAGGAAATAGTTATGAAGTTTCGATTACGGATTATCACTAAGAAGGAATCAAAAAAATGAATAAAGATAAACGAATTCCAACACCAACCATTGCTGAGATATTAAAAGAAGAGTTTTTGGAGCCATTAGAAATTACACCTTACAAACTTTCTAAAGATTTACATGTATCGACTTCAACAATTTTGGACATTATGCATGGTAAAAGAAAAATCACAGTGGAAATGTCGCTAAGATTAGCGAAATACTTTGGCATGTCCGAAAAGTTTTGGATTAATTTACAAAACGATATTGAAATGCGAGAAAAAAGAGAAAAAATGAAATCAAAGTTAGATTCTATTAAGCCATTACGAAAGAGTGCTTGATAAGAATACCAACTGCAAATAACTTTCGCTTGCCGCATCGCCGGAATACCGGCTCGGCCTTCAACACATTACTCTTCGTCACGCTTCTTGCAAAGCAAGAAGACGCGCCGACGCTAACACCTCCTTTGGAGGCTCAGCTACGAGGAACGTCGGCAAGCTCATTCGTTATCTGTAACCGCCTTTAAGAGCGGACGTCCTGTCCGCTTTTTTTAAATTTAAAAGAATTAATTCAAAGAAAGAGAGTTTTAACCGCTTATTATTGTAAAAACTAATAAGAATGTGAATTAAAGGTTTTGTTCAGATGAAATTGCTGTTTTAGTTTATTCTCAGTTTACAAAAGATCAAAGAAGCTTCATTCAGATTTCAGTTTTGATTTTCATTATTAAAGTATTATTGTCTTCTCTAATTTGAAATTGAACAGATTGATTTAGGTTCTCAGTTTATAAAGAAAATAAAAGCTGTGAACAAAATAAGTTTGTTATTGCTTTTTCCCTTACGATTGTTGAAAAATAAATAAATAGAAAAGAATTCACGTTTAATTTTCCAACAAAGTTTTACTATTCTGATTTTCGTATCATGTATAAGCTATATGTTATACTTAATCTCCAAACGCCAATCAGCGTTTTCAAGATTGAAAAAATCAAAGATTCAGTCACGGATATGAAGTTTAAGGCATAATTTTTCATTTCAGATTGAATTTGCTCTTATTTGAATTTAAAACACAGAAAGGCGATAAAAATACTGTCGAAGAAAGTCGGCATCCTTGCCGAGAAAATGGCGGCTACAGATAACACCAACTATCCGCTGCGCCTGAAATACAGGCTCGGTCTGCGACACATAAATCCTAGTCACGATTCTTGCAAGGCAAGAATTCGTGCCAACGCTAACGTCCAGCACCATTTTAAACATTCGCATAGCTCACTAAATGGTGCTGGACTCAGCTAGGATTTACGTCGGATAGTCAGACCGTTATGCGACAGTCGAAAATCTCTTTATTAAAGGATAAGAATTATGTTAAATTGGTTTATAGAAATTAAATTTAAAGATCTCTCTGAAAATATATATTGGTTTCCATTCTATATAGAAGCTTTCACGAAGCAAGATGCGGAAGCTTACACAAAACGTCATACTACCGGATTAAAAGAGAAATATGATATTTTAGAAGTATATATCGAACAAGTAATAGAAGGTTTATATTCAGTATTAATTAAGGAATATAGAAACCAAGCGTTTAGTGGAAAACCTCTTTATATTGACATCAAGCGATACGTTCTAGTCAGGGAGAATGACTTAATCGATACTAATCCAGAAATACCTTTCAATGAAACTCTAATATTAGAAACTTTGATTCACGGTAAAGCAAAAGCCGAATATTACAAAACAAATCGATTTCCAATTCAGAAAATTAGTCGAAGTTTAGAAAAAACTGAGACTTTTAATGAGATACTTATCCTCCACATTTTTGCTAAATAATTCAAATGATTGAATATATAAATGGAAACTCTACATTAATCTCTATAGTTACTTCATTTTTAACACTTGTCACAACTATAGTTTATGTAATAATTAATAGTTTAATGCATTTAGAAATGGTAAAAAGTAGAAAATTACTGCAAAAACCTGACGTAAGCATTAGATTGGAAAAAATTAAATCAGGCTTTATGAATCTAATTTTGGAAAATAATACACCAAACGATGTTTACAATTTAAAATTCCTAGAATATCCAAAAAGTTTAATTGGAAACAACGAAGACGTTCCAGGCTTCCTGTTAAAGGGGATATCCTATTTATCAGCTAAACAATCTTACGAATCTTTTTTTATAAATTATCCATACTTAGTTCAGAAAAATCAACATGAACAAACTATCAAATTTCATCTAAAATATTCGAATTCATTCGGAAAATCATTTGAAAAAATTGTGGAAATAAATCTCGGTTTACTATATAACAACAAATATCTAGCCTAATATGAATCGACCGTCGCATAACTTTCGCTTGCCGCATCGCCGGAATACCGGCTCGGTCTTCGACACATTCCTCTCCGTCACGCTTCTTGCAGAGCAAGAAGATGTGCCGACGCTAACGCCTCCTTTGGAGGCTCAGCTACGAGGAACGTCGGCAAGCTCATTCGTTAAGCGCAATAGCTTATGTTAAATGACAATAAAAATGAAAATATGATTTTTAAGCTCATATTGAAAATAAGTCAATTTCGATTAAAAAGAAATTTCAATAGAAAGTTTAAAAATTTAGAAAAAACGTTATCGTTGATACATGATGCAAACAGCTTCACCTTAAATAATAAACTCGTTTATCATAATACTATTTGGAATTTTGCAGGCTTCGTAAACATATGTTCCTATGATCTAGCTGTTGCTGGATATGAAATGCTTTTCACTAATCATCATTGGAAACGTGTTTATTTTGCGCGACAAGCTGCTTTAATAATATTCGAGGCATCCGAAGATATACCTCAGTTAATGGGAAGAAAATTACGGACAGCTATCTCGACTCTTCCTAACAGCCAGTCACTTATTGCTGAATTAAATCAGATTAATGCAAATTTTACTGATTATAAAAGAGAGAAGAGAGCTTCACTTGAGAGAATACGTCATTTTACGATAGGACATAGAGATCACGATATGGAAGATGTAATGGAAATTATTTTGAATAACCTGCCCCCCAAAAACTGAACCGATTAATAAGTTAGTTTTCACCGATGATAATAGGAGAAAACAATGGCAAAAAAGAAATTTCAAGAATCAGAGATCTATAAAGTTCTTAAGGAAGCAGAATCAGGTATTCCCATTAAGGAAGTTGCTAGAAAATATGGGATAACTGAGCAAACCTTCTACCGATGGCGGAACAAATATGGAGGAATGGAGATGAGTGATATGAAACTTTTAAAATCACTTGAAAATGAAAATTCCAACCTAAAAAGATTAGTAGCTGAACAAGCTTTAGAAATCCAAGCGATTAAGAATGTTTTAGGAAAAAAGTTTTGAACAGGGAGCATAAAGAGAAAGCAGTATCCCTGTTAATTCAAGAAGGACTTTCTCAAAATAGCAGTCTGAAACTTTTAGAATATCCCAAGTCGACATTTTACTATAAAAGTAAACCACCAGATACTGATACAATAGATGAGATTAGAAGACTGGCTTTTCGACGAAAGCGAGATGGCTATCGACGAATATACAAAAAGATACGTCGATCGGGAAAGATTGTAAATCATAAAAAGATTTACCGTTTATATCGATTAGAAGGGCTAAAAATAAGGACAAAATCAAATAAACGAAAGAAAACAATACCATCTAAGCCTTTAGAACTCCCAACAAAATCAAATCAAGTTTGGTCTATGGATTTCGTTTTTGAGAGAACATTGGATCAGAGAAAACAAAGAATACTAACAGGGATTGATCACTTCAGCAGGGAATATTCAATTCTTCATGTAGAATATTCTTTTTCCTCACTTAAGTTAATTCAATTTTTAGATTCTCTAGAAAATCTTCCAAGATCTTTTGTCTTAGATAATGGAACGGAATTTACCTCTACGGCATTTAGAGAATGGGCTGAAAATAAAGGTATAGATATCCATTTTATTGATAAAGGAAAGCTTACTCAGAATGCATTTATAGAAAGCTTCAATGGTAAGCTGAGAGATGAGTGTTTGAATCTTAACTTATTTAAAAACCAAAATGAATTATCTAAAGCCTTAGAAATATATCAAAAGGATTATAATGAGGAAAGACTTCATTCTTCATTAAACTACTTGACCCCATTGGAATATAAGTTGAAGTTTGGATAAGATTTTATTGAAAACTAACTTATTTATTGGTACTGAAAATGGGGGCAGGTCATGAATATTGATATTCCAGAAATTCGAAATATGATTTTTTCATTTGACAATCACTTAAACACTTTAGGACCATTTTTACAAAAGCTTATGAATGAGAGTTCTAGTCAAATCCCAAGGTAACTTATCCTTAATCCAACATTCTTATAGCATTACTTTTTTAATATCATTGACAGTTTCTCAAATAAAAACGAATCTTTCATTTCGAAGCTAACGTAAAAACCTGGAAAAGCTACTGCGCTTAACTCCGTCTACCTGTAAAAACCCTCGCTCCTCGTCCTTAGGTAGCGGAGCTTCGGGTCCATTCGGGAGTCACTGCGATTGCTTTGACTCACTTTGTTCGTCGCAATCTCGTGCCAACGGTAACGCCTCAGGTTTCTAATCCTCAGGCACGGAGCCCTTCGGGAAACCAGAGGCTCACCTATCCCGAACGGCAGGTAGACTCCTCGTTATTCGAAATGGAAAAAAATGGAAATAAAAAAAGAAAAAATCGAAGAAATTAATTCTATTTGTTTAGCTAACAAAATTAGTATTGAAGTTTCAGATAATAATGATTGGGTAGATCTAAGTATTTTACTACCTAATGGATCAATTGATAGAAAAATATCTCCTATTTCAGATGAACAAATAGAATTATTAATGGAAAATAATTTTCAAAATTATTGTTTCTTGGAAAATTATAACTGTGTGTACAACAGAAAAGAAAATAAAATAATTAGTTTTCTTCTCCTGGATAACAATACATATGGTGTTTCTTTCTATATTTATTTACTACATATTTATAAAAAGTATAATAGATTTATAGTAAAGGAAGAGATAGAATATTATTTTTCAATGGATAAAGAATCTATAATTCCTGAAAATATAGAAATTATCGATGATTCTGATAAAACTATAAAAATTATAATTGGAAAACCAAATAATTTTTATAGGATATTATTTAATAAGCAGTTTGATTATTATAATAGTAAATTTTATAACGAATTAATGATAACAATTGAATATCCAATAAGAACATTAGATGAGAATAGTATCCTTAAAATCCTAAAGGATTTTTCATTTCCAGTTTTCTTTCAATTGGATTCTATTTTTAATTTGTCTTTAAAATTAGAAAGAGAACCTAATAATAAGCATGAATATTTTAAAATTAATACTGAGGATAAGCTTCACAACCTTATTTTTCCGAAGATTAAATATAATGAAATTGCTTGTGAGTTATATTTCAATGCTATTAATTCAAAAGAAAGTCCCAGTATACAGTTTTTGAATTTCTATCAAATACTTGAGTTTTATTTTTCGGCTTTCACTAGTGATAGTCACATAAACAAAATGAAAAACATTTTAAAAAGTGCTACTTTTGATTTAAGAGTTGATGAGAAAATAAATGAATTGTATGATATTATTAAATCGAGTGTTCAGAATACGAATAGGGATGAAAAGAATTCTTTAAAAATAGTTATTGAAAATGGATTAAAATATAATTATTTCAGAGAAATAATACAGAATAACGAAGAAATAAAAAAATTCTTTTTAAAAGATAAAAAACTATCAAAATATAATTTAGATTTTCATGAATTAAAATTAAACGACAATTTTATTTCTAATCTAACGAATAGAATTTATGATATTCGATGTCAAATCGTTCATAAGAAAGTAAATCCTAATGAAAATGAGAATGAAATATTTATTTATCCAAATTCGGAAAAGGAATATCTTCTAAAATTTGATATATTTATTTTGAAAGAAATTACTAGAAATATAATTTATAATAAAGGATATGGTATATAAATATTCCACTTCGAATAACTCCGCGTTACTGGAAACGTCTTCGCTCCTTTGCCTTTGAAGAAGCGGAGCTTCAGACCCATTCGGGTGACACTACGATTGCCCTTTTCTCTTCGTTCACCGCAATCTCGTGCCAACGCAAACGTCTCCTTTGGAGACTCGGCTATCCCGAACGGCAGCAACGCTCCTCGTTATTCGACATTTAAAAAATTTATTGAATTTTATACCTAAAACTAAAAGGAAAGTCGATGATTATTAATATTCTCTCATCTGCGGAAGAAATAAATTATAAAATTTCAGTTTTAATTCTTTTAATTCTTATTATCTCATATTTATGGATAGTTCTTGCAGCATTTACTATCAGTACATTTAAAGGAGTAGTTGTTTTTCTATTTCCTGGTTACTCACTATTGTTACTTTATAATCATTGGAATAATTTAAAAATGCCATTTATTTTTTTAATTTCTATATTTCCTCTTTATACTATGACACTTTTTTCTAATGAATTACTATTTAGCCTTTATTCAAATAAGAATCCATCACAAATTTCGTTAAATGATTTAGCAAAAGGAGTATATCCCGAGACTTTTTATGTAAGCATAGATTCTGAAATTTCAAAAGATAGTTCATTAAACTCCTTAGGAACCAAATTTATAGACAAGGAATTAGTTGAATATTTTCTTATAAATTCCAAAGAAAATAACAGAAGTAGAAAAAAATTAAATAACATTAATTTATTAGCAAATTATAATACTGCTAGTATATTGAAAGAAAAAAATATTTCAGGACTTCATCATGGATTAATCAGCAAGAGCGGAGCTATGCTCTCTTACGCAGAGCAGGAGGAATTAAAAATCTTGTTCCCAGGAGTGAATTTAAATCAAATATTATTTTTAGAAATAGGTAAGACTCCTATTAATAATGCACTAATTATTTTAGCTTATCTCTCTACTATTTTATTATTTTTTACAACTGTATATTTTTTATTAAAGCTATAAATATAAACGTCGAATAACTCCGCGTTACTGGAAACGTCCTCGCTCCTTTGTCTTTATGGTAGCGGAGCTTCAGACCCATTCGGGTGTCACTGCGATTGCTTTATTCGCTTTGCTCACCGCAATCTCGTGCCAACGCCAACGTCTCCTTTGGAGACTCGGCTTTCCCGAACGGCTGGTATTCCCCCAAAAAACTGGACAGAAAAAATGGTTCTTCGCTAAGGAGAAACAAATGTATCAAGGACCCAAAGACTACCCTCATGAGTTCAAAATCCAATCACTGAAACGGTATTTGGAAAATGGATGTAGGTGTAATTTTACTGCCAAAGAATTAGGAATACCAGAATCTACCCTTAGAGGTTGGAGAACGAAATATATGGCTGAAGTGAAACAAGAAATTAAGCCCAATAAAAAGGGGAAGAAAGATTATGAAAGTTTACTTATTGAAAAAGAAAAGAGAATCCAGCAATTAGAAGCTGAGAATTTAATTTTAAAAAAGTCAATAGGCATTTTCACAAGAGACCCACAACAAAAATAGATAAGTATCAATTCATTAAAGATAACGTATTATATTTTAAAGTGGTGAAAATGTGCAAGACTTTAGAAGTCTCTAGGTCTGGTTATTACAACTGGAAGAATAGAAGATTAAGTAAACGAAAAGTATTTAATATGCTATTGCTATCTGAGATAAAACGTATCCACATAGAATCAGAAGAAATATATGGTAGCCCAAAAATCTATGAAACATTGATTACAGAGGGATACTTATGTAATAGAAAACTTGTAGAAAGATTAATGAAATTAGCGAAAATTCGCAGTAAAATCAAGAAAAAGTTTAGAGTCGTAACAACGAACTCAAAACATTCTAATGAGATTTCTCCAAACATATTAAATCGAAAATTTAATGCTTCAAAACCTGGAGAAGTATGGTGTTCAGATATCACCTATATAGAAGTAAAATCTCGTTGGTTTTATTTAACTACGATAATCGATTTGTTTAATCGAGAAATAGTTGGTTGGGATCTAAGCGAAAGCCTAGAATCTAATTCACTAATAACCTGCTTTGATAATGCTTTCAATTTACACAAACCAGAGCCAGGTTGTATATTCCATTCTGACCGTGGCATACAGTTTGCATCTAGGGAGTTTCGAAGAAAATTACAGGAAAGTGAAATGAAGCAAAGTATGAGTAGAAAAGGCGATTGTTGGGACAATGCTGTAGCTGAATCCTTTTTTAAAATATTAAAGTCTGAATTGATAAGGCATGTAAGGTATGATGATATGAAACAAGCAAAACAAAGTTTATTCGAATATATTGAAATATTTTACAATAGGAAAAGAATTCATTCTACTTTAGGCTTTACTTCACCTAGCGAATTCAAAAAACTATATAAAATGCGAACTGCCTAATTTACTGTCCGAAAAAAAGGGGGATTACCACAGTAACGCTCCTCGTTATTCGCAACCGCCTAGAAGAGCGGACATCGTGTCCGCTTAATGAAAATAGAAAGAAAAATTTTAAAAGAAAAGATTTAATAGACTAACAAAGTATTTCAAGTAATTTCAAATTTAGTAAAAATAATTTAAAGGGAATTAAAAATAAAGATCAAATGAACTTGGAAGCCACTTTATTACTTTTATGTAATTATAGTAATAAGAACTATCAATAAATTAATCTCATTGAATTAGAATGCTGAATTTTTGAGCAAAATATTTAATGGATTATCACGGATGATAAATTTCAGAGTTTAGGTTTTTTGAAGAATTACTATTCGTGAATGATTTACTACAATTTGAATTTGAAAGAAATAAAAAAATCAAATGCAAAAGCATTGAAATATTGTTAAGCTCAATCTTTCTAAAAAGAAGTTTTTCTTGGAATTGTTTTAAAGAAAAGAAAATACTTTTTAATAGCGTTTTTTGTTTTTATCATTATAAAACACAAATAGGAGTGTTGGAAAACACAAAGAATCAAAGAAATTAAAGAATAGCGGATTCTTACAAAAAGTGGCTTTTTTTTGTATAAGCATCATTTTAAAAAAAGAATGAAAAAATCCACAGACGATTTGCTTTTTCCATTGCAATTTGAACTCACCAACGGATGTTTTCATGTGAAATGATGACTTTCATTTATTTGGAATGTTGCTTTCTCACGAGTGATTTAAGAATCAAGATCAGTTTGAATTGAATATTAAATTTTTATGAAGATTAAAATTCCAATTGCTTTATAACCTTGACATTCCCACTTTAGGTGAAGGATATCGGCATCCCTGCCTCGATAACGGCGACAGACGGCTAACAACGACCATCCGCTGCGCACTGAGTTCTTAAGGAACCCAGTGCTTGGTCTTCGACACATAGATCCTAGTCACGATTCTTGCAAAGGCAAGAATACGTGCCAACGGTAACGCCTCCTTTGGAGGCTCACCTAGGATCTACGTCGGATAGTCTTTATCTTTAGCCGAAATATCAAGAATACTTTATTATAATTGCCTCTATAAAAAAATTGTTACCTAAAGTTTTTGAATAAACTTAGAATATATTAAACAATTTTATATAATTATGGACTGTTTTAGTTTATTCTAATAGTTCAGAAAAATTCAGAACAAGTTTGAAAATTATTTTGCAATAAGTAAGTATTGACATGTATACCATATTTGATATACATGTCCTAGTGAGCTACAAAGTTGAATTAATGGATGAAGCGAAAGAATTTTTATTATCGCTAGAAGCTAAATTGAAAGCAAAATCATTGCGAACGATTGAATTATTGGAAGAGCTAGGAATTGAACTTCGTGAGCCTTTTTCGAAAAAGATTTCGGGTAAGAAAGATTTGTTCGAACTAAGAATAAAACATGGATCGAACATCTGTAGGTTTTTTTATTTTTTTACCCAAGGAAAGATTATAATTTTGACATCTGGATTTATAAAAAAACAAACAAAAACCGATGCTGATCAAATCACAAAGGCCAATACTTTAATGAGGCAATATAAAAATGAAAACAATCACAAGTAAGACAACATCATTTAAATCTATTTTGGATAAAGAATTAAAGAATAAAAGAGTCAAAAAAGAATATGATGCGCTAGAAAAGGATTTTACCTTAGCGAAAGAAATCATAACTCTAAGAAAGTCTATGAATTTAACTCAGAAAGAACTAGCCGATAAAATAGGGACATCGCAACCAGCGATTGCGAGAGTTGAATCTGGTAGTTACAAGAATGTTTCGCTTACTTTCTTAAATAAACTGGCAGAAGCACTTAATGCGGAACCTATAATACATTTTAAAAGAAAAAAGGTATCATGATTGATACTTCGGCTAACTTTCGCTTGCCGCATCGCCGGAATACCGGCTCGGTCTTCGACACATTCCTCTTCGTCACGCTTCTTGCTAAAGCAAGAAGACGCGCCGACGCTAACGCCTACTCTGGAGGCTCAGCTACGAGGAACGTCGGCAAGCTCATTCGTTATTCGTCATTCTTGTTGAATATAAAAAAGTAATTAATTTTATAAATAAAAAAAGGATATAAAAATGATAATTTTAAATGTAAACAAAATTAATCTTTTGATAATACTTGTATTTCCAATTTTTGGAATATTGAGTCAATCTATAGATTGTGAGATAGTAGTTACTTCTTCAAAAAAGGATGCAAGTGTAGAACCATTTGAAAATGAAGAAACCTTAATTATTAATTTTGATTACGCTAGTCAAAAAATTAATACTAAAATAAATAATTTTCATAATATTGATGTAGTTACTCGTGTTGAAAATTTCTATACTATTTGCAAACACCAAGGTTCATTTAATCAGGATTTGTTAAATTTTAACCGAATTAAAAATCTAAAAAAAGAGAATGAAATATTCAAAAATCCATTAATAAATTGGATAAATAATCCAAATGAAAAATGTTCAAATCGCGAAGAAGGAATAAAGTATTTTCATGGTTTCATAGTATACTTTCGTCCTAAGCCCTCAATCGAACTTACAAAAAAAGAAATTGATAAAATTAAAATCTCTTTATCTGAAAGAACAAAAGTAGAGGACATAGAATCTGAAGAAAGTAATCCTTGTGATAAAAATCAAAAAATTTTAAAAGATGACGTAGTTAAGAAAGTTTTCGATAGAAATAAAGAATGGAGTGAAATGTTAATAGTTGCAGATTTAACTGGTAGCATGTATCCGTATACAAATCAATTGATATTTTGGTTTAAATTAAATACTCTAAAGAATAAATTAAAAAGTTATCTTTTTTTTAATGATGGAGATATGAATCCAGATAAAGGAAAAAGACCTATGATGACTAAGGGTCTTTACTATTCCGAAGTTTCTAAATTTGAAGATATCAGATCACTTGCAGAAAAGACTATGAAAGCTGGGTATGGTGGAGATTCACAAGAAAACGATATTGAAGCTCTAGTTTCAGGGATAGAGCATTGTCCATCTTGCAAAGATATAATCTTAATTGCAGATAATTTCTCCAGAATGAGGGATTTAGAATATTTTGATTCTATAAAAAAACCAGTTAAAATTATTATTTGTGGTTTTTATGGAATAATTAATCCCGAGTACATATATCTAGCTTGGAAAACTGGGGGCTCCATTCACACAATAGAGGAAGATATTTTGCATCTATCCAAACTAAATGAGGGAGAATCCATTAAAATTGGTGATAAATATTATTTATTAAAAAATAATAAATTTGTTTTAATGAACGATATATAAATATGAAATCTATTTGTATTAAAGCTTTGAGATAGAACGACGAATAACTCCGTCTACCTGTAAAAACCCTTGCTCCTTGTCCTAAGGTAGAGGAGCTTCGGCTCCATTCGGGTGTCACTGCGATTGCTTTGACTCACTTTGTTCGTCGCAATCTCGTGCCAACGGTAACGCCTCAGGTTTCTAATCCTCAGGGACGGAGCCCTTCGGGAAACCAGAGGCTCATCTCTCCCGAACGGCAGGTAGACTCCTCGTTATTCGAAATTGACTACGGTTCTTTTAAACTTAGTAGTTAAATTCGGTCGTCGGACAGTTTCATTAAAAATTGAAAAGAGGACTTTAGAGAACATTTCATTCTTGATTTTATTTTGGAATAGATTAATTTTTGACTTATGAATGAAGAATTAAATAAACTAAAGGCTCAAATTGTTTTACTTGTGAAGCCTCTTAAAATAATTCTTTTTGGATCTCGTGCGAAAGGAAATTTTAATCAGAATAGTGATTTTGATATTCTGATTGTAATGCCTGATGGAACAAATAAGAGACAAACAGCTCAATTCTTATATCAGAGAATTGATAATATTAATATTTCGTATGATTTCGTTGTCGTTACCGAAGACACTTTGCAAAAATATTCTAAAGATCATCACTTAATTTATTTTCACGCTCTAAGAGATGGAATAGAATTGTATGCCGCTTGAAGATCCTGGAGAGCTCCGGAAACTTGGTTAATTCATGCAAAAAGCGATCTTTTACTCTCTAAAATTGGTGATAGAAATGAAATTTTGCTCAATCAATTATGTTTTCATGCTCAACAATCAGCAGAAAAATCACTTAAGGCTGTATTGATTTTATTGAAAATCGAATTTGAATTTACACATAATATTAAGAGATTAATATCATTTCTTCCATCTCAAGTTGTTATTCCTGCTTTCTTTAATGAACTTACTATTCTTACTGATTATGCAGTTTCTACACGATATCCAGGCGACTATGAGGAAATTGAAGAAAATGAATACAAACGCGCAACATACCTAGCTGAACAAACTTACGATTGGGCTGTCGAAATTGTGAAAGGTATTAAATAAGAAGTCAACTTCGAATAACTCCGCGTTACTGGAAACGTCCTCGCTCCTTTGCCTTTGAAGAAGCGGAGCTTCAGACCCATTCGGGTGTCACTACGATTGCCCTGCTCTCTTCGTTCACAGCAATCTCGTGCCAACGCCAACGTCTCCTTTGGAGACTCGGCTTTCCCGAACGGCAGCAACGCTCCTCGTTAGTCGACATATCGAAATACTATGCTAGAATCTATATTAATTAGAGACCAAAAAGGATCAGTTGGAAATATGGTGGATCTAGGTTCACTTGCAGAAGCATTGATTTATTATGGTGAAGTTCGAGTATTAGCAAAGAAATATATTATAGAAGAGCTTTTACTGAAAATCGGACCTGGTCCATTAATTAGATTATTGGAGACGGGAATATTAAAATTAATATATGAATTTGATATGATTGGAATACATACTAGATCAAATGAAAACAAGGATGAAATTCATAGTCCTGTAATATTCCATGCAGTAAACGATGAACCTGATGAAGCTTTTAGAAATTTACTCTTTTCTTTGACTGGACAAAGTGGAAAGTCGCGCAGAATTGCAAAGAAAATTCAATCTTTAGTAAAAATAATTGATCGCAATGATGATTTAATAAATGCATTTTATAATGATTTAGATAATAAAGAATATATAAATAATTCTATTAAAGAATTATTAAGATTATATGTACCAGAATATACAATACCTCATTCATTTAACTTTCAAGTTAAACGTGAAGACAAGAGTTTTAAAATAGCGACTAATCTAGATTTTCAAGAAATTAATAATTTTTATCATTTAAGAATTCCAAAATCTGATTCTAGTATTGCAAATGCGTATCTAATGAACCATTTACTTGATGCAAGGGAAAATTCAAGACTTTGTGCTGAGTTTAAAAGTGATATTTATATAGATTCTATTAATAGGAAATTATTAGAACTCTGTTTTTCTTCAATTATTCAAAAAACAGATCGAAACATTAAAGAAATAGAAATATTTCAAAATTTCAATTTTGAGAATTCAAAAGCTATTCGAGAAGCAGTTAATAGTGGCCACATAAATTTTTTAGATATTGTTAAACTAGTTGAAAAGTCTTTAAAGTTTAAAGAATGGATTTCTGAAAAAGCTGATGACCATGAGTTAATAAAAGAGTATTTTAAAGAAGTAAATTCAGGTTCACTTATTGATAAAATTCCAGGAAAGACTGTGAGGTGGTCTTTCTTTACAACTGCTGGATTTATTATTGGCTCGGCAGTTGAGTCAGGCTTAGTTGGAACTGGAGCAGGTATTGCACTTAGTGCCTTTGATGCCTTCGTTTTGGATCTAATTGCTAAAGGTTGGAAGCCTAATTTATTTATAGATTCAATAAACAGAGTATTTAAATATATTACGAACTCTTGCGCACTTTCCACATGATAACAAGACCTGGCTCGCATCAGGTCACACATTGCCAAATGGAAATCCTCCTGAATATATTTTCGAAAATTCTCCTGAGCTAACTACATTTCTACTTCTTGATCCCTTAATTAGTTCTGATCGAAGTATCGATATAAATATTGCAGGTAACCCATTACAATTGCTCTGGGTATTACCTATCTCTGATGCAGAATGTAAATTTAAATTAGAAAAAGGCACTGACGGTTTCCTAGATATTTTAGAAAAAAACAAACATCCATTTATCTTTGAAGGAAATCGGAAGAGTTATATTTAGGAATCGCCACTACGTATAACTTTCGCTTGCCGCTTCGCCGGAATACCGGCTCGGCCTTCGACAAATTCCTCTCCGTCACTCTTCTTGCAGAGCAAGAAGACGTGCCGACGCTAACGCCTCACGAGGAGGCTCAGCTACGAGGAACGTCGGCAAGCTCATTCGTTATACGAAATGATTAAAATAACTCGGAAGGTAAATTATGAAATTATTACTTAGAAAAATTTTAGGATTGTTAACAGTTACCCTTGGATTTTATATACTATATATTATCCCAAATTTATTTAAAGAATTAAATAGTTTTGAAGAAAATTATTTTTTGTTGTCTACAATTCCAGTAATTCTTATAGCAACAGGATTTAGGATTGCTTTATTTAAAAAAGTTACGGAAGATGATTATAAAATTTATGGTAGTTTATACAGAAGATTTTCAGCCTTCTTAATTGATTGCATAATTTATTCAGGTCTTTTTATTTTAATTTACTATTTTTTAACTAATTACTATATTCTATTAATTGCATTAACAATGCCAATTACTCCCTTTGTAACACTATTCTTTTTAATTAAATTTGAAGCTACACCTGGAAAAATGCTCTTAGGTTTGAAAGTTTTGAACGATAATTTTCAAAAATTATCATTGAAACAAGCGATACTTAGAACAATAATTGATATTCTTTTTGGAATAATATTAACAATCGGTTATTTGCATGCCATGTATGAATTAAATATGAATATATTTGATGTTTTAAATTTCGATAACTACTTTGATGAATTGAAGAGAAATTTTAGTGCAGTATATAAATTTTTCGATTCTTTAAATTACTTTTGGTTGCTGAGTGAATTTATTGTTATGAATTTTAATCTCAAGAAAAAAGCGATTCATGATTACCTTGCGAATTCAGTTGTTGTAAATGTTGATCAATTTAAAAAATGAACTATTTTCAATCACTTCGTATAACTCCGCTCAATCGGAAACCCCCTTCGCCCTTTATCCTCAATGAAGCGGGCTTGAGACAATTGTCGTGTCACGTCGATTGCTTTTCTCACTTCGTTCACAGCAATCTCGTGCCAACGATAACGTCTCCTTAGGAGACTCGGCTATCCCGAACGGCAGCAACGCTCCCCGTTAGCTGTTAGTTCTGCATAACTATTAAATCCTAAAAATTGCAAACTGTGACTATATATGATATTTTAGAATATACAATTTCATTATTTGATATTTTTAAATGTTTTAATTTTCTAGCACAAGGGAAAATTTGATAATATTAAGGTTCATTTAGTATTTGCAATTCTGTCGAATAAAAATATACTTTATTTTATTAAATTAAAATTCGTTCGTATAATTATCTAATACAAAACTTAGTTAAAGTAAGAGGCTTAAAATAGTGCAAAGAATAATTGATTTACTTTATCTAGGAGTAATTGTCTTTTGTCTAAATTGTTTTCCAAATTTTCAATCACCGCGAGAAGAATGCAAAGAAGGTAAAGGATTAAAGCAAGGGAAGGAAGCTGATGCGAATTATAAATGTTCTTTATCCTTTATGTTAGCGAAAGAGGGAAGAAATTCAAATGGAGAAATAACTCCTGCAAAAATTTCAATGGATGCTGCAATTCTTATTTGTCTTAAAGCAGTTGATGATATACAAAATTGTAATAATAAACATGCAATGAAAACAGGATTGGGATCTATTAAATAGAAATAGCATAAATTAAATTATGATTTTCAGTGACAAAAATTTCAAAAAAAGATCTATATAGGTTACAAGTAAACTTAGAATTGGAGGATTTATTTTAGATTGTATAAAAATTCTAAAAATAGACTGAAATATCTAATTGAAATTCACTTTAGTTAATTGTATTGATATTAATTAAAAATAATAAAAATAAATTGTCAGAACCAACAGCTAACTCCGCGTTACTGGAAACGTCCTCGCTCCTTTGCCTTTGAAGAAGCGGAGCTTCAGACCCATTCAGGAGTCACTGCGATTGCTCTTCTCTCTTCGTTCGAAGCAATCTCGTACCAACGCTAACGTCTCCTACGGAGACTCAGCTATCCCGAACGGCAGCAACGCTCCCCGTTAGTAGTAATTTTCGCTTTTAATTGAAAGTCTAGTTTTATTCTTTTCGAAAACCGCTTAATAAATCAAAAAGTAATAAGGTTTTGCTTAGTTTAAATTTGAACGATTCAACTATGCTATTTATATTTAATTCGTAAGTGAAAAATTATTGATAGAAGTCTGCAAAATCTTAAGGTAGAAAGATGCTTTAGTCGGATCGCGGTTTTCTCAAAGAAAGAAAAATTCAAGCAAGCGTGCGAAAACTACTACTAACTCCGACTACCCACTGCGCTCTGAACGTCGCTAAAGCGACCGCAGAGCTTGGTCTACGACACATAAATTCAGCGCTAACGTCTCTTTGGTACTCCCCCTTTTTTTCGGACAGTAAATTAGGCAGTTCGCATTTTATATAGTTTTTTGAATTCGCTAGGTGAAGTAAAGCCTAAAGTAGAATGAATTCTTTTCCTATTGTAAAATATTTCAATATATTCGAATAAACTTTGTTTTGCTTGTTTCATATCATCATACCTTACATGCCTTATCAATTCAGACTTTAATATTTTAAAAAAGGATTCAGCTACAGCATTGTCCCAACAATCGCCTTTTCTACTCATACTTTGCTTCATTTCACTTTCCTGTAATTTTCTTCGAAACTCCCTAGATGCAAACTGTATGCCACGGTCAGAATGGAATATACAACCTGGCTCTGGTTTGTGTAAATTGAAAGCATTATCAAAGCAGGTTATTAGTGAATTAGATTCTAGGCTTTCGCTTAGATCCCAACCAACTATTTCTCGATTAAACAAATCGATTATCGTAGTTAAATAAAACCAACGAGATTTTACTTCTATATAGGTGATATCTGAACACCATACTTCTCCAGGTTTTGAAGCATTAAATTTTCGATTTAATATGTTTGGAGAAATCTCATTAGAATGTTTTGAGTTCGTTGTTACGACTCTAAACTTTTTCTTGATTTTACTGCGAATTTTCGCTAATTTCATTAATCTTTCTACAAGTTTTCTATTACATAAGTATCCCTCTGTAATCAATGTTTCATAGATTTTTGGGCTACCATATATTTCTTCTGATTCTATGTGGATACGTTTTATCTCAGATAGCAATAGCATATTAAATACTTTTCGTTTACTTAATCTTCTATTCTTCCAGTTGTAATAACCAGACCTAGAGACTTCTAAAGTCTTGCACATTTTCACCACTTTAAAATATAATACGTTATCTTTAATGAATTGATACTTATCTATTTTTGTTGTGGGTCTCTTGTGAAAATGCCTATTGACTTTTTTAAAATTAAATTCTCAGCTTCTAATTGCTGGATTCTCTTTTCTTTTTCAATAAGTAAACTTTCATAATCTTTCTTCCCCTTTTTATTGGGCTTAATTTCTTGTTTCACTTCAGCCATATATTTCGTTCTCCAACCTCTAAGGGTAGATTCTGGTATTCCTAATTCTTTGGCAGTAAAATTACACCTACATCCATTTTCCAAATACCGTTTCAGTGATTGGATTTTGAACTCATGAGGGTAGTCTTTGGGTCCTTGATACATTTGTTTCTCCTTAGCGAAGAACCATTTTTTCTGTCCAGTTTTTTGGGGGAGTACCACTTCGAGACTCAGCTCGAATTTACGTCGGGTAGTCTGAATCGTTATACGACAGTCGTAATATGAGCTTTGGACAATAAATTAATACTTGACATATACAGTTCAAATACTGTATCGTAAATTGTGACAGGAAAAGAATTAATCAAGATTCTGAAGAAAGATGGCTGGAAGTTAGATAGAATAAATGGTTCACATCATATTCTCAAAAAAGATGATAAAACAATTACTGTTCCAGTTCACAGCAATAAAGATATTCCCAATGGAACTTATAATGCTATACTAAAACAGGCAGGTTTAAAATGAAAATATATTATCCAGCAATTATTAAGTTTGATTTAAATGACAAAGTTTTTAATGTCGAATTCCCTGATTTACCAGGTTGTATTACTTTTGGCGATACAGAAGAGAATGCTATTTCTAATGCTCAGGAAGCACTAACTGGATACTTAGAATCCATTGATTCTAGAAAGCTAAGTATACCGGAGCCATCAAAGATGAAAGGAAAATATATTAAATTTATTACTCCAGAAAAGAATGTATCATTCGCAATATGGCTTAAGAAAAATAGGGAAAAACAAGGTTTAAGTCAAAAACAAATAGCTGCGAAGCTAAATATTGCATACCAGACTTATCAACGATTTGAAGATCCTCATAAATCAAACCCGACATTAAAGAATATTAT
The DNA here is from genome assembly GCF_028462125.1 of Leptospira sp. GIMC2001. Lineage (NCBI taxonomy): Bacteria > Pseudomonadati > Spirochaetota > Leptospiria > Leptospirales > Leptospiraceae > Leptospira > Leptospira sp. GIMC2001. Next base: position 1,341,793 of record NZ_CP115468.1, on the reverse strand, counting down.
TAGACTTGAAGAAGTATTCCATGAAAATCTTCTTGAAGTATAATTCGACCGTCGTATAACTTTCGCTTGCCGCATCGCCGGAATACCGGCTCGATCTTCGACACATTCCTCTTCGTCACGCTTCTTGCAAAGCAAGAAGACGCGCCGACGCTAACACATCCTTTGGAGGCTCAGCTACGAGGAACGTCGGCAAGCTCATTCGTTAAGCGACATTATTGATATTGCGTTTTGATTATTTAAAATATGATAACAATATTTATCTAGAATATATTTTATATTTTGTAACAATGTTTAATGTGATAGTCCAATTTTTAAAAATCTATAAAAGAAATAGGACTAGAAATATATGGCCTAATTTTACTTTATTTAATTATTTACATTTTACATTTTTTATGCGTTTATTTTGATAATTTATATTTCAAGAGTAAAATAAATGTTTTGGAGCACGTAACTAATCATTAGAAAATAAAGGTAATTTCGTTTTATCTTTTTACTTAGGAACGGCTTAATTATTGTATTGAATAAAGGTCTTTAAATTATGAGCTTTTTAGAAAATTCAGGCATTCCAAATCCCGGAGCTTTTTTAATATTTATTTTAATAAAATTATTAGGCTATACAGGATTTTCAATATATATGACTTCATATTATGATTCTCATAAAGATAAATTTTGGATAGTTGGAATTGTTAGAACATTGATAGGTTTAGCAATTGGAGGATTTTTGATAAACTTGACTTCATTTACTTCTTATGGATTTTCTTTCTTTATCGCTATAGTGCCAATAAGAATTGTCGAATGGTGGATTCTAATTTTTATTTTTTTTGATAGAAGTCTATCAATGAATGGTGAAAATTGGGAAATCGTTTATAAGGGAGTTGTCTTTTCTTTTCTTCTAGACATCCCTTCAATAATTGGATTTTTCTCTATAGGTGAATTAAGAATCTGCTAGTTGTAAATTCAATAACATCGCTTAACTCCGCGTTACTGGAAACGTCTTCGCTCCTTTGTTTTGAGTGAAGAGGAGCTTCAGACCCATTCGGGTGTCACTTCGATTGCTTTTCTCACTTCGTTCACAGCAATCTCGTGCCAACGCCAACGTCTCCTTAGGAGACTCGACTATCCCGAACGGCAGCAACACTCCTCGTTATCTGCAATCGCTCTAAGCCAGAAAATTCTTTATTAATTCTAACTTGACAAAAAAAAGAACATAAAGATTCTTAAACGATGAGTCTTCTTAATATAGAAATTCCAGATCACTTAATTATTGCGCTTAATGAGAATGAAGATAATTTAAAAAATGACTTATTGTTTGAATTTGCTCGAAGCTTAGTTCAAAAAGGAAAACTATCTATCTCACAAGGCGCTGAATTTTCATCAATGAAATTGAATGACTTCATGAATAAATTATCTCTCAGCGGGGTTTCAGTGATTGATTACGATTCAGCTGATTTGGAAAATGAATTAGAAGTATTGAAATAATTCTTGATTTTAATTCCAGATTCATCTCCGTTAATTTCATTCTCGATATTGGATCGTTTAGATCTGTTGGAGAAAGTTTCAGATCAAGTCATAATACCTTATTCAGTATATTCTGAGGTATCCAAGGAAAACAGAAAATACAGTAAAGAATTAGATCTGTGGTCTAAGAGTCGTGTTGTTCAATGTAAAAACATGAATACTTTTCAAGCTTTCAGATTGTCACTTGGACTGGGAGAATCCGAATGTCTTGTACTTGCTAAGGAAATTTTTAACTCAGTTTTACTAATTAATGATAAAAAAGCCAGAAAAATTGCAAAATTAGAGAATGTTAAGTTTGTAGGAACTTTGGGAATTCTTATTTCAGCCAAAGAGAAAGGATATGTTGATCTTATAAAACCATTGATAGAGAAATTAGAAATCGAAAGAATTCATTTATCGAAAGAGTTGATTAACAAAGCATTATTTTTAGCAATCGAAAAATAAACTGAACATTTTTCAATGCGACTGCAGATAACTCCGCGTTACTGGAAACGTCTTCGCTCCTTTGCTTTTGAAGAAGCGGAGCTTCAGACCCATTCGGGTGTCACTGTGATTGCTTTATTCACTTCGTTCACAGCAATCTCGTGCCAACACCAACGTCTCATCCGGAGACTCGGCTATCCCGAACGGCAGTAACGCTCCTCGTTATCTGCAATCCGTTCCTCACCAATCTTAAGAATTTCTTTTAAAAGTTAAATTTTCAAATTATGTTTCGTAGGAATCATAAAGAAATTAAGAAATTCTATTTGACATAAAATTTCAATGTAATACAAAGGTAATACAGGGGTACAACGTGATAAGTTTACGCTTTCCAAAAGATTTAGAAGAAAAATTAACTGAACTTTCACTACTAGAAAGAAAGACTAAAACTGATATTCTGAAAGAATCTTTTTTACAATATCTTAAGAAGAAGGAAGTTTCAAAGAATGCATATGCTTTGGGATTAAAATATATCGGAAAATACAATTCTGGCAAAGCAGACAAGTCAATTAATTACAAAGCTATTATAAAAGAAAAATTGAAATCAAAAATCAATGATTAATGCAATAATTGATACTGGTCCGATAGTTGCATTTTTTGATGGGAGTGATAGATATTCAGAAAAATTTAGAGCGTTTTTGAAAAATTATAAAGGAAATCTTTATACTTCCCTATCTGTTATAACCGAAGCAGCATATTTATTAGAAGATATTCAACCCGCTCAGTTAGATTTGATTGAATGGATTAAAGAAGGAGCGATTGAGTTAATTGAAATAAACAATGCTGACTTCGAATTAATCTTTAAATACATGAAGAAATATAAAGATACTCCAATGGATTTTGCGTATGCTTCTTTAGTTTTATTAGCGCATAAAATCAATTCTAATAATATAATAACCCTTGATTCAGATTTTGATGTTTACCGAACTGTTAATGGAAAGAAATTCAATAATTTAATTTCAGATATAAAGAATCAGAGAGGAAGTTAAAACGGACAGCAGATAACTCCGCGTTACTGGAAACGTCTTCGCTCCTTTGAACTTAAGGAAGCGGAGCTTCAGACCCATTCGGGTGTCACTACGATTGCCCTGCTCACTTCGTTTACAGCAATCTCGTGCCAACACCAACGTCTCTTTTGGAGACTCGGCTATCCCGAACGGCAGCAACGCTCCTCGTTAGTCCTCATCGCCTATAAGAGCGGACATCGTGTCCGCTTTTTTATTTATTAAAGAAAAATTATAAGATTCGTAAAAAAAGAAAATTTAGAAGTTTTCAACTTCGCAACATTCTATTCCTAATTAAAAAAAAGATCTATAAAGTTTTTTAATTACTTTCATTTTTTCAGTCCATGCTATCTTATCGATTTCTTAATAAGTTCATTTTAAAAATTATTTTTAAAGTAATTACAAAAATATTTTGTTTGAAAGTGAGATTATATGACTTTTCAATAATGTCGTGAATGTAAAACACTGTTGCTTTCAATGACTATCCGCTGCGCCTGGAATACAGGCTTGGTCTACGACACATAAATCCTAGTCACGATTCTTGCATTGCAAGAATTCGTGCCAACGCTACCGTCCAGCACCATTTCAAACATTCGCATAGCTCACTAAATGGTGCTGGACTCACCTAGGATCTACGTCGGATAGTCTGACCGTTAAGCGAAATGGCTCAAATTTGAAATTTAAATCAAAAGCAAATTTTCATTTCATTTGTAATATAGGTTTTAAAAATCAGAAAACCATAAAGTTAAAACATTGAAGAATCTACACATTGAATATCATTGTTTATAGAGTGGTTTTTCTAGAACTAATACAGTCAGCTTTTCGGAACAATCGGGTTCTCTATTCAAGGCATGCTAAATTTGAGATGATGAATGAAGAATTGGGGCAAATTACCGATTCCGATATTGAAGAAACAATTGAAAAAGGTGAAATAATAGAGGAATATTTAACTGATAAACCATATCCAAGTGTTTTAATTTATGGTCTTACAAATAAAAATCGTCCAATTCATATTGTTGCAGCTTTTGATTCTGATAATGACTCAACAATCATAATAACGGTCTATGAGCCTGAATCTTCATTGTGGATAGACTATAAAGTTAGGAGAAAAAAATGAAATGTATTGTATGTCATAGTCAAAGTATTGAGCCAAAAGATATCATGGAAGAAATTCATAGTGGAAACGATATTATTTATGTTAAGCTAAATATTCCGGTATGTAGTTCTTGTGGAGAACGGTATTATGATCGAAAAACAATGAAGCATTTAGAAGAAGTTCAGAAGACTGTATTTAATGGAACAAGTAATTTATCTGAGATAGGAAAAGTCTTAGTTTATAAAGATTGATATTTTCATGAAGAAGCCACATCGCTTAACTTTCGCTTGCCGCAGCGCCGGAATACCGGCTTGGTCTTCGACACATAGATCCTAGTCACGATTCTTGCAGGAGCAAGAATACGTGCCAACGGTAACGCCTCCTTTGGAGGCTCACCTAGGATCTACGTTGGCAAGCTCATTCGTTAGTCCTCAGATCCATTAAGCTGAAAATATAATTATATCAAAATAAAAAACATTTGACAATACGTAAGATCTAATCTACTGTCTACGTAGACTATCATGAATACCAAATTAACATTATCAATAGATGAAGAAGTCATTCAAGCTGCTAAAGATTTTGCAAAAAAAATAATCGAAGCGTCTCGAAACTAGTTGAAGAATACCTATTTACACTTTCCAAACAAACAAATTGCAGCTTCGGAAGAGTACCTAAGTTTACAAAAAAATACGCAGGCATTCTTAAAAATCATGAATATTTTGATGCAAGGAAAGAAATCACAGAACATTTAGATAGAAAATACAAATGATGAAAGAGGTTTATTTAGACTCTGACGTCATCATTGATTTTTTATATGGTAGAGAGCCATTTTTTATTGATTCAATTGAAATTATATCACTGATTGAAGAAAAAAAGATCAAAGGATATATTTCATCTTTGATTATTTGGAATCTTTTCTATATTTTATCAAAACAATTGAATTCAAAAAAAGCTAGGGAACTAATTAAAGATTTTAAAAATCTCATTCACATTATTTCTGTTGATGAAAAAATTATTGATTTCGGTCTAAATTCAACGATTAAGGATTTTGAAGATTCAATTCAATATTTTTGCGCTAGAACTAAAGACATCGAATATTTCATAACAAGAAACAAGAAAGACTATCCGAAAGAGGGAATCAAAGTAGTTACTCCGAAAGAGTTTTTGACTTTGTGGAAAGTTTAAAAGATTATTATTGAGTCAGAATTGTATTTTTAAAATTGCGTATCAATTAAAAGTGATTGATTATAAAAGAAAGTATAGAAAAAAGATCCGACGAATAACTCCGCGTTACTGGAAACGTCTTCGCTCCTTTGCCTTTGAAGAAGCGGAGCTTCAGACCCATTCGGGTGTCACTGCGATTGCTTTTTCGCTTTGCTCAAGCAATCTCGTGCCAACGCCAACGTCTCCTTTGGAGACTCGGCTATCCCGAACGGCAGTAACGCTCCTCGTTAGTCGCAATGGCCAAAATGTAAGCCTCAAGAAATGGGTAGCGATTTTGTAGCAAATCATAGGTAACACTTTCAGGTTATTCATCTTTTTTGAACACCTTTACAGGCGGGCTATTGGGATGCCTTGGAAGGAGAATCAGGTCGTGGATTTAAGATTAGAATTCGTTAATGCGAGCTTTGAGAAAGGTATTAATTTCACTCAGCTCTGAGCAGAATATGGCATATCTACCAAGTGTAGATACAAATGTAAAGAAAGGTTTTTAAGTGAGGGTAAGGCAGGACTTCTAGATAAGAAGAAAACGCCAATGAACTTGCCTAAAAAAATTCCGGAAGAGGTTATTCTTGAGCTCATTAAGCTCAGGAACAATAAAAAGTTTTGGGGTTCAAAGAAAATTGTAGAACTTTATAAAAGAAAGTTTCCTCACATTAACTCTCCTGATAAATCTACCATCGATCGAATCGAACCGGGGAAACCTTAACAGAATGGAGCTCATGAAACAATGCATAAGGACAAAGCTCGGGAACTACAACACGAAATCGTCGGGAACTTAACTCTACACCAAAAGTTATTCGATAAATGGAGAATTGTATTCAACAGAGAAAGGCCTCATAAGTCTCTTAACATGAAAACTCCGGAACAAGTCTATGTTAAATCTGAAAAGCATTTTGATCCTAATGCCGATCTCTTGCTCAATTATCCTTTTGGATTCAAGCTGAGACATGTCAATGACAGAAGGAACATCAATTGGCTCGGACATCTCATTATGATTGGTAATCCTTTTAATGGGTTCAATTTCGGTATTAAGAAAGAAGGAGATCTTTACTCTATCTGGTTTGCAAATAACAAATTATGGATTAAAGATAACGATTTCTTCTTGCTTATTTCTGATTCCAATTCAAACAAAGTTCAAAAGCCAAGAAAGGTTACTAAAAAGCGTTACCTTTCTCATCCAGTTTAATCGTTACCTATCCATTGATGTCAGACCTATTGATCCTGTAAGGAAACACTAAGCATAATATTATGCTTCAGGAGACCTCTTTTAATTAGCTGCGTCTATTAATTTAATTGTGCTAGTTAAATACAAACCGGCAAGCAATATGGCAAATAACGGAATAAATACGAATGTATTCGGATCGAACCCCATTATCTGGGGAATACCACAGCAACGCTCCTCGTTATTCGCAATTGCAAAGACAATCTATATTAACGATTCACATATTTTTAAGAATATTTACTTTCCAATTTATTCTATATATTAGCAATCCAATTTTTCAATTTATTTTGATTTATTTACTCTAAATCTAAAGGTTAAAGAATTTGTACTATAGTGCTATAATAAACTTTTATTAATTTGATATTTTCTAGAAATAATATTAATGGATTTAAATTGTGAAATGTTTGAAAGTCTGTATCTTTTTTTTCCTCATTATCAAAATGATTCAGAGTTCTTTTGAATATGACCATTTTCATTGAATTAAGAAATAATATACCCAAGTACCGAAATTCTTGTTTTCATTTTTTAGAAATTAAATATTGATTTAATTTTGCAATTTATGTTTTTTTATATATCTTCATTTTTTAAGACTGTATTTCCTTTTAAATGCAGAAATCAATCAACTTAATGCTTTTTCATAGCAAATAAATAATTTAAATGGAATATTTGAAAGAAATAATTGAATCAATTAAACCATTATTAAAAACTTATGGCTTTTATAAGAATAAATTAAATTGGATCTTTGAAGACGAGAATATAGTGAAAATTCTTAACATTCAGAAATCATCTTTTGGTAAACAAATCTACTTAAATATTGGAATAATTATCAAATCTCTGGAACCGGAAGTTTTCCCTGTAATAAATAAATGTCATATTCAAATTCGATTAGATAATTTGATAAAAGGAGATATATTGGATTTTGAGAATAACATTAAAATTGAGGATAGAGCTACTTTTATTAAAAATCTATTATCAAGTAATCCATATAATTTTTTTACTCTAAATGGAACTCTAAATAATATTAGAAATTTTATAAAAGAATCAAAAACGGAAATTATATTTTTAAAAGCTAAAGAGTATTTAGGTATTGATAATATTTAAAAAAGAATATTTGCAAATGCGACTAACTCCGCGCGACTGGAAGCGTCTTCTCTCCTCTTTATGGGCAAACATTTTTAAATGATATATAACAAGGACAAATAGTGAACAGTACAGTAGATAAATATATTTCTGGTCTAAAAGCATCATATATAAATAATAATGCAGAAGAAGCTTGGCAACGTTTTGAAAAGATTAAACTCGGAGCCAAAATTAAAGATATTAAAAAAATTAATAAAATATATCCTGGTATTCCATCTTCTTTAATTGATATTCTTTCTTTTGTTGATGGAACATACTATAGGGAATATGCTGGAGAAGAAATAACTTTTTATTTTCTTGGCTCTGATGTTCTAGAGTATCCTTATTATTTATTATCATGTGAACAAATCATAAAAAATCAGAATATTGCAATTGAATACTATTCAGAATATATAGAAAGAGAATATGAGGAAGTCGAGATAGATGATAGAATTACAAATAAGTTAAAATCATTAAAATGGCTTCATTTCTCAGATTGCATGAATAATGGTGGCACATCTCAACTTTTTATAGATTTCAGCCCATCTCCCAAAGGAAAGTATGGTCAAGTTGTGAGATTTTTGCATGATCCAGATGAATTAATAGTAATAGCAGATAGTTTTGAAGACTACTTAAATTATTTGATTGATACAAGTTACAATTTTATTCAAGAAGATTTATTTTAATGAAATTGTGTCAATCATTAGATTAAAAAATGCCAGCATATAACTTTCGCAATGCCATAAACAACTCTCATCAGGATAAATTTGTGCTAAACATTGGAATATTAATATTTAATGATATAGAATTATTGGATTTTGCCGGTCCTTTCGAAGTCTTTTCAGTTACGAATGCTCTAAATAAATATGATCTTTGTAATACATTTACAGTAGCAGAAAAGAGATTAGAAATAAAAACTGTGAACGGTTTAAAAGTAAATCCAGATTTTGATATAATGAATTGTCCAAAGATTGATATACTTATAATACCAGGCGGAACAGGAACAAGAAATCTTTTAGAAAACGATACTATTCTTAATTGGATCAAAAATAGCTACGAAATTTCCCAGTTTACTTTTACTGTATGTTCAGGTTCAAGATTGCTTGGCAAAATTGGATTGATTAATAATATAAAGTATACGACCCATCATGAAGTTTTTGAAGATATGATTAAGATTGCACCGAAAGCTTTATTAATAAAAAACGAACGATTTATAGATAGCGGTAAAATACTAAGTTCAGCTGGGATATCCGCTGGAATAGACCTTTCATTATACATGGTAGAAAAATTATTTGGAAATAAAATAATGGAACAGACTAAAACCTACATGGAATATGGAAATTGGAAAAATCTAATAAAATAGATAGAATATTATCAGAATTGTTGAATAAAAATAATCAAAGGATCAAATTTTGCAAAATATCGAGATAAGAAAAGCAGAAATAAAAGATTTAGATGGTCTATCTAAAATTTTTGACCTCTACCGAGTTTTCTATAAAAAAGAATCAAATATAAAGGAAGCTAGAAAGTTTCTTTTTGAAAGATTTGTTAATTTCCAATCCATAATCTTTATTGCAGTAGATATTAAAAAAAATGCAATTGTCGGATTTACACAATTATATCCAACATTTTCTTCTCTATCTATGGGCAGAGCGATAGTTTTGAATGATTTATTTGTATTAAATGAATATCGAAAATTAGGAATAGCTAAACGTATTTTAGCACACGTAAATGATTTTGCGGTTTCGACTGAACTTAAAGGAATAGAACTATCTACATCTAGAACGAACGAAAATGCCCAGGCTTTATATGCAACAACCGGCTATGTAAGAGATGATGAATTTTATCATTATTTTTTGAAGCTTTAGAAATGGGCACTACCGTTAACTTTCGCTTGCCGCATCGCCGGATTACTGGCTCGGTCTTAGACACATTCCTCTTCTTCAGGTTTTACCAATAGAGCTAAAAAAACGGTCAAACAAAAATGAAAATAGTAATCTCAGAAAATCGAAATATTGACATTAATAAAATTATTGGTTTGTATAAAGCAAACGAATAGAGCTCAGCAGACAAACCAACAGATCTATTTAATGCATTGACAAATTCACATTCATTGGTTTCCGCTTGAGATAAAGATAAATTAATTGGTATAGGCAATGCTATTTCTGATGGATACTTAGTAGTCTACGACCCTCACTTACTGGTTCATCCTCAATACCAAGGTAAAGGAATCGGAAAAATGATAATGGAAAAAATGCAAGAAAAATATGATCATTTCCATATGCAAATGCTAACAGCAGACGGTAAGGCTATAGATTTTTACAAAAAGGTTGGCTTTACGAGAGCAGGTTTGACAGAACCAATGTGGATTTATAAAGGGAATGAACATTAATTCTTCTATAAAAATAGAGAAAGAAAAGATAATTTAAAAATATAGTATCTGAGTATGAAATTTGATTCAATAGACTATTTAAAAGAAGGCAACAATCGGCAACGGCAAGCGTTTTCTATATTGACCAACAACCAAATTTTATCAAAGCTCAAACAGTTTGATCCAATACTTGTAGGAACAATTCCAATTAACATCGACATTGAAAACAGCGATCTTGACATCATTTGTTGTTTTACGGACAAGCTAGAGTTTTATAATTCAGTAACTCAAAACTTTTGTAAAGAAAGCAGTTTTACAATTCAAGAATCGCAAAATTACAATACTTTGTCAATAGTAGCCAACTTTTTTGTAGATGAATTTCGAATAGAAATTTTTGGACAAAATATTTTGACAAAGCAACAATTTGCATATAGACATTTAATAGCTGAATATAATTTACTAAAAAAGTATGGAGAAAACTTCAGACAGCAAATTATTGGACTCAAACGACAAGGACATAAAACTGAGCAAGCATTTGCAATTGCACTTAACCTGTCTGGTGACCCATACATGGAGTTACTAAAATTTTATACAGAATAATGAAGCTCGAACAACACAAACTTTTCTAGTTATGAGCCAAAACCACAGGATAAATTTATGAAAACAAAATTATTAACTTTAATTGGAATTTCAATTATATCTTTTTTAATGTTGTACAAAGCTTTAGATTTAGGATTAATTTGGTTTGTTTATCCCTCGAAATCACAATATCCGATAAAAGGAATTGACGTATCCAATCATCAAGGGAAAATAGATTGGAGTTTGATCCCTAAAAATGACATTTCTTTTGCATATATAAAGGCAACTGAAGGTGGAGATTTCAAAGACAAATCATTCCTGTACAATTGGAATGAAGCCAAGAAACATGGTTTTAAAGTCGGTGCATATCATTTTTTTACATTATGCAAAACTGGATCCGAGCAAGCAGAAAATTTTATTCAAACTGTCCCAAAGGAATTTGATTCATTACCTCCTGTTGTAGATTTAGAATTTGTTGGAAATTGCAAAGAAAGACCTAAGATTGAAAATGTCCAAAAAGAAATTTCAATTTATGTTGAGTTAATTGAAAACCACTATCAAACAAAAACAATATTATATTTAACAAATGAGTTTATAGAAACATATCTAGACGATAATTTCCTAAACCACCCTATTTGGATTAGAAATATATTTTTTCATCCAAATGCTTTTTCAAATATTGAATGGTTAATCTGGCAATATAAAAGTACGGAACGAATTGAAGGAATTTCTGGTCCCGTTGATATTAACGTTCTGAATGGAAATTTAGAAATATTGAATAACCTGAACAAGTTCTGAATCATTTCCTAAAGCTCAGTAATTGATTCAGAAATGAAGCTGGAATATACGTCAGAGCGACTAAAAGTTAGCCATCAATTAATATTATTATTTTTTTTGTTTATATAGTCAAAAAATCATTTCCAAATATTTTCGTATATATTAAAGTCTGAAAAGTATTAGAAATTAAGGATATTTTGTTTTACGCAAATAACATAATCAATTATTTTCTTAAAAAAGGTAAGAGGTTAGAGTGAAAATACGCAATTTATCAATTTTAACAGGTATTAGCTATATAATAATTTTTTTTGCAGCTATTTATGCAAATTTCCAGGTATTGGAAGATCTCAAGAATAATCCGGTCACTACAGTCTTGGAAAATAGCATGAGCGTTCGATTAGGAATCATGGCTTTTATTATCACAGTTGTGTTTGATGTTGTAATAGCTTGGACATTATTAATAATATATTCTTCTCATGATCTTTCATTATTAAGTAATTTTTTTAGATTGATTCATGCTGTCATAATGGCAATTGCAGTTTTCTCGTTGACAAATATATTGAATATTCGGGAAGAAATCGAAATCATTCAAAATGTTCAGCAATTTGATAACATATGGTTAATAGGTTTATTCTTTTTTGGAATTCATTTAGTATTGTTATCAAAAATATTTCAAGGTCCTGCATGGATACGAATCATGTTAATGTTAGCAGGAATAATGTATCTGGTCGATACAAGTTCTCACATTTTAATTGAAAATTATGTAGATTATTCTGCAATTTTTCTCATGCTTGTTGCAATCCCAAGCATGTTAGGAGAGATGGCCTTTGCAATTTGGACACTAATTTATGGTGGACGAAAATATTCGGACTTAAAACAAGCGGAGTAGTATTAAGATATTCTAAATAACTTAATACAATCATATGGAACAAAGAATCAGTGTATTGACAATTGGCGCACACGACTTAGCCGCAATGAAAAATTTCTATGGACAAGTTCTAGGTTGGACGACCATAGCCGAAAATAATGACATTGTTTTTTATAAGCTTAATGGAATTTTATTAAGCATTTGTGACCGGAAAATGCTTGCGAGCTTCATTGGAGTCGATCATAAAGATCAAGATTTTCGCTCCGTGATAATTGGATACAACGTTGACAGAAAAGAAGAAGTCTTGGAAATTTACGAGCAACTGAAAGACAAAGTTAAAATCTTGAAGGAACCGACAGAGCCTCCGTTTGCTGGACTTTTCTTTTACTTTTCAGATATTGAAGGAAACATAATTGAAGTTGCTCAAAACTCCTTCGTTACGCTTGACGAAGCCAAAAACGCCATTGACCATAAATCAATTAGTCATTTGTAAGATTAAATATATAATAAACAAGAGACAAGAATGTGGGCTGTATAATTCTGCTCTATCGAAATCCACCGGCGCCATTTATCTTCAATTAAGCGGACTCGAAACAATTTTTGTATAACTGCAATTGAACTGGCTCAATTCGATCAGCAGAATTTCTTACCATCGATCACTTCTCGTTCGGAGGCTCAGCGATCGACAACCGCGATTGAGCTCCTCGCAAGTAGTAATAATATAAAATCAAGAGAATTGATATCTAAAATTTAGTCCAGGTTGCCCCATAAAAAACTCAGGTTTTGACGCTTCCTTATCAACATTTTCGTAGGGGGAATTTACACTAAGAAAAGTAGAACTTTCTACATGCAAATAGATCGCTGTAGTTGAAAGGTTCGCATGACCTAATAGTTTTTGTATATTTAGTATATTGCATCCTGATTCGAGAAGGTGAGTTGCGAAGGAATGTCGCATCGTGTGTGCAGTTATTTTTTTATTTATCTTCGATCTTTTTACGATATTTTGAAAGATTAGTTGCAAGGTTCTGATTGATATTGGATCGTTTTTATTCGATCCTCGGAAAAATAGGTAGTCTTTCGGCTTGTAAACAGCTTTATAATAATTTAATAGATCAATAGACTTTGTAGATAAGATTGCATATCTTGGTCTGCCATTTTTAGGATTGGATATGAATAGCGTTTTTCTATCAATATCAAAATCTTTAAGTCGTAGGTTTGCAAGCTCTCCAATGCGAATTCCAGACGCATACAGAATGCCTGTAATAAGTTTTTCTCTTGCACCATTAGATACGCTCAAAATTATATTCACTTCATTTAAGCTCATCACTGTAGGAATGTGGTAAACGCGTTTTGGTGTAGGAATTGATTTGATTTTGTATTCTTGATTAATGGAGATAAAGTATTTTCTGATTCCATAGAAAACACCTGCTATTCTTTTATCAGACTTGCCTTGGTCTCGCAATTCGACAAGAAAATCTTTTATTTGGTTTTCAGTTAGCTTTGCCGGATTTTTATTATATCTTTTTGCAAGACTAGCAACTCCATTCACGTAGTCTCTAATTGTGCTATCGCTAAAACCGGATAACTTGCAGTGTGTAATAAATTCTTTTCGTTGTTTGGTCATAACAGATATTTTTTTTTGCAAGCTAGAGTACAATCAAGTTTCAAAATAAAATTAGAAAGAATAGAATAAAGTTCTAACTAAATCTATTTTTATAGCGACTTTATTTGAATTGGCAACCCACCCTTTACAGTGAGCGTCGCACCTTGATGGATACCAAGCTTCTGATTCGGATTCATACTCAGTTCGTAATTTTTTAACACTGTTCCAAGCACCAGGATTCCTTCCATCATTGCAAGGTTTTTGCCTAAGCAAATTCTTGACCCACCTGAAAATGGCAGATAGGCAAAATGATGTTGTTTAGCATCGACCTCTTCGAGAAACCGATCTGGTTTAAATTCGAGGGGATTTTTCCAGCAGGCTTCATTTCGATGTACTCCCCAAATGGATAGTAAGATTAATGAACCAGCTGGTAGCGTATAATTCTTAAAAACAATATCTTTGATTGGTGTGCGATTGATCATATAGGCAGGTGGATATAATCTCATAGCTTCTTTGAATGCAGCCTCAATTCTTGGAAGTTTACCCGCCTCTTCTTCTGTTGCTACAGAACCTGTTATGTTTTCGCGAGCTTCCTTGCTTAAGTTTGCCAAACAATCAGCGTCTTTTAGAATCAGGTACATCGCTGCAGTTAATGAAAATGACGTTGTATCATAGCCTGCAAAGAAAATAGTCATTAGTTCATCCCTTATCTGATTCTCCGATAGATTATCGCCTGTTAGTTCATCTTTAGCGGATAAAAAAGTTGCAAGCAAATCATTTTTTTCATTGATCGGTTGAGATTTTCTGTATTTTATTATTTCGTCAAGAATTTTGAATAATTGCCTTCTTGCTTTTTTTACTTGGGGATTTACAATGAGTGCAAGCGACAGTGGTAAAGGAAATGCTGAAAAGAATTGTTTAATGCAGAAATCCGAAAGAATGCGAAAACTTTGAAATAGCTGTTCTGAATATTTTATGCAATCTCCGGAAAAAAGACTTCTGATTAGCATTCGTATTGTAACACGTTGCATTTCCTCATGCAAATCGATTTGCTTTCGATCTTCATTTTTCCAACCAAGAATGATCTCTTCTATTGACTGAATCAGTTGACCTTCAAATTGCTTAATCGATGCATTTGTAAAAAACGGGTTCAGGATTCTTCGTCTGTTTCTCCACTGTTGCCCAGCACTCAGAACTAGCCCATCACCGAGAAGCGGGAAAAAATGTTTATTCCGGGGACCTTTTATGAAACTATCGTGAGCATCTGCGAGAATGAATTTTATTAGATCTGGATCCGCACAAATATATACCTTATTACCAGGCACAGGAATACGAACCAGGTTACCATACTGATTAATTAATTTTTCAGATAGTTTCAGAATGTCCGACTGCATTTCCTTAGCATATTTTAGTGAAAATATGCCAGACGGACCTGGTATCTTAGCTGTCATACTTCGTTACCGCTAAACACTTAAGCATAATGAATAATTTCTTTTGGCATACTTCCAATCAAAGTTTCGAGTCAAAAATCGTAGAATTGCACACCGCACATTAACTATAATTAGCGGTGAAATGGTCAATGTCAAGAATATTTTGCAAAGTAATCAAAAAAACAACTTTTCCTTATTTTGTTAATTCTTTCAGGATAGAGTGAATACAAATCGTTATCTCCCTTGAGCCATTCATCAATATCTCGCAAAATATGCGTTACCTCTAGATCCTTGGCCTGAGACAAATGCCGTTTTTCGCGATATTTACTTGCGCAAAATATAACGTCCATCAGACTACGCATTAACACGTGACTTAGATTGCAAGCATCCGTTATGCGACAGTTGCATTCACGAAAGGGAGAATACGATGAGACTGAAAGACTTTGTTCCGCCAATTGTTATCAAGGTGATTAATAAAGAAAAAGTTAAAGATAAAGAAACAGAAAAAGAATACCAAAGTTATCATGATGCTTTAAACGATTACAAAACAGATGGATATGAAAATATCGAACTTTGCAATATGATCGCAGAAAAAACAAAGAATTATTCTGTGAAGCTAAATGGGAAACCATATATATTGAATCCCACAAATGTTGCTCTATTGTCTGCAATCAATCAATTCGTATCAGTACATCCTTCAAATAAACTAAGTATTATTGATTTTGGTGGCGCTTGTGGAGCTCACTATTTTGAAATGAGAAGATTCTTACCAGATAAGATTAGATTGAATTGGTTAGTCGTTGAAACATCACAAATGGTGCAGTCTGCGAAGAATATGAAATTAGATAATGAAGAATTGAAATTTTACGACTCTTTAGAATCAATCACTCTTCCAATTGATATAATTCATAGCTCAGGGGCACTTCAATATGTTCCAGAACCGTATGAATACTTATCAAAACTGCTTAATTTTAAAGCGAGATGGATTTTTTTTAATAGAATGATGTTTAACGAAGCAAATCGGGACATTATCACGGTACAAAAATCTAAGTTATCTGCCAATGGACCCGGACCAATGCCTGATAATTACGAAGACAAAATTTTGACATACCCACATACCACAATGTCATTCGAAAAATTTAATGATAACCTAACTGATACTTATCATGCAGAATGGATTTTTGAAGAGAATTCTGGCAGTTACAAAATCAATAATGAAAAAATTGTCGGAAAAGGATTGCTGTATACAGAAGTAAAAGGCGACAGAGTTTAACGCACTTTTATCAAATTTCTCAAATACCGATTCGGTCATCGATACATAAAACGTAGTCATGACTAACTTCTAAAACTGGAAGCATCTTTTGTTGGAATGACGCCGAAAAAGTGCTTATATTCTCTATTAAATTGAGATTTACTTTCGTAACCCACTGATAAAAGTCTATATGAACCAGATTTACTCTTGACTATAAGTTATCCACAATACTCTCTAGATAAACTCAATGAAAATAATTCGAGATTTTATAATTTTCCTCTGCCTTTCCATGCTTTTAATTGGATGCAGAAGTACCAATGACGTTAAAAGTAATGAAGAGTTTTTTGATGCGAACATCAATAAATTTCAACGATTAACAGATGAAGAAGTTAATAGTCTCACTAATGATATTACTTTAAGACATTTCGAAAAAGATTATCACGGCAATCAGATTGAGTATAACAGTATTGACGGCAGAACTTACCTTTGGTATCCAATTAATAAAAAACTTGTAGCTGGTTTTTTTAAAGTGAAAGATAATCGAGTAATTTGTTTTAACTATCAGGGAAATGTTAAAAATACTTTTACAGGTGAAGTTGGTGGAGTATGGAATTGCCAACCTTTATCCATTTATATTTCAGGTATAAAAGAAAAGAAAAATCATAATGTTTTTCAATTCAATGAGAGTAGAAAAGTTCCATTTATTCTGAATGATTTTCCAGAAGAGACTATACCAAGTCTTTTAGAAAAATTGCACTAATTCTTAAATGAGTGAATTTATTACTAAACTGCAATTACAAAATAGAGTCTACCTCCGAAAATATACAAAACTACAACTTATCCTAACAAACTATTGAAATTATTACTCGAAGTTCAAGATACTATTGAATGTCCTCGGAATGAAAAATTCTATAAAATTGATTGCCAATATTTGCATTCTCGAAAGGGTTGTGCTCTCCCATGCCCTTTGTAAATAAAAATCTCAGAACGATTAAGACGTAACTGTGATCGCATTGACCTTATTCATAATTCCTGCAAAGGTAATAATAATTTTATGGAATACAAAACTTTTCAACCTCATAAGGATTTAGATTTATTTGTTGATTGCTATTGGACTTTGCAGGTGCCAACTTCAAACAATCCGACAAAGCAGCGGATTATTCCGGATGGTTTAATCGAAATGGCTTTTATATTGGGAGACGACATTAAAAGATTTACGTCTTCAAATAAATATATTTTGCAACCCCGTGCGATGGTTCTAGGACAAACTATAGAACCATTTTTTATTGAACCTACAGGCTATGTTGATACTTTTTCAATTCGATTTTACCCATACGGTTTTGCCCATCTAGTGAAAACCCAGCTAAAAACATTAGCCAATAAAGAAACTCCAATTGATTTTTTATTTCCAAAAGATATGGCAAATGAATTAGAATACTCGATTATAAATGCTAAAAATACAGAGCAAAGAATTGAGATTTTTGAGAATTTTCTTAGATCACTAATAACTAAGCCGTTAGAGATTGATGCGTTAGTAAAATCTACTCTTGATACGATTATTGAAAGTATTGGTAGTCAGTCTATCAATGGAATCCTTGATGAAAAAATTTCATTAAGAAGAAAACTGGAAAGAAAATTCACTAAATACATTGGCGTAAGTCCAAAACAATTGGGTAGACTAATCAGATTTCAAGCAGCTCTAAAATTGCTATTGAGTGGTGAATCTGAAAATTTAACTGATATTGCTCATCAATTTGAATACTATGACCAATCACATTTCATAAAAGACTTTAAAGATTTTACAGGAATCAGCCCAAAGAATTTCTTAAACAATGAAAATTTGAAACTTTCTTCGATTTTTTACAAATAAATTTGAAAGATTGTCGCAGATTTACAATTCCTTACTAACAAATTGGTTTATGATCTATCGTATGAAAAGATTAATATTTTGCTTAATTACAGCTACCCTTGCCTTCAGTATTTTTCAATGCACGGATAAGGAGAAAGAAATGAACAGTTATATAGGAATTTTTGAGATACCCACAAAAAATATCAGCAGAGCAACAAGTTTTTATGAATCTATTATGGATATAAAAATCGAAAGAATAGATTTTGATGGTGTGAAAATGGGTATTTTACCATATGAAAATCAAAAAGTTAACGGTGTTATAATCGAGGCTGAGGGCTATGAGCCGTCTGCCAACGGAGTTACAATATATCTGAATGCTGGAAATAATCTTCAATTCATGCTTGATAAAATTGTTAAAAATGGTGGAAAAATTTTAATACCAAAAACTCCTCATGCGGATCAAGAAGGTTTTTTTGCAGTTTTTATAGATAGTGAAGGTAATAAATTGGGACTTCACTCGGAAAAATAATTTGCGAGCAACCGAATGAATATTCTTCAATTAAAACTTTGTTGTCTTCTTTATGACGTATAGGAATCTCGAATTTTTGCAATGATTATAAATACTTAATTCTAACTGAGTTAAGTTTTCAATCTGATCTTATTTTAGGAATCCATGATGAATTTTCCTAAAGTTAACATAAAAAGCTTTAAATCCAATTGGTCAGGATATTATGGTGTGTCAAACTTTTATGTTAACTTCCAGTTGATATTTTTTTGATGGATGATGTCATTTGAGTCCAAAAAATTAGAAACAAATTTAAAATCATTATGAGATTTAGATAAAACTATTCAAATTATTATTGAATAGTTTTTTATTTTAATTATTCAATATTAAATAGAAAGAATAAATGAATATGCAATTTTTATTAATTCATATTTTATTTCCATAACAAATAACTAGACATCTAATCAAATACATTTTTTTTAGTTAATAAAAGGAGATAAAAATGATCAAAAGAATAAACTTATTCAAAATATTAGCAATTTCTGCAATATTTTTTTTGAATTTTTGCGCAGAGGAAAAAAAAGGAGATGATAGCACTCTTGCGGCTCTACTACTGTTATCTGGATCAGGGGGAAGCAATACAGTTGCATTACCGGAAAAAAAGATGTTTCTAACATCAACACAGTATTCTGGAAACTTAGGCGGAGTAACTGGAGCAGATGAAAAATGTAATAGTGACAGTAGAAAACCAAGTGGTTCATCTAGTTTCAAAGCATACATATTTAATGGGTCTACACGATCAGTTGAAAGAAGCGGTTCAACTTATATTCTAACAGATTACCCTATTGCAGCCAATACTGTTTATGTTCGCCTGGACGGGGAGATTATTGGAGCCACTGGTTCGAATCGGGCATTCTCTGAGTCTATAGATAATTTTTTTATTTCCAATAATGCAAATTTAACTGACACGAGAACCGAATTTTGGGTAGGTTTAATGTCGGCAGGCTCAAGTTCGTCTACGGCCGAAGTGCGGAATACTTGCAGTGAATGGACCAGCAATTCCATTTTGTCAAATGGAGGGTATGGTATAACAGGAGATTCAGGATCAAAGGGTATTTATTTTTTCAATAACGAATCGAGAGTTTGTAATGTTAATCGACCACTCCTTTGCATTGAACAATAATGAGGCTTCACGAGAAATGTAATACTTACCTCTAGGAGCTCTATAAACTCCATGGGTTGCCACGTTTATTAGATTTGTAGCAATAACGATCAGTAGCGTGTCAACTCTAGTGGTCAGAATCATTTTAAATTCTATAACCTCACTAAAGCGATTTATCTCGGCTATTTTTAAACTAGAGAGTTTAGAGACTAATAATTCTACTCTCTTCAATATTTAATCAAATCAAAAGATAATCGTGATACGACAAAGCAAATCATGAAAATAAAAGATATACACAATAAATTTATCGGAAATTGGACGGGAGAGTATCGTTTAATACTGAGTTGGCTACCCGATCCAGATTTTATTTCTATTTCAAATATGAAAATTGAAAAAATTGCCAATCAAAATTTTCTTTTGATGAAATACGATTGGTTTCATGAATCACAAAAACAAGATGGATTGCTTTTGTTAGGAAATGAAAACTTAAACTCAGAAGTAACGGCTTCATGGGTTGATTCTTGGGGCATGAGTGGAAAGATTATGAATTGCTATGGAACAATCAGTGATCAGGGCAATATTAGTCTTCTCGGATCTTACGAAGTGAGGGATAGTCCAGATTGGGGATGGCGAATCGAAATTCCATACCCAGAAGAATCTCAAATGCAAATTAGGATGTACAATATTTCGCCGAATGGAGAAACTTCTCTGGCAGGTGAAGCTACTTATAAACAGAATTTAGATTTAACTATGGATATCCGAAAGTAGAGTATCTAGTTTCAAGTAACATTCCGCCATCCCATCCGCAGCTCCAGTCTCAACCATCATCTTGCATATATCGGCTGATGCATATCTGCATAAGTGAGTCATAAGAGTCCCATCTTTTTCGGTTGTAAAAGTACGTGACTCGAATGTTGCGTCAGGATCTTCAGGAGCGTTTGGATCGAAAGAAGACATATCCATAATATAATTCTCCGTGTTTGCGATTTTCTCAGGCACAATCACTTCTCGGAATGTCCCGTAGACTCCAGATTTGTTTCCCTCTGAGTCCGAATAGAGATATAGGTATTTGCCACCGACTGTTAGATTCTGTTCGCAAGTTTCTAGAACCATTCCCTCTGGACCAATTAGCCAGCGTCGCATCAATTCAGGTTTGGTGTGACAGTCAAAAACTAATTCTCTTGGCGCTTCAAAGAACCTTTGAAAAACTACTTCAGTTTCTCCATGACTCACAATTTTCACTTCATTCTTTTTTGATTTCATCTTAATTTATCCCTTTTACTCTGTTTAGTTTGTAATTCTTCGAGAAGTCCATCGAGCACATTGTAACGCTCTTCCCATAGTTGGCGATTTTTTTCAATCCAGCCAATAACTTCTTTGAGTGGTGCCGCTTCGAGTCTACGGGGTCTTTCTTGGCCACGGATTGTTGTAGATATAAGCCCAGCCTTTTCCAATACTTTGAGGTGTCGCGAAACTGCGGGCTGACTCATATTGAATGGCTCTGCAAGTTGCAAAACAGTGGATTCGCCTTTTGCCAGGCGCATCAAAATAGCCCGGCGAGTCGAGTCGGAAAGGGCTGCAAATGTTCTATCAAGGTTTTCTGTAATCATTCAGTTATATAACAAAGTAATTATATAATGAAATATTGTCAAACATTATTTATATTCCTCAATGATCGATTTTTAAGCTTTCAAAAGATCATTTTTAGAAAAAAACACGAATAAGATCGCAAGCCATACACAATCGTATCCAATTTTTCCTCTTTATCAATAAGCAGATCGATTTTTTTGAATGATTTGTTTGGACGAATTTAGAAAGCTTGGAATCGCGAGAAATTTTTAAAAACATGCATCATAAAACTAAAGGATAAAATGTTAAAAATGAAAAAACGATATTTAATATTAATACCTGCGGTCATCATGATTTCCATACTATTATCTATTCGATTTTATGTTTACGTATCAGATAGAAAAGAATTGATAAGATTGGCAAAACTTCAACCGACAAAACCCTTGTTATATGATTCGAAAATGGTAGAAAATTTACCTGAACCTGCGCAAAGATTTTTTAATTTTGCAATCAAAGAAGGCACCCCATTACTTATTTTAGTGACATCCCAACGTTGGTCAATTGCCAATAAAGATAAAGTTTTTCTCTACCAGCCTTTTGGTGGCAAGCTTTTAGATTTTCGAGAAGTACAGGGTTTTAATATTCCTTATGCTCTTAGTATCGCGGTTAAATTTTCTAAGCTTTCTTTAGGAATAACACTCTCCCAATTAGAAATCATTTCGCTCGAATTGGCCTGCACTCTTGACCATTTCCAATGAATCGATTTTCTTACGCTGCTTACTAGTTCGAGAAGGTTCTTTTCAAGCTTGGCATCACGAATATTTGCAATCTGATCCAGAATTCTTGGTAGGTCTTTGGCTACGAGATCATCTAACATAGATTTTAAGAATCTAGGTATTTCCAATTCATCTTTTGGAAGGAGGCAGATAATGCTTGAACCCATAAGATTCACAAGAAAATTTACCGCTCGAGTTGTGCAAATTTCCAAATGGAGAGGATGATTGAGAAGCTGTTTTTTATATTTTTGTACAAGAGAAGTTGGAAAATATCCAATATATAAATTTTCAAAGTCATCTATATTAAATACATTTGATCCAAGACAAATTTGATAGAGATACATTTTGGCATGACCCATGATCACAGCTAAGCTCGGTCGAGGAATTCCTGTAGAGAGTTCAGACAGTTCTTCCCAAGTTGTCGTATTTGCAGGAATTCGATTTAGCCCCGGCTCAATGATTGATTTATTCACTAGATAGTTGCTCGCTTCTATAATTTGAGACCAACTCTCAGTTTCTGATTCTAAACGATCCACGTTGATAGATAGGCTCTGCAATTCATTATCCAGAAGTACGGACTCAACAACTTCTTTATCTAAGGAGAAAAGAAGATTATCGCGCTCTTCTATGCTTTTTAGAATATTCTGATTTAGTAACTCGTTCATAAATATCTTAAGATTCACTTCATGATCCGATAAATCAACACCTGCTGAATTATCAATTGCATCGGTAAAAACATATCCACCCAAACGATCATAATCCAATCGAGCCTGTTGGGTAAGTCCCAAATTTCCTCCCTCAGATATTAATTTACATCTTAGTTCATTTGCATCAATGCGAACATCATTGTTGGCTGGGTCTCCCACTTTGACTTGTTCTTCTTGTGATGATTTTACATAGGTTCCAATCCCACCGTTGTACAGCATATCAACGGGAGCCGATAGAATTGCCCGAATCAATTCATTACCGGACAATTTGGATTCCTTAATTCCTAAAATTTCTTGCGCTTGAATGGATAGGCTTATTGATTTTTCCGTTCGATTCCAGATTCCACCACCTTGTGAAATTAACTTTAGATCATAATTATCCCAACCTGCAAGTGAAGGACTTTCAGCATAAAACAATCTTTTTCGTTCTTCAAAACTGATCGCTGGATCCGGATTTGGATCAATAAAAATATGCTTATGGTTGAATGCGGCAACCAATTTAAAGTATTTACTTTCCAGTAGACCATTCCCAAAAACATCCCCACCCATATCACCGATGCCGACAACTGTTACGGACTCACGGCGAAAATCTACTCCCATCATCCGAAAATTTCTATCAGCTGTAACCAAGGCACCCTTTGCTGTTATGCCATAGGCTTTGTGAGAATATCCCTTTGATCCTCCTGATGCAAACGCATCACCTAACCAAAATTTTGCTTTTTCTGAAAGTGAATTCGCAAGATCTGAAAGAGCTGCTGTTCCTTTGTCCGCCGCAACAACAAGGTAAGAATCATCTATGTCCAAATCTTTTGCTGTAGAAGGAATTGTTTCTGAATAAGGAAAAATCTCTCCAAGAAGTCGATTGTCCGTCAATCCAAGAAGCCCAGAGATAAAACCAGAATAAGCAGATTGCATAGATACAGAATTTTTATTCAGACCGTTAGGTGTTAGAACAAAAGAGCCTTTTGATCCAACAGGAATAATAATGGAATTCTTGACCATTTGCGTTTTCAATAGTCCCAAAAGTTCCGTTCGGTAATCGCTCGGTCTATCGCTCCAACGGATTCCACCTCGTGCAACTTTTCCGCCGCGTAGATGAATTCCTTGATAGTCAGCCGAATAAACAAATATTTCTCGATAGGGTCTAGGCTTAGGCAAGGCGGACGGAATGCTGCTATCGATTTTGAAAGAAATAAAATCACGATCAACTCCAACTCTTGAATCAAGCCTGGTTCCATAAAAATCTGTTCGAATAATGGAAAGAACTGTAGTCGAGAAAGCATGCAAGACCGCATCTTCTCGAATGGTTTTGCCCGTGTCCGATTCTGCAATCATCTGTTCTTTTGACTTTACAATACCTTCGGAAAAACTGGATCGAAAATATTCCCAAGCTGCAATTACAAGATCAGGATGAGCTACTAAATATTGATTGAATTCATCAGCATTAAAAACTGCGTTGGATTGAAGACAATAGTCGCGAACAGCTTTTAGAAATAGCAATCCATTCTCATCCAACTCAGACCATAGTATAACGGATGACAAACTATCCGATCGAATCTGACCAGTCTGTAACAACATAAGCACTTGCTTAAGTCTTTTATATAATCCTTTTTTGTTTTCAATTAAATGGAAGAAAAATTCTGATTTTGCATAAGTAATTTCTTTGAATTGAAAATGGTAAACTCTCTGTGATATAGGCGCAAGTCCAAGATCACTTAGAACTTTGACCCATTCGGACAGGAGAAATCTCATCTTCGGTGTAACTGCATGTATGATGGTCGTATCATATCGTTCTGTAATTTCTACATTGAGATCACTTCCGGCAAGTTTGATCGCCATTCCAATATCCAATATCGCCTGATCCGCATTATGCGTTGCCTTATAATCATCATGGAAAGATAGACTTCCTACTGGATATTCATTTTGAAAGTGATCGTTCCATTTGGATTCGAGATGTTCCATCCATGAGCGAAAAGAAAATTCAACTGTTGAAGATGCAGTCAAAAGATTCTGAATCGTAATATCTCTTGCTCGCACAAGGTGAAAACATTCCACAAAATTATTTCTAACTATAAAATAACGATGAACCGTAGAATTTTCAAACACTCGATGAATAATTGCATCCGATGTCTCCCAGAGATTCTCAGTCCAATTCGCTTTTGGAATAAAACTTATCAGAAGACCCAATCCATCATTTATCTTAATTCCTGTGGATCCCAATCTATTTCTCAGATTCTGTTCAAGAATACTGGAATGAATTTGTATATAAATTTCTTCAGGTAACAAAAGGATAATTTCTGTCGGTAAATAATTGAACATCATCCGACTGGTTCTTCCCAATCCGGAAAATGCTTCAATAGACTCTTTTTCGAAAAAATTACTAAATCTTTTATTGAAATACGGAATGTCCATAAGCGCTGATGCTTTGGCAAATTGATTCAAAGATCCGCATAACAACATTTTGCGATTTTTATCAACGAGTGCAATATAATAGTATCTCTCATCACCCAAAAAAGATCTATCTTCTGATTCCAATGCCTCAATCTCAGCTTTCGAAGATTCAAGTGAATAGAACCAATGCATAAGTTCATCGGAAATATTGACATCTCCGAACTTCTGCTCTTTCTCACCAACTGTGTAGATTGCGGCTTCCCATACATAAGCACGATCCAATAACCATTTGAGAAACTCACCAACTCCTCGTTCCCATTGCATCCAATCCGCAGAAGGTTGGTTAAACTGCCGAAATTCCAGAGTAAGCTTCTGGATCCGAGAATAAGAAGATTTAATTCCATCCGTAAGATTTTTTAGAACATGGATTTTCGATCCCAAAACTTCAATGTAGAATAATTCTTTTCCTGGGTTTGGATGAAAATGAAGACTTCTAGAAATTTCCAATTGCAACAATTCAAATACCTTCCGAATCCTGGACGCAAAGAAAGGAAGACTTCCGCAAGTTATCAAAATTACTTTGTGCTGAATACGAAGCAGAGGATCATCTGATCCAGGTTCATAGATATCTATTTCAATTTCTGAGTCTTGGATAGATTCGTACTTTTTATAAATTTCGTTTCGTAAATAAGATATTTCGTTCTGGGAATAGAAATCACGAAATAGAGATCCAAGCGACTTCGTAAAGTTATCATCAAAGAATTCTTTACCTTCCGTCATCGAATTGTTTCCAATTTCATCTGCTTGTAATTGTCTTTGTATTTTACATAGTTATTCGCTGTCCGAGTAATTATCTCCCTTTCCTTCTCATTTATATCTCGAATGATTTTTGCAGGACTTCCCATAATCATCACACCTGGGGGAAATTTCTTGCCCGGAGTAACAAGAGACCCAGCCGCCACAAAGGAATATTCACCAATCTCAACATCGTCCATAACTGTAGCACACATCCCAACGAAAGAAAAATCTTTTAGCGTACAACCGTGGAGAGTCACTCGATGACCAAGAGAAACATTGTTTCCAATATTTACAGGATAGACATCACGAGCAACGTGAATGAGGGACATATCTTGAATATTAACATTGTCTCCAATTTTGATATAATTTACATCGCCCCGAATCAAGCACTGAAACCAAATGGAAGAATTCTCGCCGATTGTCACGTCTCCGATCACTTCGGCCGAGGGAGCTATAAAAGCGGAAGTCGAGATGGATGGGGTTTTTCCTAGAAAGTCATAAATCATGAGTTAACAATATCCCAATATTGGTTATAAACAAGTATTTTTAGTTTTTTTGTTTTTTCCTTTACAATTTCCCTTTGAGAACGGATGTTTCAAATAGATTGCATGGTATTTCAGGCATTTTATCTAAAAATTTATCCCCCTTACAGGAATCTCAATGGCATCAGATATTAAAGTCCCAGAAATGGGAGAATCCATTACAGAAGCAACAATCATCAACTGGACCAAGAACGAAGGAGACTCAGTCGAAATCGACGAGGTTCTCGCAGAACTCGAAACCGACAAAGTTACCATGGAAGTCCGCGCACCTTCTGCGGGTGTACTTTCCAAGATTGCCAAAGTTGCTGGTGACGTTGTAAAAGTCGCAGAAATCATCGGTAAAATTGAAGCGGGTTCAGGAGCAAAGACTGCAGGTAAGCAGGAAGCTAAAACTCAAGAAACTTCTTCCCAAGCCACTGCACAAGCAAGCTCTCAAGCAGCTTCAGCTTCGCCGAGCAATTCAGCTAACGCAAATGATACGATTCCTCCAGCGGCTATGAAGCTTATCCAAGAAAACAATCTTCGCATAGCGGACATTAAGGGAACTGGACGTAACGGACAGATCACAAAAGAAGATGTTGTTTTGTATCTTGAGAAAAAGCCTGCAGCTTCGCAAACAAGCAATCCAGTTATCACTCAACAAATTGCATCGAAACCTCGTGGATCTGAACCGAGAGAGAAAGTGGTTCCTATGTCCAAGCTTAGACAAACGATTGCCAATCGTTTAGTTCAAGCCCAGGCAACAGCTGCCATTCTGACCACATTCAACGAAGTTGATATGTTCAACCTAATGAACTTAAGATCCACTTACAAGGACAAGTTCAAAGAAACCCACAATGTAGGTTTAGGTTTTATGAGCTTTTTTACAAAGGCTTGCATTCAAGCTTTGAAATTTGTTCCAGAAATCAATGCAGAGATCAAAGGAACAGATGTAATCTATAAGAATTACTATGACATTGGTGTTGCTGTTGGTGGGCCTAAAGGTTTGGTTGTTCCGATCGTTCGTGATGCGGATCTTCTCTCACTTGCTCAGATTGAGTTAGAAATCGCAAGACTTGCTGGCAAAGTAAAAGAAGGCAAAATTTCTCTAGAAGAAATGGAAGGTGGAACATTCACAATTTCTAATGGAGGAGTGTATGGCTCGCTTATGTCTACGCCAATCATCAACCCTCCTCAAAGTGGAATTTTAGGAATGCATAATATTGTTAAACGTCCAGTTGTTGTAAACGATGAGATCGTAATTAGACCAATGATGTATATTGCCCTATCTTATGATCATAGAATTGTAGATGGTAAAGGTGCTGTAACATTTCTAGTTAAACTAAAAGAGATGATTGAAGATCCAGCAAGAATGCTTTTGGAGATATAAGTTTATTATGGAAAATTATGATGTAGTTGTAATTGGTGCGGGACCTGGTGGTTATGTATGCGCGATTCGTTGTGCTCAATTAGGTATGAAGACAGCTATCATAGAGAAACGTGAGACATTGGGAGGAACCTGCTTGAACGTAGGTTGCATTCCTTCCAAAGCTCTACTGGATTCCTCCGAAGAATACCACAAAACCAAACATAAGCTAGATGTTCATGGAATCACGACTGGTGATGTAAAGATTGACATCAAGAAGATGATTGCTCGTAAGGACAAAATTGTAAACGAAGTCACTTCTGGTGTAGACTACCTCATGAAGAAAAATAAGATTACAAGATACCATGGATTTGGAAAGCTAATATCCACTAACCAAGTTGAGATTACATCGGATGCTGGTAAAAAAGAAATTATTGAATCCAAAAAGATTGTAATCGCTTCTGGCTCCACTCCCATTGATATTCCAAGCCTACCGATTGACGGCAAGCAAGTGATCACATCAGACCATGCAATCTCTTTGGAAAAAGTTCCAAATCATATGATCATCATAGGTGCTGGAGTGATAGGTCTTGAGCTTGGATCTGTATGGTCTAGACTTGGCGCAAAAGTTACCATTGTTGAACTTATGCCAAGGTTACTCGGAACTGCTGACAAGCAAATGTCCGCGCTCACTCAGAGACTGCTAGAAGGACAAGGTTTGAAATTTTTGTTCGAGCATAAGGTTACTGGGATTGAGAAATCAGGCAAGAACCAGAAAGTAAATGTTGAGACCAAAACAGGAGACAAGATCGCGCTCGAAGGAGATATCGTTTTGGTTTCTGTTGGAAGGAGACCATTTGCAGACAATATTGGAGCAAAAGAACTCGGTATAGAATTTACGGAACGGGGAAGAATCAAAGTTCAGGCGAATCAATTCCAAACCAATATTCCAAACATCTATGCAATTGGAGACGTAATCGACGGACCTATGCTTGCCCATAAAGCAGAAGATGAAGGTATCGCTCTTGCGGAACTTTTAGCAGGTAAATACGGTCACGTAAATTATAAAGCCATTCCTTGGATTGTCTATACTTGGCCAGAAGTTGCTTGGGTTGGACATGGTGAAGAAGAACTCAAAGAACAAGGTATCGAATACAAAGTTGGTAAGTATATGTTCAAACCCAATGCGCGAGCAAAGGCAATGAACGAACCCGATGGTCAAGTGAAAGTGATCGCCGACAAAAAGACCGATAAACTACTTGGCATCTATATTGTTGGACCAAGGGCATCTGACATGATTGCTGAAGCCGCTATTGCTTTTGAATTTGGAGCAAGTGCAGAAGACATTGCAAGATCCACTCATGCACACCCCACTCTTTCAGAAGTGATACGTGAAGCAGCAATGGATGTTGATAAGTGGTCAATTCATAGCTAAGGAAAGATATCTATTATGGTGAAATGCATATGATGATTGCAGACAATTTTAAGATTTCACCTAATGTCGCTTCGAATTAAAGTAATTTAGAAATTATAAACCTAGATGAAGTAAGGAAAACAGATGAAAATCGAACAATTGATGAGCCTTTCTGGTGAGAACGCAGCCATTTTAGATGAACTCTACGAGAGCTACTCTAAAGATCCCAACTCAGTAACCAATGACTGGGCAGAACTTTTTCGTGAATTAGAATCCTCTAATGGTTCTGTTATGTATAAGAGAAGTGATAATGGAAATGGTCACCATACTTCAGCTTTCAGATCATCAGATGATTCCAACCAGACACTCAATTATGAATCATCGGAACATAAAAAAGATTCATCACTTGCTGATTTTGGTTTAGTCAACTTACTCAATGCTTATAGGAGACAAGGACATCTTGCTGCCAAACTAGATCCACTCGGTATAACTCAACCAGATCGAAGTTTTATTGATTCGAAACTTGCAGCGATTCAGTCGGCTGACCTTGATAAGGAAGTTGATTCTGGAGTAACAAATCTTGGACGATCCAAATTAAAAAATATCATTGATTGGTTTGAGAAGACTTACTGCGGATCGATTGGATCAGAACATTATTATCTAGTAAATGATGAAGAAAGAGAATGGCTGCAAAGTAAAATGGAGCCTGTCGCAAATTCTGAACCAATACCTAAAGGTGTTGCTCTCAGATTGTATGAGAAGCTTTTTCAAGCTGACTATTTTGAGAACTTTCTTGCCAAGAAATTTGTCGGTAAGAAAAGATTTTCTCTTGAAGGTGGAGAATCCACCATACCGATGTTAGACACAATCATTGAAGAAGCTGGTAAGCATCAGATGGACGGGATTGTCATCGGGATGGCACACCGAGGCAGACTCAACGTCCTAGTAAATACAATCCGTAAACCAGCTGGTTTAATATTTGCAGAATTCGAAGAAAAATTCAATCCATCCACTCTTGATTATGGTGATGTAAAATATCATCTTGGATACTCTAACAAAGTCATGACGATGGCAGGTAAAGAAATACATCTTTCACTCGCTTTCAACCCTTCCCATTTGGAAGCTGTGGATCCTGTAATTGCAGGATCTGTGCGAGCAAGACAGACTCTTTCTAGTGATATGGATCGTTCCAAATGGATGCCCATAGCAATTCATGGTGATGCTGCTTTTGCAGGACAAGGTGTTGTTGCTGAGACTCTCAACTTAATGAATCTAGATGGATATACGATTGGTGGAACATTCCATATAGTTATCAATAACCAGATTGGATTTACAACTCTTCCGTCTGAATCTCGCTCGACCATCTATGCTACAGATTTGGCAAAAGGTTTCCAGATTCCCATTTTCCATGTGAATGGTGATGATCCTGAAGCAGTTTATAGAACTGTGAAACTTTGTATGGAATACAGACAACGTTACAAAAAGGACGTAATCATTGATCTTATTTGTTACAGAAGGCTCGGCCATAATGAAACGGACGAACCAGCTTTCACACAACCTATTATGTATGAGATCATTCGTAAACATAAGAAGACAGTGGATCTCTATGAACAGGCTCTACTCAAGCGTGGAGATATAACCCAAGACGAAATTGATTTTATCAAAGATGGATCGAAAGAAGGATTGGAATTGTCCTTTACTAAGGCTAAAGAATTGGAAACAGCCATGCAGGCTGATACTATGCAAGGTATTTGGTCGAAGTTCTCCAAAGAGCCACTTGATTCAGAAACAGCTACCACTCTACTCAAACAACAATTAGATGGTATAGGAACAGCACTTACTACCTACCCCCAAGGATTTGTTCCTCACAAAGGTGTTCAAAAAGTTATTGAGACCAGAGCAAAAATGGCAGCTGGCGAGATTCCTATGGACTGGGGATTCGCTGAGTCCCTTTCTTTTGGATCTATCTTAGAAAATGGTTTTTCTATTCGACTAGCTGGTCAAGATGCTCAGAGAGGAACCTTTTCTCATAGGCATGCAGTAATAGCTGATACAGTAACTGGTTCCAAATATACTCCTCTCAACCATATTTCTTCCAATCAAGCAAAGATTGAAGTTATCAATTCTTCGCTTTCGGAATTTTCTTGTTTGGGTTTTGAATATGGTTATTCACTTGCAGATCCGAATAGTTTGATTATTTGGGAAGCACAGTTTGGAGACTTTGCAAACAATGCTCAAGTAATATTTGACCAATTTCTCACTAGCTCGGAATACAAATGGCACCGACTTTCTGGGCTCGTAGTTTTGTTACCACATGGATACGAAGGACAAGGTCCGGAACATTCATCTGCAAGACTAGAAAGATTTTTACAACTTTGTGCTGGAGACAATATTCAAGTTTGTAACTGCACATCGTCGGCTCAGTATTTTCACTTACTTCGAAGACAAATCCTCCGTAGTTTCCGTAAACCACTGATCATCATGAGTCCAAAAAGTTTACTGAGACATCCTGACGCAGGATCAAGTCTATCCGATATCACTACGGGTGCTTTTAGAAAAATTGTATATGATTTCGAAATGAAGAAGCCTGACAAAATCAAAAAAGTTCTCTTCTGTAGTGGCAAAGTCTGTTATGATCTGCAACGTGGAATGACCGAAGCAAAACGAGATGATGTTGCAATTGTTCGAGTGGAACAACTCTATCCATTTCCAGAAAAGGAATTGAGAGAAGCAATCGCTCTATTCTCCAATGCAAAAAGCTATGTATGGGTTCAAGAAGAGCCAAAAAATCAAGGCTCTTGGCACTTCATTCGAGATCGCTTAGAAAATTTGATTCTTGACAATCTTAGATTGGGCTATGCAGGAAGAAAAGAATCTCCAAGTCCTGCCGCAGGTCATTTAAAAATTCACAACAAAGAACAATTGGAACTTGTTGCAGAAGCCTTAGCTTAATTGAAAAATCCTTAGCTCAGTAAACAATTGCCGAGCTAAGGATTACCACATCACAGTTTCTTATTTCTTATTCTTTATTCTAAATTCAAAATTCTTATTTTTGAAATCAGCAACAGTTTAACTTAGATTTGCTTCTAATTCTTTACGCGCTTGACTGATCGCGTCTGCTAGTTTAGAAATTTCCTTCCCGCCGCCTTGTGCCATATCTGGCTTCCCACCGCCCTTACCACCTAATAACGTTACAGACGATTTAAGAAGATTTCCACAATGAACGCCTTTTGCTACACTGGATTGGTTACACATAAATACCAAAGTAGCACTGTCTTGGGATTTGGATCCAAAAAGTAGAACTGCATCTGGTTCATTGGACTTGATAACGTCACCTAGCTCTTTGAGAGATTTAGCATCGACATCATCGAAAATTTCCGAAATCAAAGCAATTCCTTTAACAATTTCTTTTTTCTCAAGAAGACTTCTTAGAATTTCAGGATTATTTTGGAAGTCGGTCGCTTCCTTTTTTTTCTTCTCTTTATAAGCTCGATTACCTTTTTCTTCTAATTCTTTTCCTAGTAAATTTTTTAAAGCGCGGTATTCAGAGACAACCTTTGATCCTTTAGATTGGAATGCTTTTTCCACTTCCTCTGGACTCGGGACATGAATTGTTATAAGTTCAGTCGAAGGATCAGCATAAATTTCTTTTGCTTTAAGATTGTAAGCCTGAACGCTCTCACTTAGATTTTGGAAAATTTCTGTGTAATAGGAAACTACAGCAGGACCACAGACTGCTTCAATTCTTCTGTTCCCAGCGCCTGGGCTTGATTCTTTGAGTATTGAAAAATACAAAATCTCACCAGTATTTTGGACATGGGTTCCACCACAAAATTCAATGGAGCGATCTCCCATTTCTATGATCCTTACGAAATCACCATATTTTTCTTCAAAGAATGCAACAGCTCCCGATTTCTTCGCCTCTTCAATGGGCAAAACATTCGTTGATACAGAAATTTTCTTTTCTATGCTTGAGTTCACATAGTCCTCTACTTGTGAGATTTCCTCGTCAGTCAAAGGAGTTGGATGAGAAAAATCAAAACGCAAGTATTCATCAGACACAAGGGATGCCTTCTGACGCACATGATCTCCGAGAATCGACCTTAGTGCTCCATGCATGAGGTGGGTGCCGGAATGATGGTATGCTAGTAAATTTCTTCTTGAATCATCGATCTCTGTTGTTACAGTTTGTCCTTGTTGTAACTCCCCTTTCAAGAGAGTTCCGATATGCAAAAAAGTATCATTCTCTTTCTGAACATCCGTAACACGAAATAAACTATTGTCCGATTTAATAAATCCATTGTCAGCGATCTGTCCACCTGACTCTGCATAGAAACTGGTTTTATCCAGAATCAAAACTGCCTTTTCTCCAACTTGAATTCTATCAACTTTCTTACCATCACCAGTTAAGCAAAGTTTGATGGTTGCCGATGCTACTCGATCTCCATATCCTAGAAACTCTGTTGCTGGAGCTTCATCTACGGAGAGTCCTGTAAGAAATGCGGACTTTTTACCTTTCCAACTATCTCTTGATAGACTGCGATCTTTTTCTAGTTCTGCTTCAAATCCATTATCATCAAATTCGAATCCTCGCTCGATTGTTAATTCTTTGGTCATCTCTCGTGGAAAACCAAAAGTTCCGTACAATCG
This sequence comes from Leptospira sp. GIMC2001, assembly GCF_028462125.1. NCBI lineage: Bacteria > Pseudomonadati > Spirochaetota > Leptospiria > Leptospirales > Leptospiraceae > Leptospira > Leptospira sp. GIMC2001. The sequence continues at coordinate 1,307,542 of NZ_CP115468.1, read as the reverse complement.
AAACGCATCGAAGCCAGGCAAAATTTTTGAACCTGTGGATCCAAGTCTATCCAATATAGATTCCAATTCGTCTAGGCCAAGCTCAAGTGTATGCAAAAACAATTCTTCTTCTGATTTGAGAACTTTTTCAATTTCAGATTTTCTTGAAATGAGATCTGGATAACGACCTCCGTAAACTTTGCTTAGTTCTGGAATCAATTTATAGAGAAAAGCTTCGCGGACTCCGATTTTTCTTGCAAAAAGAGCTGCCCTTCGAATCAGCCTTCTGATCACATAACCACGACCAGTGCGATCAGGATAGATAGAATCACCAATTGCAAAAAATGTTGATCGCAAGTGATCTGCAATTACTCGGAAGGCGACTTTATTCTGAGCATTGTATTCACTTCCTGAAAGCTCAGATATTTTATTTAATATTTCTTTGAATTCATCAGTATCATAGACTGAATCCACTTCTTGTAACAATAAGGCTATACGCTCGACACCTGCACCTGTATCTATTCCGGTCTGATTTAGTGGAAGTAATTCTCCTTCAATAGTTTGATTGAATTGGTTGAATACAATATTCCAGTATTCCATAAATCTGTCACAGTCACAGCCAGGCTTGCAGCTTTCCTTATTCCCACATCCCGCAAAACCTTTGTCAGCTCCACGGTCAAAATACAATTCACTGCATGGGCCACAGGCTCCACTATCACCAGCAGGTCCCCAGAAATTATCTTTCTTACCTAGCCTTGTAATTCGTTCATCGGGAATACCTTCTTGAATCCATAACTCTCTTGCTTCATCATCATCAAGAAAAATAGTTATCCAAATTTTATCTTTTGGAATACCTAGATGATTAATAGAGAAATCTAAAGCATAATGGATTGCTTCTTTTTTGAAATAATCACCAAAACTAAAATTACCAAGCATTTCAAAAAAAGTACAATGGCGTTCAGTCTGTCCGACATTTTCCAAATCAGTTGTTCGAAGGCATTTTTGCGCAGAAGTTGCTCGAGTAAATGGAAGTTCCACAGCACCTGTAAAATACGGTTTGAACTGAACCATACCTGCAGTCGTAAACAAAAGTGTCGGATCTCCAGATGGAATCAAACTCGCAGAAGGCACAATTGTATGAGCCTGGTTTTTGAAATAATTTAAGTATAATTCCCGAATTTCGGATACGGATTTTGGATTCATGTAATTTTGCCTTAACTTCCAGAATTTTCAAGAAAGGCGGTCTGTAAAGGGAATTTCGGTCAGTGCCTACTTTCCGAGTTTCAATAATTCCTTAATCGAATGATGGGATTCAAGTGTATGTCGTAGCGGTCTATCCAGATTGATTTTGTATTGATTGCGTCTTCCCTCTTTTTCTTTTTCTAATATTCCGGATTCCACTAAATCTTTAACAATACTCATAACCGCTCTTTCTGTGATTCCCACATAAAGAGCAACATCACGTAGTCTCATTTCAGGATCTCTATGCAGGCATATCAAAACATGGGAATGATTCGACAAAAAAGTCCATGAATGCTCAGAAATTTGTTCCGATTTTTTTTTCTTGGCTTTATCCATTTAATCCTTCACCTACCGAGATGTTTTATGAGAAAAATTTCCTGTAAAAAAATACAGGAAATAAGAATCTCTTTTGTAATGACCAAGATTTTCTTTAACAAAACAATATGTCAATAGAATAATCTTGGTCAATTCATTCCAAAAACTTATTAAGTTGCTAATTTAATTTCTTCCCAACCTTTGGAAGTTTTCGCATGAAATTCTGCATTACTATTCATTCCAATGATTTTAATCCATTCGTTAGATGCAAGTTCAGCTATTCCTGGTTGATTTTTCAAAGCTTTGTCAATCATATCCAGCGGAGCTTCAATGAATACTTGCAATCGGATCGGATCGTGTATGAATTTATCACCATCGTAAACAGACTGAAGTGGAAGCCCTGCTTTTAGATTCCAAGAATTGCCTTCGAACACTCCAAAATTTCCAACAACCGAATGCAAAATCTTATTGCCCGCACCAAAAATATCAGGACAAGCAGTAGAAGCATAGTATTGGAAATTGATCCAAGATGCAACTAAGACGGGTGCTGCTAGAGTGCTTTCCAGAATTTTCCCATCTTGATCATTCTTCCAATCATATGAATTCAGGAAAGATCTGCCATGTAAATTTGCAGTTCGAAAAATCGAGCGATTTCCGACAATGATAGATCCGCATCCTGCCAATCCTTGCTCTGGAAAGGTTTCCGCCCAATCTTTGGCTCTCGCAAAAGATTCATTCAACTTCAGTCCATATTTCAAAAATTTCTCTTTTTGTGTTTCGAGGGTTGCGGTTTCCAACCATTCTTTGAGCTTTAGATTAAAATCGTTATCTTGAATATTCGCATTCAGCAATGTAATTCTATCTGTTACAGTTTCATGCAAGGCTGCTATAAATTGGCACGAATCTGGAATGTTTATACCTTTGCTTTTGATTGCTATTCGAGTTGATTTATCGTTTAACAAAGCGGCAAGAAACCTTGAACTAATCTCGCCAGTCTGACCAGAGCATGCTCCACAAGAAAGTCCAGCTTCGTGCGGATTGTTCGTTGTTGTGCTACCATGCCCTACAATAAAATTGTATTCTGGAAAATTACCAATCCATCCAATTCCTTTAAGAAAACCAAAAGCGAGGTTTCCTCTTTCTTCCTCACTCAATTGGTTGATAGAATTATTTATATCCACTTGAGGAATAATTCTATAGGATTTATTGGAAAGAAATTTCTTGAATGTCTTAGATATCATTCCAAAAGCTGAGAAAAAACCTGCAGACTCAACATATTGAAATCCTAAAGGAAATGTTCTTTTCACTTTTTGTATCCAAGACTTGATAAGACTGATTGAATTGGTTAAGTTAGTTTTGTTTAATTTACTTTCAAAAACATAGCTAGGTTTAATCAACGCCGGGCTATGAGTAATTACTTCTCCGGTCCAATGCTTCCATCCGATAGGCATTCCAAAGAAACCAGCAAATCCATCGGTGGCGATTTCATTGGATTGTTTTTCTAAATTTCTACGAATCAATTCAGATCTTACATCTATGCAAAACACGAATCTAGCTCGAACTTTATCTATCTGAACAGATGAGATAGTGCTTTTCTTATCAAGTTTAGTTGAATCGTGATTGCTGTGATGTATTTTCTTATTTGTCTGAGCAATTTCCTTGATGATAGAATTTCTATACTCAGATTCTATTTGAACTAAAGATTTATATCGATCTTCTAGATTCGATTCATGAGCTACCAGATCAATATTTCTATTGGAAGAAATTGAATTTGCTTTGGTTCTTTGTAAATAAAGATCTGTATAGACAAGAATTGCAATGAAAGAAATTAGATCACTTTTTTCATCAATGGATTCCAACCAAGACTGTTTTCTAAAAATCCCTGACCAACCAAACATCGAATAAAGTAAAAATTCTATTCGATCTACACTTATCTCAGTATTTCTTTCTACTAAAGAGTGAAGATGATCTAAACCGCTCAGTTCATAAAATTTTTCTAATTTCAATTGATCATCAGTAAATATCTTATTACCAATTGGATCAACCTGTGACCATTCTAGAAAACTACTCCAAAGGTTTTGGCCTTTCCAAGGAAATTTCCAATATGCAATACTGTTGTCTAGATAAGAACCCAAAAAGACACCCAAAACATTTCCAAACTCGTTGCTTACTATATCATTTGCTGATCTATTACCCATTTTATCATTGGAATCTTCATTGGATTTAACCAATTTTCTCTCAACTATGGATTCCCATCTTTTCATTGAATCGATAAAAGGATAAGAAGAATATCCATGAAATGGATTTACAGCAATATATGAATCCAATTCGAAAAATGGAGGAATACTTTCAGCTAGCTTTAGTATATCCGGCTTACCAAGCTTATTAGAAACTTTTCCATCAATACTATAAATATTCTTCAGGAAAGAAGAATTCAGAGCTTCACTACTGAATGCTTTTCTATCCCAAATTTTTCCAATGATGGCATACAATTTATCGGTGTAGTAAGTGCCAAGAAATCCTCTTTGGGCATAGCAATAAATTTTGTTGAAATATTTATTTCCATTCATATGAGGAATTGATAATGTAAATCCAGCGAGCATTGATAGACTAATCAATGCTATCCAATCTTTGAGGCTCGATGCCTTAGCATGGATCATGAAGCCTAGCGGATCCTCAAGGATGTGAAAATGCGAATCTACAATACTGTGCCCTACAATATTTGCAAGGAATACTAGACAAGTTAAAGCAAATCCAAATTCCAATCCCAGGAGCGGATTGCCTTTCGGGACCATTCCGATAATCGCATAAATCAAAATAGAAATTAAAGCAAGCTCTAGATTCTGAAAATAATAGTAGATAACGATTGGAATCAACCAAAGCAAAGCAGTATAGATTGCATGCAATTTACCGAGACTTACACTGGGTGCTTGAACCAAATCACGGCTTCCAGAAGATAGAAATCCATATGCTTTATAAAATCCATGCCCCATCAAATGAAGAATGACCATTCCGTATAAACCCAAGCCAAATTCCACCATCATAAAACCCATTTGTCCTAAAGTGGAATAAGCAAGTTTTCGTTTAACATCAATTTGTGCAAGCATCGCTATACCACCAAGTCCGATGCTGAGTATACCCACGATCACAATCAATAGATTCGTAACTTCAGCATATTGAAATAGGAATGATAATCTTACTAGAATAAATCCCCCCGCATTGATGATTCCTGCATGCATTAGTGCTGAAACTGGCGTCGGTGCATCTATACTTTCAGGAAGCCAAACATGAAATGGAAATTGCGCGGATTTTATTAAGCATCCTATAGCGATAAATATTGATGGAAGATAAACGAGATCTTTTTGTTTTTCTAGATCAAGACTTACAAGGATGGATTTCGCTTGCAGAATATCGAATGTCTGAAAAGACTCATAGAACAAATAGAATCCAGCTATAAAAAATAGATCACCGAATCTGGATATTACAAACTTTTTCCATGCAACTTTCTGCGACTGCTGTCTATCGGGAAAGCATAGCAGAAGTTTATGTAAACCATAACTTATGAGAATTAAGCTAATAAAAATCCCAATAATGTTACTTGTCAATACAAGGAAATGAACGTTATAAATGGTAAAAATAAACCAGAATAGCCAAACCTTTCCGTTTTTTTCCCTTTCAAAATTTTTGACCGCATACTTTAGAATGAAAAAGCATAAAATTGTAATATAGGAAACCATTACAATTGAAAGTCGATCAATATTTGAATATTTTAAATAATCAATCCAACTTGCAGAATTGAATTGCGCACCACTCCAATCCATTACCTGGCTTAAAAAAACCAGTAAAATTGGCAAAAAATTTAGAACTACAACCATATTTTCCCCCTATTGCAAGTAACAAAGGCTGCAATATCTAATTATTCCGGAATCAATTGAATTCCAAAATAATTGACGTATGCATTCCCAGTCCATAAATACATGTATTTTATTTCATGTATTATTTTACATAATTAATAATGCAACTTTCCTGTCAATTCAATATTTAGATTATTTTCCAATTCTCATTTAATGAGGAAATGAGCAGGAAAAACTTTGACCTTAGTTAAAGATAAGGAAACACACAAAAAAATTCTTACCAATATGCATGGCTTTAGTATATTTTTTTGATCTTTAAATTCATTTACTTTTCGAATCTAGAAAATAGTTTCGTTGGAGTGGAGTAGACATAGAACCACTACTCAAATTTTTAAAAGATCGAAAAAAGAACGAAGGAAATTTATGGATCTAAATCATTATAAAGCTATGTGCCAATACAATCAATGGATGAATGAGAAAATCTATAAAGTTTGTAGTGGACTTTCGGATGAAGAGAGAAAGAAAAATCGATTGGCTTTTTTCAAGTCAATCCATGGAACACTCAATCATATATTACTTGCAGATTTAGTATGGATTTCAAGGTTAGAAGTTCTTCCTTTTCAAATTAAATCACTCGATCAAGAACTCTATTCAGATTTTAATGAACTCCAAGAAAATCGTATGCACTTAGACGAAAAGATTATCAAGCTTATAGATTCTTATACTAACTTAGATTTAACTAGAATTCTGAGCTACAAAGGTATCGCAAATCCGAAACCGAGACAATATCCAATATGGTTTGTTCTTTCACATTTCTTCAACCATCAGACTCATCACCGAGGTCAGATCACAACCTTACTTAGCCAGATGGGTCTCGATATTGGATCAACGGATCTTCTCATGTTGCCAGATTTTCAAAACGAATAAAAGAATAGCTAGGAAAAGTTTCTAATTTGTTTTGTAAATTCTCAACCAATGATTCTATCAGATTTAAATCGGGGCTAGAAACGATTTGGATTAGCCAGAATCGTAATGAAGAAAACATTAATTTTGAAATTCTGCCTGATGGTCATTGTGATATAATCATTGAATATTCGGCTATAACTCAACAAATCAATAACATATGGCTAACGGGTTTTGAAAATCATACAAGAATAAAATCTATATCATCAGATGAAATTTACATTGGTTTGCAATTCCATCCAGGCTCTCTACTAAATCTTCCCATAGCAGAAATCGGCAATCAAGCAATCGACCTACAGTCTATCCAATATAAACTTTTTAAATCTTTAAAAAATATATCTGTCGATTTTATACGAACTAGAAACTTAGAAATTCTCAATAACTGGGTTGAAATCAATCTTCAAGCATCGGATAGTAATTTAGTATCCTTGTCTAAATCTTTACGAACAAAAGGTATCTCAAATTCTCCTTCATATTGGGCAAAACAATATTCCCTATCTTTAAGAACTTTAGAAAGAAAATTTAGAATGTCCACTGGGTTAACTCCCACAATGCTTGGAAAAATCCTTCGATTTCATAAGTGTTGGGAATTAGCGCAACTAAATTCAAATAAGTATACCAATCAACACTTGGCAAATCTTGCTTTAGAATCTGGTTATAGCGACCAATCCCATATGAGTCGAGAGATTAAATTTTTTACAGGTAAAACAGCAGGAAATTTTTTTCTGTAGATTGTCGCTTTCATTCAAGACAGTGCTAGTCCAATGCTGTATTATTACTTATATGAAACAGGAAATCAAACTCTCACTCACAACTTTAATCACTGAAGATATCAAAGCCGCTCGCCAATTTTATGAAGGTTGTCTAAACCAAATACCTTCGATAGATAGCGAAAATCATGTTATGTATACTAGCGGGTTTTCTTTATGGGAGCGGTCTTATGCTGAAAATTTGGTATTCGGTAAAAAGTTGAACCTTAAAAGCGGAATTGACTTCAGTCATGAAATTTGTTTCGAAGCAAAAGCATTGAAGCCACTAGAAGAATTTTTATTGGATAAAAATGTTCCATTTGTCAATCCACTAACTGAACAGCCTTGGGGTCAGCTTGTAATGCGAATCAGAGATCCAGACGGTAGAGTTATTGAATTGGGTGAACCGTTATTGGACACAGTTTCCAGAATATGGCTCGAGACTGGAAAGAATAAAGAAATCACATCAGAGCGTACACATATTCCTATGGAAGTACTGGATAGCTATTTACCAATATAGTTACTTCGTTACTCAGGAAAATTGAATCTAGAAAAGTAGGTTTTGTGATTTTATTGCTAATTAGTTCTCAATCAGTTTCAAATGGATTGATTACATAAAAACTGTCTGAATATCTGGCTTGTAAATAATCTATATGAAGGTATTATGTAGCCAATTGAATCCACTTAGGCCGGATGCCGGGGGCTTAAGCCCACGGCTTCAAAAAAAGTTTCCCACAATCTATTCATTGAGCCATTTCAAAACATAAATTATTTCATCCTTAGCAGTTTGATCATTCAAAAGATGACCAACTCCAGTAAACTCGAAATAATCAGTAACCAATTTTCCTTGCGGATAATTAGAAAAATTACTATAATTTAATCTAGCAGGTGTAATTCGATCTTCGGATGCAGATATAAAAAGCAAAGGAGCTCGATTTTTTTCATATTCCAACTTAGCAATATCGGTCTGAGCTTCTGCTACCACATATCTGGATTCAGGAGTAACATATTTTTCGTAAGTTGACTTCGCATCTTCATCTGTAAGTGTGTTGGCAAGCGCATATTTAAACTCATCGTAAGTAAGCAGAAAAGGTTCTTTTTTATCGGCAAATGGACTGATTGCATTCCAATTGCTTTTGATAAAAGACCATTTGAGACTCAAAACTCCTTTAGGTGGGGCAGAACGAATGGCAACATAGCCAGATCCCAAATCTTTTTGCATCAATATTTGTGTAACCAAGGCACCCATTGAATGCCCTATGATGATTGGTTTTTCAGGAAGAGTCAGTATGAATTTCTCATAATGCTCAACAATTTCCTTAAGACCAAGTTCACCCAATTTCGGGTTAGGATGTTCTGTACGCATTTGAGATGGAGTTTTATCATGCAATGGCCAAGCTGGAGAATACGTTTTGTATCCCTTAGATCTGAATTCCTTCTCCCAATCCTGCCAGCACAAAGGCGTCATGAACATACCATGGATAAATACAATTGTTTTGGACTGAATCGGTTGTTTGGAATTTCTAACTTCTGTTCTTGATTGGCAATTTAGAATCAGATTCAAAAATATTCCCATTAATAGTATTTTTTTTATTAAATTTAGCATATAAATCTCCTTCCCCAAGCGTTCATACCGGCAGAGAATTGTAAACATTTATGAAACTAAATGGATCTTATCTTAAGTTAATTTTTTTTAAAAATCCGAGACTTCATTCGACTCAGTGATACTGGAGTGATTCCCAGGTAAGATGCCAAATGATTCTGGTTGATTTTATTCACAAGCTCTGACTGATTTTCCATCATTAGAATATAACGTTCTTCAGGTGACTTTGTCAAGAAAGTAGTTATGCGATCTTCTGCTTGGACAAGCAATCCTTCAAGAATCGATCGTCCTAACTTTTCCATTTTTGGAGATTCTTTATATATTTCAATGAGGTTATCATATCTCAATAGATACAATTGAGTGTCCTCTATAGCTTGGTAGGACAAAGGAGAAGATTCCCCTTTTATGATTCCGCTCATGATTGCTATCATAGAATTTTCCACATAAAAATCTTGAGTGATATCTCTTCCCTCGTGATAATAATAAGATCGGATGCAACCTTCTTCAACAAATCCCAGGTCTTTTGTGATCTGACCTGCTTCTAAGAAAAATTCACCTTTCGGAATCTTTTTTAATGTGAGATTTTTCGAAACGATTTCATATTCGGTTGGAGTTAAGAAATCAAATCTACTCATAAATTTTTGTAAATTTTTCATCTAATCTCCTTTAACTAAAATTGAATTCCATATTCATTCAATATTCTAATTTACTCTTCTCGATCAGATTCCAAATCTTGAATCCTCAAATTTTCAGTGGATTTCTTTTTCTGTTTTCTGAGTTTATCTTTTTTAGATTTTTGAATTTTAATAATATTTTTCTGAATTTTGGAATCGTTTCCTTTGGAGCGAGCTTCGAGACGGTCGCAGAGTATAACGCGAGCCTTGTAACGATTGAGCCCTTGTGTTCGATTGATGGAACATTTTACTTCTTCACCAGTTGGAATATGCAAAAGTCGAACGGCAGTGGACACTTTGTTCACATTCTGCCCACCCTTGCCTCCGGATCTGACAAAGGTTTCTGTAAGATCGGATTCTTTGATAGAGAGTTCCTGCATCCTCTTTTGCAAGATAACAACCTTGCCTGGTGACACAGGAAAACTCAAGTTCATAAATTAATGACTAGAAAGTGAGGTCTCTATATCTTCGATACGTCTCTTAAGATCGGATGCATCTTCATAGTTTTCTATAGAGATTGCATTGAATTTTTTTAGATACAATCCAATCAATTCATCGCCGATATGGCCTGGAAATTGAAGAGCCCTTTTGAAATTCTCTACATCATACTGAGGATGAGATGTGGAAAAATTAGAAGCAATTCGATCAACACGCATCATCGTTGCTTCTTTCGCAAGGCCCGTCGATTTGCGTAATTCCATAGATAATCTTGCCAGTGCTTCTAGATAACCTTCAACTCCATGAATTTCTTTTTCAGAAATCTCCATTGGTTTCTTCTCACGAGCTTTGCAGAATTCAACATACTTCATTACATACTGATTGAATCTCTCCATCTGATCTTGAATATATCGATTCGCTTCTTCTTTGTTTTCTGGAAGATCAAAATCTGGCAATTTTACTATATCATAAGCATCTAAATTGATTCCGATTATATTTCGCAGATCTTCCAAAGCTGGAAGTGCAACAGGTGGAAAAGTGACAACTGGAAAATTATCACCCAACTTAAGGAAGCTCACAACCACATTGGATGCGATGATTTTGCCACCTGGCTGAACTGGGTTCTCTCCTGTAACATTGAAGTACAGAATAAGATTCCCGGTGGGATTTTGTTTGGATCCTTTCTCAAAAATCATATTTTCCCTCCTCAGACATCATAAAAACACTTGGATTTGAGCCTTATCAAGCATTTTTTTACTCCCAATTCTTTATCTCTTCTTGCAGATTCGCGAGAATCGAGGCATAAGCCTTAGCAATGACAGAATCCTTTTCTTTTGCAACAAAAGGAACTCCAGCCTCGCCCGCTTGCATTATGTCCATTGTTATCGGAACTCCACCTAATTTCTTCACACCCAAGCTTGAAGCAATTTTGTCACCACCACCTTGCGAGAATATATTGGACGCATGACCGCATTTCGGGCATACAAATTCGCTCATATTCTCAACAATTCCGAGAATTGGAACTTTTACTTGATTGAGCATAGCGGCTGCTCGATTTGCATCAAGCAACGCAACTGATTGTGGAGTGGTAACAAGTATTGCACCATCTAGATCAATCAATTGAGCAAGAGATAGTTGCACATCACCCGTACCAGGAGGAAGGTCAATGAACAAAATGTCCAGCTCACCCCATACTACATCGTATAGGAACTGCTCAACGGCTTTACCAAGCATCGGTCCTCGCCATACCACAGGTTGGTCTTCATTGATAAGAAAGGCAAATGAGATGATCTTAATTCCATTTTTTTCTAATGGATAGATTTTATCATTTTCGATTTTGAGTGCAACTCGTCCGGAGCTTCCGAACATTTTGCCGATTGATGGACCATAAATATCTGCGTCCATAATTCCAACTTTCAAGCCAGCGTTCACAGCCGCCGCTGCTAAATTCGATGTAACCGTTGACTTACCTACTCCGCCCTTACCTGATCCAATCGCTATAACTTTCTTAACGCCACGAATACGATTGCCATCATCTAACTTCATATTCTGGTCGACTTCGAATTTTATCTTGATCTTGCCAACACCTTCCGTTTTCGAAAGCACTTGCCTGATCTGTGCTTCGAGTCCAATCTGCATTCGCCGATCTGCATTAGGAGTTTTTATCAGTAGAGATATTCCTTCTTCGTTCGGCTCGAGACTTGCGACCATACCAAGAGTGATTATATCTTTCTTGAGTTCTGGGTGCTTTACATTTAAGAGTTGTTTTTGTATTAAATTTATATCAGGCTTCACTTCTGCCATAATTTTTATCCTTTATGTTCATTATATACTATAACTTTAGTTTCTCGGTATTCCATCATACCTATATTGTATTCAATTCTTTTGATATTCCATTGACTGTCGATTCTATCCAGAATATGGTAACCGCTTCTATGACGATCATCAGAATCCCTCGTAGAAGATGCAGAGTTCACAACCCAGAATGGGAATTCCTCACCCGGCTCCTTTACCCAATTGGTATGCAAATGTCCATGATAGAATACACTCGGTGGATTTGACTTAAGAATCGATCCAATCACTGATCGATTTGTCAATTTATGTCTAGCTGATTCTTGACGATCAATTGGATTCCAGATGGGATGATGACAGACTACCATATATTCCTTTTCTTTAGACATCGCTACTGATTCTTGTGTCTGGTAAACGATATCTAGATCTACATAACCTTGTGCATTCATAGCAGGCAAAACAAGATTAGAATCCCAACCATAGATGGCAACATCGCCAAAAACTTTTTTCCTTAAATATTTTTTCTTCTCAATGGCAGCTTGTTCTGCACCTAGAACCTCTGAATCTTGCAGATGCTTCATTTCTTGCTTTGCACCTTGCTCTTTTGAAGATTCTGAAATCGGAATCGCATCTCCAATATATTCTCCAAATGCTTTTTCAAAGTACATTTCGTCCCAAGATTTCTGAGTATATCGATCGTGATTCCCTGGAATAATAAAAGTTCGATCGTCAAGAATGGGTTTCAGAAATTCCTTGGCTTGGGTAAATTCTTTTTCTTCCGAAATATTTGTGATATCACCGGAAATTATAAGAACATCATATTTTAATTTACTAATAGATTCAAGTAGAGACTTATGAAGCAGATGTTTTTTTCTTCTTCGAAGGGCGAAATTTGTATAACCGATTAACGATTTTCTACGCAAAATAAAAGGATTGAGACGGATTGGTAAATGCAAATCAGAAATATGAACGATTCGCATTGAATTCAAATTGTTAGAACACCGAGGATATCTCCTCGCTTGACTACATCACCTTCGTGAAATAATACTTTAGATAGAATTCCATTCCGCGGTGATTCCATTGGAAAAGCTGCTTTGTCCGTTACCAATTCAAGGACTTCTTGTCCTTCTTCAATTGATTCACCGACTTTGCAGTACCATTTGACCAACTCAATTTTATCAGTATCTCCCAAATCTGGAGTGATCAATTCGAAAATTGTTTTTTCCATGTGATACAACCTAAATTTTCTTGCATTCTAGGGCAATTTTACTACATTGAACTGGAAAGAATCATTTTTTTATGCAAGCTGAAAAAAAAATCCTCAAAGGCGACCTTATCCTCCAAAATCTTGAATCCATTGTAAATAGAAATTATTTGCATTTTGAAATCAAGGGTCTTACTAGACCAACACGCGATATCTTGAACGAAGTCATTCAAGGAATCCTAAATCGATTAGAAGCAAATCCTCTTGCTTCCTTCCATTTATTTAGTGGAATTATGGAAGCACTTCTCAATGGCGTCAAGGGCAATCTTCGTCATGTGATTTTCAAAGATGAGTTACTCAATAAACTTACTCATTCTGATGAAGAGTCGTCCATGAAAGAAGCAGAAGAAATGCTAGAAATTATTTTAGATACGAGCCCGCTTCGAGACGCTATGCAGCGTTATGTGGTTCCCGATAAGCTTAAGAAAACAGTTCAGAAAATCCTACAATTACAAGACAAGATTCGATCTAAGAAAACCAATTTTTCTGATCATGAGAAAGAATATCTCGCAGAAGCTCGCAATAAAATTCAGAAAGAAGATTTCAAAATTTCCATGAAAATTCGAATCTCGGATGATGATATTTATTTTCGAATTCGAAATGATGCACCGATCATGGGATTGGATATGAAACGAATTGATTCCTCAAGAGAGCAACATGCAGAATTAGCGAAGGCTGGACGATCATCAGAATTTTTTAGACCAGACTATTTGGATGAGAAAGAATCTGCAGGCTTTGGAATCGCTATGATAGACGAAGGATTCTATAGCATGGGAATTGATCCCCTCACGCATTTTACAATTGTTTCTTCGAACAAGATAACAACTGTTTATATGCGTTATCCAATCGCTGACTTGCAGAAGATGGATTTTTGACAGCATTCGAAATTCGATTTGATGATCTATTAATTAACCCAGGTTTTCAGACTGGGCTGCAATTCACAAAACCAAGCCAACTTTTTGCCCCAACAACAGAACAAGAATTCCATCGTGACTTAGCTATCCTCAAATCCAAAGACATTGAATCCCATTGGCTTGCCGGATTCGTCAGCTATGAAGCGGGATATTATCTTGAAGAAAAATTAAATTCGCTTATACCAAAAGAAAGAAAGTTACCGCTATTTTGTATCGGTGTCTTTGATTCGCCGATAGAATTTAAAGAAAAGAAAAAATTTCCTGACAAAATACCAAAAATCGATTCTTTCGAGTTCGGAATGGATTTGCCGGAATATGAACTGTCTGTTAGCAAACTAAAAAAATTTATCACGGATGGTGACACCTATCAGATCAATCTGAGTTTTCCTTGTAATTTTGATTATATAGATAATCCGTACGAACTCTATTTATATCTACTCACTCGACAAAAAGTATCTTATGCTTCTTATATAGAATATAGCAATATGCAAATACTTTCTGTATCACCCGAATTGTTTATTCAAAAGCAAGGCAATGCATTAATCTGCAAGCCAATGAAAGGTACAGCAAAAAGGCATCCCATTCCAGAAATTGATGATTGGATCAAAAATGCCCTTCTTCATTCTAGCAAAAACCAAGCTGAAAATCTTATGATAACGGACCTAATTCGCAATGATCTAGGAAGATTTGCAACTATCGGATCTGTGCAAACCAGTGAGATGTTCCGAGTTGAAAGCTTTGATACAGTTCATCAGATGACTTCAACTGTCACAGCGATTATGGATCCAAAATTTCATTTCTTAGATGTTCTTACAGGAATGTTTCCCTGTGGAAGCATAACAGGAGCACCTAAGATGCGTTCTATGGAAATTATCCAAGAGATCGAGAAATCACCTAGAGGAATCTACACAGGAACCATCGGATACCTTCCACCGAGACAATCAAGGCTTCCTTCAATTTGGAATATTGCCATTCGTACAATCGTTATCCAAGACAAGAAAGCTCAAATGGGGATCGGTAGTGGGATTGTAATGGATTCTGATTATCAGGATGAATTCAATGAATGTCTAGCTAAGGCAAATTTCCTGACATCTTCTTTTTCTGAACCAGTAGAATTCGGAATATTAGAATCCATTCCGATTATCTCTGGCAAACTTAGAAATAAATTATTGCATATTGATAGACTAAAAAAATCTGCTAAGTATTGGGGTATAGATTTCGATCTATCTGCTTTGGCTAAAACCATAGAGTCCTCTCTTAGCAACATCGATGGTTTCGACATCGAACAAACTGGCAGAACAAAACAGAATCGATATCGGCTAAGAATCGCCCTCAGTGAGTCGGGCGAATTCAAAACTTCCATTCATAAAGTAGAACGTTCAAAAACCAATAAAACAGATCCGATAGATCCAACGATTTACACAAAGCGCATTCGCCTAAGCAAAACTAGACTCGATTCCAATAATCCGTATCTATATCACAAAACAAGTTTTCGAAATCTATACGATTTAGAATACAGCAATCGTGAAGAATATTATGATATAGTATTTTGCAATGAACGAGGAGAGATCACGGAATCTTGCACTCAGAATATTTTTGTAAAACAAAATGGAATCTATTTTACTCCACCGGTAACAACCGGACTTCTTGCTGGAATTTTACGAAAAACTTGTTTAGAGAAATTCCCTCGACATTTTCAAGAAAAAGTTCTCTATTTAGAAGATTTGTTGAATTGCGAACGGATTGTACTCGGCAATTCCGTTCGCGGTTTTACAGAAGTTGTATTCGAAACTATAGAATAGCTCTTTAAATATCGAAAGATAGTTTGTGAATCCGATGTTATCTTAAAAAACAAGATAACGATTCAGAATCTAAGTATTTAGAAAATCCAAAACTGATTAGAGAATGTACTTACTCAAATCCTTATCTTCCACAATTCCTTTCAACTTGCCAGAAACAAATTCTTTAGTAATCACAACATTTCTCTGGTCGGAAGGGAGATCAGGCGCATCAAAGCTTACATCTTCCAGAAGTTTTTCCATGATCGTATTGAGTCTTCTTGCTCCAATATTTTCATTTTTCTCATTCATCTCGAAGGCAAGCCTTGCTATTTCGGCAATCCCATCTGTGTTGTATTGTAAGTTGACGCCTTCAGTTAAAAGCAATGCTTCGTATTGTCTAACAAGCGAAGATTTGGGTGCGGTCAAAATCTGGACAAAATCTTCCATAGACAATTTATCCAATTCCACTCGAATCGGAAAACGACCTTGCATCTCAGGAATCAGATCGGAAGGTTTGGACATATGGAAAGCACCAGCTGCAATAAATAGAATATGATCTGTTTTGATTGGACCAAGTTTTGTGTTTATCGTTGCACCTTCAACAATCGGAAGCAGGTCTCTCTGCACACCTTCGCGAGAAACATCCGCTCCGGATCTTGATTCTTTACCTGCGATTTTATCAATTTCATCTAAGAAGACAATGCCCATCTCTTCGACTCTTTTCTTTGCTTCCGCTTGGAGTTTGTCTGGGTCGAGTAATTTGTCCGCTTCTTGCTCAGATAGAGATTTGAATGCGTCTTTAATTTTCAATTTTTTCTTTTTGTTTTTCTTGGGCATAAGATCTCCCAAGACATTTTGCAACTGGTTGTCCAAGTCTTCCATGTTACCAGCACCAAACACTTGCAACATGGGCATACCCGATGGACCCGATTGCGGTTGATCAATTTCAACTTCTTGATCATCCAATTTACCCGACTTGAGTTTCGCGCGCATCATCTCTCGGCTTGCAACATAGCGAGTCTGTGGCTCTTCGGTTGGTGTATCCTGAAATCCCATAGCAACTCTTTGGCTATCACTGCCAAGTCCTTGCGAAGATCCATTGGATTGAGCCGAGGCTTGCGGAGCTGGCAAAAGTATATCCAATAGAAGTTCTTCGGCTCGCTCATTCGCTTTATCAGTAACGGATTCACGAAATTCTTGCTTCACCATATTGAGTGCGATAATGGCAAGATCGCGAATCATAGATTCAACGTCTCGACCTACATAGCCAACTTCAGTATATTTCGTCGCTTCAACTTTTATAAAAGGAGCATTGCATAATTTAGAAAGTCTTCTTGCGATTTCTGTTTTGCCAACTCCCGTTGGGCCAATCATGATAATGTTCTTGGGATATACTTCTTCGCGCATTTCTGCATCGAGTTTTCTTCTGCGAGTTCTATTTCTAAGCGCGATCGCTACAGCTCGTTTAGCATTTTTTTGTCCAATGATATGCTCATCCAGCTTTTCAACTGTCTGTCTAGGAGTAAGATCCATAGCTTCCGAGGGATTGATTTCTATATTTTCCATGTTCTACCTTAGACTAAAGGTCAAGTATTAATTTCTTCAACAGTCAAGCTGTGATTGGTATAAATGCAGATATCAGCAGCAATTTTCATTGAATTTTCCACAATCTGACGAGCAGATAGATCCGTATTCTCATACAAAGCACGCGCTGCAGCCAATGCATAATTGCCACCTGATCCAATAGCAATCACACCGTCATCTGGACTGATCACGTCTCCCGTTCCCGAAATAAGAAAAGAATCTGTAGAATCCGCAACAATGAGTAGAGCTTCCAATCTTCTAAGCATTCTGTCCGATCGCCATTCTCTTGCCATCTCCACTGCCGCGCGTGAAAGAGATCCATTGTATTCGGTGATCTTTTTTTCGAATAACTCAAATAAGGTGAAAGCATCAGCCGCACTTCCAGCGAATCCAGAAACAACTTTATCTTGGAACAATCTACGAACTTTCTTTGCAGAATGTTTCATAACAGTTTGTCCCATAGAAACTTGTCCGTCGCCACCAATGGCAACTTGATTGTTCTTACGTACACAAAGTATGGTAGTTGAACGAAACCGATTATCCTCTGTCGAGTTTTGCATGAGGGTGTGCCTTCCTATATATCTCTTTGAGTTTGTCTTTGGAGACACTCAGGTAAACCTGTGTGCTAGACAAAGAGGAATGCCCAAGTAATTCTTGGACTGCGCGAATATCGGCACCTGCATCCAAAAGATCAGTTGCAAAAGTATGCCGAAACTTATGAGGAGTAACTGACTTCTCAAAGCCCATCGCTTTCCTTCTCTCGTTCAAGATATATCTTACCCCTCTCGTGGTAAGTTTTTTTCCACGTTGGTTGAGAAAAATTTCTTCTTCATTGGAATCAGTTCGCATGATCAAGTAATCTTCCAATGCGAGTCTAGCCTCAGGGCCAAGATAAACGAATCTCTCTTTTCGTCTCTTACCCATTACTTTGATTGTTTTTCTATCATTGGATAGATCTAACATTTTGGCATTGACCAATTCGAAAACCCGCATTCCTGAAGAATATAGAATTTCAAGGATAGCTTTGTCACGGCGTTCCAAAATAGGTGAGCCTTCGTTCTCTTCGTATTCCAAAATTTCTTCCGTCTCGATTGGAGAAAATGCTTTCGGCAATCTTTTTTTGGTTTTCGGAAAACTAACAGACAATATAGGATTGGATTCAATAAAACTTCTCTGGAAAAGACATCGATAAAAAGTGCGAAGCGAGCTCAATTTTCTGGTTTGGGTTTTTTTATCTAAATTTCTTTCACGACCTAAGTCGGCAAAATAAGACCTAACATCGACTACTTCGATCTCTAGAAAATCAATCTCTTCTTTTAGGCAGAAAATTAAGAAAAATTTAAGATCTCTCAAATAAGCGGATTGGGTATGTTCGGAATAATTTTTTTCCACATCCAAATAAACTCGGAATATTTGAATGCATTCTTTCATTTTCGGAGTCATTTCATCTGGAAAAGTAACTTCTAGTTCGCTCAAAGGGGGGTCTCCTGCTATCTACTTTTTTAGTATCGGAAGCTTACTTTTTTTCCATCGCCCAAAAAAAACTCTATACATGTACTAAGCAGTTCTTATCCTAGAAAAAAATCTTTGGTGGGAAAAAATTGCTGTTTTCCTGAAATTTGTCCGGCGGTAATGCTATTATTGCATTAGTAAGGGACATAAATCTGAGGGTTCGATTCCTAAATTCAGTTTTTTTCACTGGATGACAAATAGTCGAAGATTTGAGAAACCCCTTCGTAGAACCACCAAAGGAAGGACATGATATTATGAAGAAAGGCAAAGAAGAGAAGAACCTGGATAAAGAATCCTCGGAGAAGAACCAAGCCATTGATGTGGCAGTAAGCCAGATTGAGAAGCAGTTTGGTAAAGGATCCATTATGCGTTTGGGTTCAGGAAGCAAACTGAATGAAGCGACCAATGTTGTATCTACTGGCTCCCTAGAACTAGATATTGCCTTAGGAATTGGCGGTTTTCCGTCTGGAAGAATTATAGAAATCTATGGCCCAGAGTCTTCTGGTAAGACTACGATTACTCTTGCCACCATCGCAGAGGCTCAGAAGAAAGGTGGAGTGGCTGCTTTTATTGACGCAGAGCATGCTCTAGACCCATCCTATGCAAGAAAATTGGGTGTAAACGTTGAAGATTTACTGGTTGCTCAACCAGACAACGGAGAAGAAGCTCTAGAAATCTGTGAATCTCTCGTTCGCTCCAACGCAATTGATATCATTGTAATTGACTCAGTTGCCGCCCTAGTTCCCAAAGCAGAGATTGAAGGTGATATGGGAGATTCTCATATGGGCTTGCAAGCGCGTCTTATGTCCCAAGCCCTTCGTAAGCTTACAGGAACGATTTCTAAATCCAATACAATTGTTGTTTTTATCAACCAAATCCGTATGAAGATTGGGGTTATGTTTGGATCTCCAGAGACGACTACAGGCGGTAATGCACTCAAATTTTACGCATCTATTCGACTTGATATTCGAAGAATTGAGACTCTCAAAGAAAAGGATGAATCCATTGGAAATAGAGTTCGTGTCAAAGTCGTAAAAAACAAGATGGCACCACCTTTCCGTCAGGCAGAATTTGATGTCATGTTCAATACAGGAATCAATCGGGAATCCACTTTGATTGATCTTGCGGTCAAGCACGATATTTTTGCGAAAGCGGGATCTTGGTATTCTTATAATGAAGAAAAGATTGGACAAGGAAAAGAATCTGTGCGATCCTTTCTCTTAGAGAATCCGGATATTTCATTTAAGATTGAAAACCAGATTCGCGATCTCAATGGATTGCCATTGGTCGCTGCTCGCCAAGCAGTGGCTGCTCCTTCTTCCAATGGGAAGAAAGAGAAACCAGCACCCGCTACAGAGTCAGAAGAACTCGAAGCTGCGGTTGGTGAATGATTTAGAACGGCTTTCTTTTTAGGAACCATTGAGCCGGGGTAACACCCGGTTTTTTTTTGCCCTTACAATAAAAATATCTAGCACTAGATCAAACATATTCCAGATTCAAATAGTGAAAGCTAACATAAATAATCTTTTGGTATTCCCGTTTCCATTTAATCTTTCCAAAATACAAGCTTTGCAATTTTTCTTTTCCAAAAGATCAGTTCTCACTCTCTTTGTCATAATTTTTTCCTTAAGTGCAATCGATTGCAGAAATTCCCGAAGAAAATTACCGCTCGAATACAAAGACCTACTTGTGGAAACTCAGATTGAATCGCCTAATGGATCTCAGATGATCCGATCTGCTCTATTTTTTAAATCGGCAAAACCCATTCCGAATACACCCTTGATCCTAATCTATCATGGAGGTGGTGGCTCTGCTGAAGGCATGATTGGTTTGGATTCGGCAGAGCTTCTTGAATATGTCGACAAATCTGGATATGCAATTGCTTATATGCGTGGAATTGGAAATTCGTGGAATGATTTGCGTGAAGATCCAATTGGTGAAGCCCACAAACAAAACATAGATGATGTGACTTTTACAAAAGATATGATCAGTTATCTTGCGAAACAATACAGCTTGGATATCAAACAAGTCTATGTTGCAGGAATTTCCAATGGAGGAATGTTTGCACTCAGACTCGCTTGTGAGATTCCCGAACAATTTGTATCGATTGTTTCTATAACATCCAATCTCCCGATTAACGCCGAAGACAAATGCACTAACACACGAAGAACCAACTTGACTGTAATAAACGGAACTGCAGATCCAATTGTTCCCTTTAATGGTGGAGTGGTATCGCTGTTCAACAAAGAACGAGGTGCGATTCTCTCAACAACAGATACAATGAATCATTTCAGGAAAATCTATCAGTGCAGTTCATCTCAATCAAATATAGATCTGAACAAATTGTTCTCTAATGATCCAACTTCTATTCAATGGAAATCTTGGGATTGCCAATCGAAGCAACTCAATTTGATTGAGATCATTAATGGAGGACATACATGGCCCGGTGGTTCTTCTTATATGCCAGAATTTGTAATTGGAAAAGTGAGCCGAGAATTGAATGCCTCTCGCTTGATTGGCGATCTGGTTAAGACAAAAGGCAAGATATCCAAGGACATTCTCAAACAAAAATAATTCGATTCGGTCCAATCCTAAAATTCAATTGAGATTCCAATAGAAGTTTGATAATCATAATTGACCGATAAAAAATTCGGAAAGCTAGATTCAATATTAACAACAAAACGATGCAACTATCCTTGACAAAAGTTTGTCAAAAATAAATAATTGAGTCCATATCATATTGGTGCGTCTCAGTGAAAAAAAAGAATATAAAACAGAATGTTAATAAAAAAGAATTTCCCAAGTCTAGATCAATTCAAATTTTGAAGCAAGCTAAGGGATCAATTAAATCCAAATCCAAAGTTATCGATTGCAGCGAGAAGTTTGCCGTGATTGGAGCGGGTCCGATGGGTCTTGCAGTAGCTAGAAATTTTCAAAAATTCGATATTCCTTTTGATGGCTTCGAGAAACATTCATCGGTTGGCGGCCTCTGGGATATAGAGAATCCGCATTCCACAGTTTATGAATCTGCTCATTTGATATCATCGAAAAAGCGAACAGAATTTACGGAATATCCAATGGGTGACGATGTTCCCGATTATCCATCCCATCGGGAATTGATAAAATATTTTCAATCATTCGCAGATCACTTTAAACTAAATGATTATTACTACTTCAATGAAACCATTGATCGCATAGAACCTGATCTAGAAACAAGTCTCTGGTTCGTAAAACTGAAATCTGGGAAAAAATTTCTGTATAAAGGAATTATCCTCGCATCAGGAACATTACATGAACCAAACATTCCGAATATTCCAGGTAAGTTTTCTGGTAAAATTTTGCATTCTGCAGAATACAAATCTGCAGACATTTTTGCAAATAAGAAAGTACTGATTGTAGGAGCGGGAAACAGCGGTTGTGATATTGCGGTAGATGCAGTTCACAGAGCTAAAACTGTTTCTATATCTCTCAGGCGTGGATACCATTTTGTTCCAAAATATGTATTCGGCAAACCAGCCGATACGATAGGTGGATTGATTAAATTGCCTGCATTCGCCAAACAGTTAATAGATGGCTTTTTATTAAAATGGTTTACTGGAGACCCAGTTCGTTTTGGATTCCCAAAGCCTGATCATAAAATCTATGAATCGCATCCAATCGTGAATAGTCTTGTTTTATATCATGCAGGTCATGGCGATATTCAGGTGACTACTGATATTAGAAGTTTTGATGGGAAAAAGGTTGTATTTATTGATGGGACGTCCCAAGAGTATGACTTGATTCTTTATGCTACAGGTTACAAACTGCACTATCCTTTTATAGACAAAGATATTTTGGATTGGAAAGGATCTATGCCTGACTTCTACATGAATACTTTTTCGAGAAGATTCCCCGGTCTCGTGATTGCTGGAATGATCGAAGCTGCAGGAATTGGATGGCAGGGACGATATGATCAAGCTGAATTGATAGCAAGGTATATTCGCAATTGGAATAGTGATACCTTAGCTTACCGAGACTATCGAAAAAGTATACAGAATGATTACCCAGATCTTTCGGGTGGTTTTTCTTACGTGAAGTTAGATCGAATGTCTTACTATGTTCACAAGAATACTTTCCTCAAAAAAATAAAAGAGCAATCTTCTTATTTAACCATTTAATTCTAAACTATTTTAAAGGAATTCGAATATGCCATACGATCAGATACAATTGAATTTTAGTCCTTCAGGCTTAATGGCACTCAACATCATGCTTGGTTTTATAATGTTTGGTGTAGCCTTAGACATGAAGATATTCGAATTTACTCATGTTTTCAAAAAGCCAAAACCAGTATTGATTGGACTATTTGGTCAATTTATTTTATTACCAGCAATTACCTTCCTACTGATTTTAATAATCAATCCATCAACTAGTGTTGCATTGGGTATGATCTTGGTCGCATCTTGTCCTGGAGGAAACCTCTCTAATTTTCTTACTCACTTGGCAAAAGGAAATACAGCACTTTCGGTTTCTATGTCCGCAATATCCACCCTCTCATCGATAGTAATGACCCCACTAAATTTTGCTATCTGGGCTTCGTTACTTCCGAAAAAAGATTCACTTCTAAAAGACATCGTAATGCCCTATGGTGATATTTTTATTGCCATCTTTCTATTGCTCGGATTGCCGCTTGCGTTAGGTTTATTAGTATCCTATCAGTTCCCAAAATTTGCAGCCAAAGCATCCAAAATATTTCGTTTAGTATCCATTGTTTTCTTTCTCGCATTTGTGATTGCAGCATTGAGTGTAAATTGGTCACATTTCATAAATTATGTTGGATTTGTAATGATTGCAGTTTTTCTCCAAAATGCGCTGGCGTTAGCCATTGGTTATTATTCATCCAAATTTTTGAAACTTGAAGAAAGAGATAGGCGCGCAGTCTCTATCGAAATAGGAATCCAGAATTCGGGACTTGGCCTCATTTTGATTTTCAATTTCTTCAGCGGTTTAGGTGGAATGGCTCTCGTTGCCGCTTGGTGGGGAATCTGGCATATAATATCTGGGCTTACGATTGCATTCTATTGGTCAAGAAAAACCAATAAATGAAGATATAATTTCCAAACTTTTAAATCGCAATTAATTGCTAGACTCTAATTGGATTATTCACGAAATTTGGATTGAAACTTGCGATCCAATTCGAAATGAAACTTTCATTCAATCTATCATCTATTAGTTTACTCCTAACTTTTGTTTTTATATTACTGCTAAATCATTGTATACTGGAAAATCCCAAAACAAACCTTATACAACTTATATTAGGTCTCAACTCCATTGAATCATCAGAGACAAATGCTGATGCCGATCCTGAAATTATAGATTCACGTGACGTGATACGTGTAGGTGGATCAATATTCGGACTATCGGGTGGGACAATTCGATTGAGCCTGAATGATGGTTTGTCTCTCGTTGATATAGCGGAAGATGGAAATTTTATTTTTCCAGATTTGCTAGAAAAGCAATCAAACTATTCTGTTGAGATTCTGCAAAAACCAACTGCTATGCATTGCGCTGGATCTTCAACATTTGGTTCCGTTTTTGAAGATGACATTTTAAACGTGGATTTCTACTGCCAGGTATCAGATTCTTATCAGGCATTGCAAAATGGAATAATTCGAGTGGGATCAGCGCCAATTAATCCCATCATAGAAAATCCAAATTCGCTACCTGCCCTTAGTGCTTACTATTCTGGATCAATTGAGAACGCAGGGAGCGATCCAGGTTTGGGTAATCTCGCAAAATACAATTCACCAAAAGGCATGGAAACTGATGGTTATTATTTATATATTTTCGATGAAACACCTGGGATTATTAGAAAGCTTGATCCATCATTTAGAAAAGTTATCAACTTAGAAATTCCTGTCACCAAAATAGAAGCAATGGCAATAGATGGAGTTTATACATACATTCTTTCTGCCCAGTCTGGAATTCGAAAACTCAACCGATATCATTTAGGGACAGGAAATTTTTCGACAATTGCTGGTGGAATACTAGCAGATGATATGGATGGAATTGGAACTGATGCGGGATTTAGCCAAGTATATGGAATGGCTGTTTCCGGATCTAATATCTATACAATCGGCAATAATACATTAAGAAAAATTGATCTAAACTCTAAAAAAGTCACTACGATTGCAGGTTCTCCAGGTAATGCTGGAAACATGAACGGAAGTGGACAAAATGTACAATTTTCAGGTAATCGCGGAATCATAATGACCAATTCTAAAACTATTTTAATCAGCTCTATAAACTATCATAATATTAGGAAAGTTGATTTATCCACGAATCCTGTATCGGTGTCAACCTTTGTTGGTTCCCCATCTGGAGAAATGGGATACTCAAATGCAATCAACGGAATAGACTCTCTTTTGAAATCACCAACTTCAATGACCGCAGATGAAGATACAATATACGTAATTGACTCTGGAAACTTTAAAATTCGGAAAATATCTTTAATACAGCCTTATGAAGTTTCAGATTATTTTGGATGTATGAAAAATCCAGTCCCCATTATTTCATCGGGAATTGCGACAAACGAACTCTTTTGTAGCCTTGGCGACGGGTCATTACATAATCCAAATGATATTATATTTGCAGACAATAAGGTGTTTGTTTCTGAACAGAGTAAGCATATCATTCGTAAAATTGATTGATGTGATTTTATAGCAGCAAACAATAAAAATCTGATAAATATGTAGCTCTTTAAGTAGGCTATCATAAATTATAAATTATATTATGTGTAGATAGATTTGAAAATACGAATGATTAATTTACAATTCTGCAATTAATAATATCAGGAGAGGAATAATATGGATTCTAAAAAATATGTATTAGTTACTGGAGGCAACGGCTATCTGGGTCAAAATCTTATAAAAAGTATTCACTCGAAACACAATACAATTTCCTTCGACGTAAAAGAAATTCATGAGAACAAGCGAATCGATAAAGTAGTTTACCTAACAGGAGATATTCGAGATCAATCGATCAATAATATTTTTGAAAAATACAGTATTTCTACAGTAGTTCATTTGGCTGCCATTGTAGTTCCACCTAAGTCGATGACAGAACAAGATGTTTATGAGATCGATGTTGATGGAACGAAAAAAATTCTAGAATTATGCGTTCAATACAATGTGCAACAAATTGTTATTTCTTCTAGTGGAGCAAGCTATGGATATTATCATGATAACCCAGAGTGGATAGATGAAAACTCAGAGATACGTGGAAATGATAGCTTTGCTTATTCAAGAAACAAACGACTGGTCGAAGAGATCTTAGCCGAATATAGAAATAAATTTCCTAAACTCAAACAATGTATCTTTCGGATCGGCACTATACTAGGTGAGAATACAAATAATCAGATCACGAATCTATTTCATAAAAAGATTTCTATCGGTATTCTTGGAAGCGAAAGTCCTTTTGTTTTTATATGGGATCAAGACGTAGTTCAAATATTCTCTCGAGCAATTGAATTGAAATCTGAAGGAATCTTCAACGTTGCGGGCGATGGTAAATTATCCATGAAACAAATTGCAAAAATAACAAACCAGATCAGAATTTTATTTCCAGCTTGGTTTCTAAAAATGGCAATTGCAATTTTAAATTTTTTCAAACTCACACAATACACTACAGATCAAATAGATTTTCTTCGGTACAGGCCAGTGCTCTCCAATCAGAAACTAAAGAATGTTTTCGGGTATACTCCTCTGAAAACTTCAGAGGAGGTGTTTAAATTCTATTGGGAATCGAAAAAATCAGCTATTTAAATTTAAATTTCCATTTCTAAGCAGCAGAAAATTTCATTTCATGTCCATCCCAATCAGCAAGATAGGTTCCTTCTTTTAGTTTGCCTGAGAGGATCTCTCTGGAGAGGGGTCGGTTCACAAGCTTATTGAAGACTGATTGCAAAGGTCTTGCGCCATATCTAGGATCGAAACCCTGCTCACAAAGAATTCTCTCTGCCGTCTCATGCAATTTTATCTCAACTGCTTTGGACTTCAATCTCGCATTCAACAATTTTACTTGTTTATCAACTAACTTCTGCATTACGCCAATATCAATCTGCTCATAATTCAAAACTGCATCCAATCGTCCTAGAACTTCGGGTTTGAAATCCTTTTCTGGATTCTTAGAATTGGTTGTGAGCAAGACTATCGTATTCTTGAAATTGATTGTCCTACCTTTGTTATCCGTAAGCCTTCCATCGTCCAAGATCTGTAGCAAAATATCGGAAAAATCATGATGAGCTTTTTCTATCTCATCAAACAGAATGACTGAGTATGGCTTTCTTCGAATCTTTTCGGTAAGAATTCCGCCTTCATCGTAACCGATATATCCTGCAGGTGCTCCGATTAACTTAGATACACTATGCTTTTCAGAAAATTCCGAAAGATCAAATCGAATCAACGCATCTTCATTGTCAAAAAGAAATCTCGCAATCGCCTTCGCTGTTTCGGTCTTACCGACTCCAGTAGGTCCCATGAGAAGAAATGATCCCATAGGTCTTGTCTCATCAGATAGACCAGCATAACCCGTCATAAGAGTCTCGGAGATTTCATGAATTGCTTTTTCTTGGCCGAATACATGTTTGTGTAAATAATTTTCCAGTTCAAGGATATTGTCTTGCTTCGTTTTAAGAATTTTCTCAACAGGAATTCCAGACTGCCTTGATATAACTTGAGCTATATGACTGCTTGTGAGAATCCAGATATCTTGGTAATCACTGAGTTGTTTTTCAAGTTCGGGAAGAACTGCGTATTTTAGCCGAGATGCTTCTTCATAATTCGCATTACTTTCAGCTTGCTCCAATTCAAAGCGTATCCGGTCGATTTTGTTTTTGATTGAAGATACTGTTCGAAGGCTCTCCACTTCCTTTTCCCAAATTACTTTACCCGCAGTAAATTTTTTCTCCAATTCTTCAATTTCTTTGAGAATATCAGAATTCTTTTTTTCGACTTGAGCAAGAATTTTCTTAGCTCGAATCTCAGATTGCAACTCAACCAATTCAGTTGGCATTGCCTCAGCAGAAAGTTTCAATGCAGAAGCTGCTTCATCGACCAAGTCAATTGCTTTATCTGGTAAATTTTTATCAGTTATGTATTGGGATGAGAGATAGACCGAGCTCATAACAGCATCATCGGAAATTTTGATTCCATGATGGATTTCTAATTTATCTCGAATTCCCATTAGAATTTCAACTGCATCTTCTTTATTTGGTTCATTGACCGGAACACTTCTAAATCTTCTTTCCAATGCTGCATCACCAAGAATATACTTTTGGAATTCTTCTGGTGTAGTTGCACCAATACAATGTAAGTCGCCACGTGCAAGTGCTGGTTTCAATAGGTTTGCTGCGTCCATCGCTCCATCAGTTTTTCCCGCTCCTACCAATTGGTGGATCTCGTCTATAAAAAGGATCACCTGACCATTTTGATTCTTTACATATCTAAGCAATGCTTGGATCTTTTCTTCAAATTCCCCGCGATATTTTGTTCCTGCCATCAGACTACCCATGTCCATGCTTAAGACAGTCTTATCACGCAGTACGTCTGGAACTTTTCCTTTTATAATTTGATCAGCCAATCCTTCAACAATAGCAGTTTTTCCGACACCTGCCGGTCCAACTAACACAGGATTATTCTTAGACCTACGCCCCAAAATTTCCATGACAGCACGGATCTCGCGAGTTCTTCCAATCACAGGATCTAGTTTACCAGCTTTAGCTAATTCATTTAGATCGATTAGAAAATCTGGTTTCTCCTCACCTGAGTCCTCGCCAATTTTTAAATCATTGGGATCGAATTTAAATTTTGGCAATATCTGCCCAAGGAATCTAAGTAAGTCTCCTTCGTTGATATCAGATCGTCCAGTCTCAGCTGCCCTTCCTGATGCAAAGGTTAGCCATTGAGCAAGTCCACTGGATGTGCGTAGATTATCGAAGCTCAAAGCCTCTCCTAATTTAGGCAACTTCTCCAAAAGATCATGAGACTGTGGTTTGTATTTTCCCAGAGCTTTCGAAGAGTATGTGTTAGGATTTGTAAGAAGACCCCATAAAAGATGCTCGGGCATAAGCTCAGGGTTTTTTCTTTTAATAGCCTCAGTCTGAGCTATATCCAAGGAACCAGCAACATTTGAGTCAAAATTTTTCATAGATTATTTCTCCTATTTTTCGGAATGCCTCAATATTCACGATAAATTGTCCTATCTCTTCATCTGATTCAAAAATCAGATCTATCAGAAACAAACCTTGACACATTTGACATCTTTTGGCACTCTATCAGTTTGACTGCTAATTGAATCAGTATGTTTGAAAATTGCTCTGAAATCCTTAGATTTTAATGTTTTTATCGCTTTTTTGAGCTGGATCTGCATATTTAAAAAACCTCGTGATCCAAATTCTTTTAAAAATACTTCTCATCGCATCTGTTCTCCTGAGTTTTTCTTGTGAGACTCCAACGCCTCAAGACTTCACTCTACTCCATGGAAACTGGGAATATGTCTGGGGCAGAAATTTAGATTCCGCGAATCTTGCCAAAGGTAAACAGGAGTGGCAAGTTTTTCAATTACCCGGCGTTCCCAATGATAGAAATGGGGATGACTATTTACTCATTCGAACATTCCTACCCACCTATACAGATTATAGAGATCCCGCCTTACTTTTGTTAATCATTCTCGAAGATTTTGAGATTTTTTTGGATGGTGAATCTATTTTTAAATTTGGAAATCCTCATTCAGTGAATGAGCGAGTGGGAAGTTATATTTTCCCTCATGTTATAACACTTCCGACAGAAAATCAGGGCAAAGAACTTCGAATCTATATTCACTCTAAATACCGGGACTTTATCGGTCCAGATCGAATCATCATGATTACCGAAAAGGGTCAGATCATGGAATCGATTCTACTTGCAGATATGCCTCGTTATCTCTTGGGCTGTCTCTATTTCGTACTTGCGATCATATCTTTTATTCTCTTCATATTATCATCCGGGAATATGATATTTCTCTACTATTCGCTTATGGTTCTTTTCAATGGAGGATTGACAATAACTGCAAGTTATCTTGCGATGAATTTCTTTGAGAATCCAAATATTCCAGTATATATTTACAATTTTAATCTTTTTCTTTTGCCGGTTTTTCTATATGCTTTCCTAGGTGAAATTTATAAGGGTAAACATCGAACTATTTTTAAAACAGGAATTCTTGTATACTCAACATATTTCTTTGTTGCTACAACTCTGATACTTGTTTTCGATTTTGGAATTCTCAATTTAGAATTGATTTTTGATGCGATCATTCTGATTGGAATTTTACCTCTTCTTTACATCATAGTATACAATTCTATTAAAGGAGACATTGAATCGAGAATTCTACTCTCAGGATTTATTATATTAGCAACTTGTGTGACACATGATATTCTTGCAGATTTTGATCTAATTGCATATAAAATCTCGATATACTGGTACGGAATGTTCTTCTTTCTGTTTTTTCAAGGTGGAATTTTATTTCGAAGATTGTATTTTATTCAAAAAAATTATGAACTAAAAGAAAATGAACTGCTAGTTGCAAAGCGAATTCAAAATTCCATCCTATCACCATTTCCAGATCATGTAACCAATTGGGAATTCACAAGTATATATGAACCAATGAAAGAAGTGGGTGGTGATTTCTATGATATCTTGATCGATGATGAAGGAAATATAGGTGTCATCATGATAGATGTTTCCGGACATGGAGTTGCTGCTGCACTTATTGCATCCATGGCAAAAGTATCTTTCTCCCATTGCCAGAATATTCTAAGTTCACCTGATAAAGTAATGTTTGAGATGGAGAAATCTTTAAAGAATAAAATGAACAATCATTTTGTTACAGCTTTTTACCTTTCGCTTTCTTCAACTGAACCTCTTGTACAATTCTCTTCAGCGGGACATCCATCTGCGCTTCTTGTTAGTCATCTCAACAATGAAGTCACGGAATTTCGAACAAAATCAAGACCTATCGGAATCATGGATAAATCCAATTTCCAGAAGAGCTATCTCTATCTCAATGAGGGAGATCTCATCTGCGTTTATACGGATGGAGTGACAGAACTCAATGACCCAAGCTCTGTCGAATATGGATCCACTCGCCTTGCCGATTTACTCTTAGCAAATTGTCTGCTTCCTCTACCAATCATAAAAGAAAAGCTTATGCAAGACTTTAGAGATTGGACTCGCGATGTCAATATCCAAAAAGATGATGACTTAACTTTAATACTCATTCGTTATACAGGACAGATCACCTAAGTTTTGATAGATTAATTTTGAGTATTTTCTAAAAACTTTTTTCATAGTTGATATATATTCCTATTCTTGATATCAAGAAAGTAGATGAAGTTCAATACTGATCAAGAAGCAATTATACAAGATAACTCCAATTATGTTCAAGTAGTCGCGGGGGCGGGATCTGGCAAAACCCATACAATGATTGGCATCATGAATCGGATCCTAGAAGAGAAGAAAGAACTTCCTGAATCAGTTCTTGTTTTAACATTTTCAAGAAAGGCAGCATTAGAGTTTACTGAGCGATTGAATCGAATTCATCCTTTACATGGAATAGCCATTCAAACATTTCATGCTTATTGTTTCTCTATCATCAGAAAGTATCATCCAGAATTTAAATTGAAACCGCCATCCATCCTTACAGATTCAGATAAGGAAAATTTTCTAAAAGATTTTTTACGTGAGCATAAATTTACGATAGGTGGAATTCCATTCAAATACTTGATCAATGAAGTAAATGGTGGACTTGCAATTTATTTCCCAGATCTCTACAAAATTTCTCAAGAAAAATTGGAAGAATACAAATCGAAAGAGAACAAATTGGAATTCAAAGATCTGGTTAAGATATTTTTGAACGCACTTGAATCCCAGGAAGAATGGACGATATTGCCCAAGACAAAAATTCGACGAGTGATTGTAGATGAATTCCAAGATACGGATGAAGAACAATTGCGTTTTCTTAAGCTATTAGATCCCGAAAGGATAACTGTTGTAGGCGACGATTGGCAAGCGATCTACGGATTTCGCGGAGCAACTCCGAAACCATTCTTAGAATTTGGCGAACACTTTGCACCTTTAAAGAGACATTTTCTTGCAACAAATTATAGATCCCTTCCTAAGATTGTAGAAATTTCTAGAATTCCCATACAGAAAAACTCTGATTATATTCCGAAAGATGTTGTATCAGCAAGAAAAGGCAAATCTGATCTAGGCATTTGGTTATTTGATGAAGGAATTAAAGGAACCAATGATGCTACAAAAAAAATTTTAAAACTAATCAAAAAGAATCCAGACACTAGAATTCTATGTAGAACAAATTTTCGAATTCATGAATTCAAAACTGCAGGAATCCCTCTTGCAAATCTATTGACCATTCATGCTTCAAAAGGTCTGGAATTTGATTCAGTCTTTGTAGATCTTTTGGGTGGATGGAGCCAGTCCCCCGCAACAATTTCCAATGAGAGTCTCCAAGAAGAAAGACGAATCCTCTACGTAGCAATCAGTCGATCGAAGAATGATTTGTTTTTGCTAGGGCGTTCTAGGCGATCACCCAAAAAAAATTTAGAAGATGAATTTATGGAATACTTTATGAATTCCAAGATACCGAAATCCAAGAATCTCTTAGATCGAAAAAGCTTGTCCTAAGAATGCTTTTTGTTGGAATGGTATTACTTAAGAAGGGGGATTAGCTCAGTTGGTTAGAGCGCTACCTTGACATGGTAGAGGCCACTGGTTCGAATCCAGTATTTCCCAAGAATTATATGAATCCGTAACATTCCTCGTAATCCATGGAATCTAGTTTCAAAAATAAATCACAAGAAAGCAATAAACTCAAAGGCATGGAACTTGTAACCCAGCATTTGGTTCAGCCTGGATATCTAAACTATCATGGGAATCTATTTGGTGGAGCTATGTTGTCATGGCTTGATGAAGGTGTTGCCATGTATGCGATGGGTAAAATACAATTTACCAATATCGTTACAGCTAACATGAAAGATGTGAAATTTAAATCTCCAGGCAAACTCGGAGACATCATACAGATCTATGCAAAGATTGAAAGAGTTGGTAAAGCATCCATAGATGTAAAAGCTATTGCAATATCGAATAATCCAGAAAAGAAAAAAATCAGTGAGATCATCGATTGCATGATCACCTATGTATGCTTAGATGCCAAAGGCAAGCCCTTTCCTTATTTCAAGACTGCACAGTGGGAGTCCATTTCGGGAAAAGATTATGTTCAACCCCAAGCAGATTGAAAATTCTACCCGCAATAAAATCACCTAAATCTTCGATAGATTGGGGATTCTGATAAAATCCCGGTGAAGCTGGTAAAATAATTGCACCCGCTTCATCTAATGCCAACATATTTTGCAGATGTATTCTGTTATATGGCGTCTCCCTTGGAACAAAAATCAATCGTCGTCTTTCTTTTAGGCTAACATCAGCACAACGCTCAATGAGGTTCTCAGCAAGACCCGCTCTGACTGCAGCGATTGTCTTCATGGATGAAGGAACAACTACCATTCCCTTCCAATGATTAGAACCACTGGCTATATCCGCACCAATATCGCCGTGCGGACGAACATGGAATTTATGTTTTAAACTAACTTGGTTCCAATGATTCAAACTAAAGTCCAATACGTCTTGTGGATTAGATACATTTGTGCTGAATTCTTCGCGAAAGACACGAATCGCAGGAGGACTCACAATCAAATACGACTCACCGGGAACCTGAGCCATAGCTCGAATGAATCTAGCTGCATAGATAGATCCACTCGATCCAGCTAAGGCAATAACAAATTTCAAGAATTATTACCTAAAGGTTCAAAAATTCCATCGATCCATTTGAAAAGTTTACCCGAACTCAAAATGGTAAAATGATTGGCACCATGAATTTCTAATACTCTAGACTCTGGATTGGATAATTTATTGACTACTCGTTCGCTCAAATACTTCAAACTTTTGGTTTCAACAATTCCATCACCAAGCCAAGAAAGCAACGGACCATCTGGAAGGGAAAATACCGCATAGGATTGATAGAAGTCGAATCCATCTAATTCTCCAAAATAGTAATCTTTGCCATGACGGAAAAATGGTGAAGTGGCAGCCCAATCTTCTCTTCGTATGATTCCATGAGAAAGATCCTTAATTGCATCAGAGCGAAAATTGCCAACAATACCAATTATCTTAACCGCAGTTATAGGAGTTCGTTCCATAAGAAAGCCCGCCCAGAAACCTAGCTTCTCTAAATAAGAACCACAATCGGGGGAAGCAACATGGACAACTCGTCCTAAATTCGAAAGAAATCTATCGTTTGCTTTTTTTGCTTGGTACAACATACTTCGCATGATTAGGCAACCAAGACTATAGGATAGTATATGAACTTTTGTATCTGGTAGAAGTTCGTGCAATTCCCGAAATAATTTCAACAGCTTGGTTCCGTTTTCTGAAATATGCAATCCGTGATTGTATCTAAGAAATACTGGAAAATAATTTTTCTTTTCTAGATATTCAGATAGACCACGAGAAAGAACCTTTCTGTTTTTTAGTTTTATCCTTCTATCTTTCCAAAGCGATTCATCCGTAAAAAGTCCTTGAACATAAACAATAATTTCTTTCTTTCCAGATTCCATAAATCGTTTAACAACATTTTCGGTTGAGACATCTTCATTATTGTCTCGAAAACTCATGTCAATGGTTGTTAGTCGAATCTTATCATCCATCGATGAACCGAGGATACTTGATAGCACTCGATTCTGTGTAATCAGCTGATCCGTTGTGCGTTCCCAAATTTTAAGATTTTCCAAAGTGCCTTTGAACAAGGCTACCGTATTCTCGATTGTTCCTTCAATTTTTTGGCGCGTTTCTGCAGAAGATTTTTTTAGATTCTGACCAGTCTCTTCCATCGAGCGCTTGCCCTCTTCCCAGAAAACAAGAAAGCTGGATACAAATTCCAGACTTTCGCCCGACCAATGCAAACTATTGGAAATTGCATCACGAGTAAATTCGAGCGTCTTCATGGTTGTCTCACCAATTACACCGATGGGACCGATTGCTAATGTTTGAAATATTTTTGGTATCATAACCGAACGAGTAATTCTAATTTGTTAAGAACTTCCGACCATCTGTCAATGAGAATTCCCAAGAAGATTATTAAGCTAATGAATGAATTGATCTGATAGAATCTAGGAGGAAGCAATCTCTTGGCATAATCATGTGAAATTTTATGTTCTTCGATAAGAAGTAGTACAACCACAGCCAAGCTTAGATAGTAGATCCAGCCAAGCATTGCAACGTAACCCGCAAACACAAAGAACGCCAAACTTATTATATGCGAAGCTATTGCAAGTCTGTAGGAATTCGTCTCTCCTAATCTTGCAGGGATAGAGTGAAGGTTTGCCGACTTATCAAAGTCCATATCCTGAATTGCATACAAAATATCAAAACCAGCAATATGCAAAAAAAGTCCCAGACTAAATAGCATTGGAATCCAATCAAATTCTTCTCGAATCGCAATCCACGCCCCCAATGGCGCAAGAGATATTGCGATGCCCAGAATGAAATGACAGAGAAGAGTAAACCTTTTGGCTAGAGAATAAAAGAACAATATAAATAAAACAGGAAATGCTAATACAAAACATAGCATATTGATTAAATAACTAGAAAACAAAAAAACAAAAGACGAAAGACCTATAAAAAACAAAACGCTTGCTGGACTGATTTTACCTTTAGGTATTTCTCTATCGGAAGTTCTAGGATTCTTTTCGTCCATCTCGGAATCAATGTAACGATTGAAGCCCATGGCAGCGGATCTTGCGCTGATCATGGCAACAATTATGAGAACCGAAAGTCGAATAATATCTCTTAGCATAAGGTCGGATTCCAGAAACGCAAGTATCGCTGCAAGTCCCGCAAAAGGAAGAGCGAAAAGTGAATGGGAAAATTTGACCATTCGGCCGTAATCAATGAATTTTTCTATTATTTGCATTCTTTTCTCTGTTTTAGACTATTTTACTTCTGGAATCCATTGGAAATTGCCGTTTTTATATCTATAATGAAAGCCGCAATTTTCTTGTTCCTAGCTCTCTCTACATCTATTATCGCCGAAATCGAAAATAATAGTTCAATTGATGATCAGGAAATAAGAATTTTTTTCCACTGCAATACCAATCCGAAAGTCGCAGAAGCAACTATACAAACCTATATTCAGCCTATCCGCGAAGTCATAGAATCTGAAAAGGGAAAGGTTCTCTACTTTCCATTTCTACATGACTCTGAAATCTCCGATTGGAAAAATTACGTGAATTCACAAAGATATCAGATTGAATTTTCCCAAGAGTCCTATCACCATTGGGAATCTCAAACTTCTGACCGAAGCCGATTTGTTTTCTTAAAAGAAGCAATTCCGAATAACTATAGATTTTTGGGCAAGCTCAATCTTATCCACTGCCCAAGCGAGATCAATAAAATTGGTTCACTGCGACTTGTTCTACGATCGGGCAATATCATCCGAAAAAACCTAGAATACATCAAACTGAATCGATGGCTTGGGGAATTTTAGCCGACTCTTATTTGGAAAAAGTTTCCCAAACTTTTGGTTTTTAGTTGCTCTATTTGTTTACATCCTTTAAACTTAGAACTACTAGAAAGCCGATGATATAAGTAAGGAATGAAACCAAATAAGCACTCATTTTCTATCCTGATTGCAGGGATTTTCTATACTGGGATATTGCTTTTTGGCAACGAACTCTATTCGGAAGTAACTTGTACAGGTGCCGCTTGTGATTTACTTCCGGCAAATGTTCGGTTCCAACTGAATTCTTTAGATACGGCACTTCAAACCCAATACACGGACAAAGTTTTAGAAACAATTACAGAAACTGCAGTTCTATCCAATATCAATTCTGCGATGATGGGTCCAGGAATTGTCAATCGATTCCAAGTTGGCTTTGGAATTACGGCAGCCGGCCAACAAAAACAAGATATTGACGTTTTGTACCAAGATTTTGCGTTCCGCGGACTCCCCAATGTAGGAGCCTCAGTTGCGCCCAATTTGAATGCAGCCTTCAATCTCGGATGGCTACTTGGTGGCGGTCCATCGGATAATGATGAGGCGAGTAAGAACTTTTTGCATAGATTCAATATATATCTTCATGGATTTCGCTATAATTTCAGTGAAACGGATATCGAAAACCTAGTGAAAAGACAAGATGATAAAATCCAACTCGCAGGGGAAGTGGCAAGCTATGGATTTATGCTTCGATTCCATCTGGTTCCCAATTACAGCGACGGATTAGGAATTTTTGAATTCAGTGGAATATCTCTAGGAATGGGAGTTCATTACCAAAAGCAAAATTTTAACTTAACCTACAATGATACTGCAACTCAAGCAATCACACTGGGACCCGCTATTGGAACTTGGGGTGGAGCTACTACTCTTGATTTCGAATCTGCTATCACAAGTATTCCGATGGATGTTCGAACTGGTTTTAGGACTTTTTATTTTCTCACGATTTTTGCCGGTGCAGGAACTAGTTTGAATTTTGGACAGACGACCTTGAATTTCCAGAGACGAGGACCCATTGCCCTGACTTTGGAAGAGACTTTGGTGAACCAAAATATTCCAGCCGAGTTGCAGGCACTTCTTCCTGGGGGAACTACGGGACAAGAATCGGGAGTGCTTGCAGTAAATCTTCGAGGCAAAGCCAATGCGCCAAACACGCTGAGCTATGTTGTGGGTGGAGTTGAGCTGAATATTCTTATGGTGAAAATCCTCGTCGAAGCCATGGCTTCCAAAAATGTTCAATCCGTGAATTTCGGTCTAAAACTCGCTTTTTAATCTTCAAAAATTTAATATTGGCCCTTTTCATTTCTCTAGGTACATATATTGCAACTTCTAGTTAGGAATAAAATTATGGTTGCAACTGCTCAAAAAGTAAACAGATTGAAGAATAATATACTACATCTTTCCTGTGTGCCTAGAAAAGACACAACTCTTCTCAAGATTACCGTTTCCAATAACGAAATGGGCATCATTTACAGAGTTACATCCGTTTTATACGCCCATGGATGGGATATTTTAGAAGCGATTGCGGAGACTTCTGAAGATGGCTATGTTCAGGACGTTTTCGTAGTGAGATCCCAGACAGGAATTGACATGTCAGAAGCAATCCTCAAATTAATTCGTAGAGATCTCAATGCCCTATTCTTCGAAGGTGTGAGCGTAATCGACTATATCCATGAGAAAGGACTCTCCAGAACCCAAGTCCATAGAATTGCGGATCCAACCGCGGTTGTGAAATTGTACAATCCGGTATCAAGTGATTTTACCGTAATGGATATAAGAATGAAAGACAAGCCTGGCGTTTTATTCCAAATCACTCAGATTTTGTACCTTTTTGGAATTGATATTTTGACCTTCACGGCACTGACAGAAGAAGGAGATATCCGAGATAGTTTTCTCTTAAGAATGGAGACAGGTGAGAAATTGGATGAGAAATTGATTTTTCCAAGACTTAAAGTTGGAATTGAAAGTATCCTTTAGATTTTTTGAGAATCTAGTAAGTCAAAATTTACTAATCCGTTCGATCCATTCGTAGTTTCGAATCTACCAACTGGTATGGTTCAAAAGCCCCAATCTGGGTTAGATTGTTTTTGATTGCCAAAGCGAGTGATTGGAAAAATCTGATACCTATGGATTTTCATGAAAAAATCAATTCGAAAATAGTCGTAACCATTTTTCAAAACTCTGTTGCAGATTGGCATAAGCAAGAAAAGCCATCCACCAATCCTTACCCATCAGGAACCTTAGAGAATACATTATATCAGAAGAACCAAGTCGATACCATTCAATGGCATATCGAAGACGAAATCCGAAGACCCGATATCCCAGTAGACGAAATCGTAAAACTCAAGCGAAGTATCGATAGCCTCAATCAAGACAGAACAGATACCGTAGAAAGACTTGATGATTTTGTTGGGGATCTCTTCAAGAATGTTCAACCAAAGGCAGGAGCTAGGCTGAACTCAGAGTCACCAGCTTGGCTTATGGACAGAATGAGTATTCTCGAATTGAAAATCTATCATATGTTAGAGCAAACGCAAAGACAAGATGCAAGCCCGACACATATTCAAAATTGTAAAAATAAATTGGATATTCTTCTAGAACAAAGGCAAGATTTGTCTGTTTGTTTAGATGAGTTACTAACCGATCTAGCAACGGGCGAGAGGCGATTCAAAGTTTATAGACAGATGAAAATGTATAACGATAAGTCTCTCAATCCTTCGTTATATAAAAATACAACTAAATGAATCTCTTGGTTCTTAGGTTTTCTGCTATGGGCGATGTCGCATTGATGACACCAGCACTTGTAGCAATTGCCGCTGCATATCCGAATGTTCAGTTAACCGTGGTTACTCGCGGCAACTTTTCCCCATTCTTCTACAATATTCCCAATGTGAATGTAATCGGAATCAATCTAAAGAAATATCGCGGAATCATGGGAGTTTATTATTTATTTCATGAGCTAAATGTTCTTGGTCCTTATCATTCTGTTATTGACTTGCATGCAAGCTTGAGATCGAGATTGATCAGTTTATTTTTCTGGTTTAAAGGTGTTAATATTTTTAAAATCATTAAGGGAAGACGCGAGAAACAACAACATATTCGTAGATTCAAGAAAAAGCTAAAACCAATTCCTCATACAGTGGAACGATATCTAAGTGTATTTCGAAAGTCTGGATTGGATGCACCAATTCGAAAAGGTCCTTGGATCAATGTTGATGGCGACGCAAAGATGTATGCCAAGGACTTTTTTAAGTCTTTGGGTATTGACAAAAAGTCTGGACTTTGGATTGGATTTGCACCCTTTGCCGGACACAAACTCAAAGAATGGCCTTTACATAAATCTGAGAAATTGATCCCCATGATCATTGAAGAATTCCCCGAGGCAAAAATATTTTTATTTGGTTCTAAAGATGAAGCGCCAATATTGCAGACTCTTCGAAGAAATTTTGAACAAGTTTTTCTAGTAACGGGTGGTAAATTGGGAATCCGTGGTGAACTTGGAATCATGGAAAAGATGGACATTATGATCGGCATGGATTCATCTAACGTTCATATTGCGGCATTAATGAAAAAACCCGTGATCGGACTCTATGGAACAACGCATCCCTTTTCTGGTTTTGGCCCCTTCGCTCAAGAAGATACTGGTGTATTGCAAGTTGATCTACCTTGCAGACCTTGTTCGATCTACGGTAACACGACATGCTTTCGAAAAGATTTTGCCTGTATGGAAATGATCAATCCTCAAGACGTAATTCGAAGAATAAAATTATTGCTAAATGTAAATACAACCTGGTAAGATAAAATATATTATCAGAATATTATAAAGGAAAATCAAATATGGCTGACTTCTTCTACAAAGATCCTTTCACTCAATCCCCAGACGAAAAAACTGAATATCGATTATTAACTAAAGAATTTGTTTCTACGAGCAATTTTGAAGGTAAGGAAATCCTGAAAGTGCATCCGGATGGATTGAAGTATCTAGCAACGGAAGCGATTTTTGATCTTTCTTATTATCTGCGACCCGCACATCTTAAGAAAGTCGCCAAAATATTGGAAGATGCTGAAGCAACAGATAACGATCGTTTCGTAGCAAAAGCTTTACTTCGCAATTCAGTAATTGCTGCAGAAGGAAAATTACCAACTTGCCAAGATACGGGAACCGCAATCATTTTTGCAAAAAAAGGCGAGAACGTTATGACAGGCTGCAACGATGCTGAAGAACTTTCTCGTGGTATCTACAAAACCTATACTGAGAAAACTCTGCGCTATTCGCAAGTTATTCCGAAAACTATGTATGAAGAATCCAACTCAGGATCCAATCTACCAGCACAGATCGAAATATATTCAACACCTGGTGATAAGTATGAATTTCTTTTTCTCGCAAAAGGCGGTGGTTCAGCCAATAAAACATTTCTATTCCAAGAAACCAAAGCACTACTCAATCCAACTTCTCTAGAAAAATTTATTGATGAGAAAATGAGAACTCTGGGAACATCAGGTTGCCCACCATATCATATAGCTATTGTTATAGGTGGAACTTCGGCAGAATTCACTCTAAAAACAGTAAAACTTGCCTCAGCCGGGTATCTTGATAATCTTCCAACTTCAGGAAATGATGAAGGTATAGCGTTTCGTGATGTTGAATTGGAAGAAAAGATGCTTAAAGTGGCACAAAAGAATGGGATAGGAGCTCAATTCGGTGGAAAGTATTTTGCACATGATCTTCGCATCATTCGACTTCCAAGACACGGTGCATCTTGTCCAGTTGGGATTGGTGTCAGTTGTAGTGCAGATCGTAACATTAAGGCAAAAATTACTAAAGAAGGAATCTTTCTCGAGCAGTTAGAAATGAATCCAGCTCAGTATCTACCTGCGGAGGATCTTAGCAAAATTGATCGAACCTCAATAGCAATTGATCTCAATCAACCTATAGAAGAAATATTGAATATTCTAACTAAGCACCCAGTCAAAACACGAGTTATGTTAACTGGGAAGCTGATAGTTGCAAGAGATATAGCTCATGCCAAAATAAAAGAGATGATGGATTCAGGCAAACCGATACCTGACTATTTTCGCAATCATCCGATCTACTATGCGGGTCCAGCAAAGACTCCCGAAGGAATGCCTTCAGGATCATTTGGTCCGACTACGGCAGGAAGAATGGATAGCTATATTCCAATCTTCCAAGAAAAAGGATACTCACTTATCACTCTTGCTAAAGGCAATCGATCGAAAGTGGTAACCGAAAGTTGCAAGAAGAATGGTGGTTTCTATTTGGGATCGATTGGAGGTCCAGCTGCCCTACTTGCCAATGATAATATCAAAAAAGTCGAAGTTCTAGATTTTCCCGAACTTGGAATGGAAGCAGTCTGGTCAATTGATGTGGTAGATTTCCCCGCTTTTATAGTTGTTGATGACAAAGGTAACGACTTTTTCGAGCAATTATAAACAGTAAGTCTTTCCATTTATAATAAAGCACAAATCTAAAAAACTATTTTTATTTGGCTTTATTATCTTTGGGAAACGTAGAAATTAAATTCTCTGCAATCTTAAGTACCGACCGTAGAGCAATATTGGATTTTTGCAATTTGGCTAGAAGCAATCCGCCCTCCCATAGAGCAAAAAGACTAACAGATAAGTCATGACCTTGATTTTTGGTGTAGCCCTGACTTATAAAGTAATTCTCGAAGCCTATTATCCATTCATTATAGATGGATTTGCATACAGATTGTACTTTTGATTCAGTCTGCATCGATTCTAGTGCGGATATAACAATTGGACAGCCTTTCTTGAAGTCGCTGTCTACAATTCTTTTCTCAAGTGCTTGGAAAATTCTCCGTGTCGCATCCATTGGTGAAGATGATGTAACTAGGATTTTTTGAAAGAGAGCAGAGAATTCTCTTCCAGAATGTTTTAAGGCCAGACTTGCTAGTTCTTCTTTGCCACCGGGAAAATGGAAATAGAGAGATCCCTTCGGTATATCAGCCATTTGTACGATCTCATTAATACCCGTAGCCAAATATCCATTTTCTTCCAAGGATATAGCTGTCGCCTCAATCATTTTCTGTTTAGTGGAAATTCCTTTAGATCCCATAACCTAGTTTCCAATAATATATAGAACGGTCTATTATTTTTCTTGACAAAAATTTACATTTTTCATTCAGTTAAAATCTATGAATCAAGAAGTTTTGGATTGGAAGAATTCGGGTGCATTTTTTAGATACAAAGAATTTGAGACATTTTACTTTCAAGTAGGTAATGGAGAAGATCTATTCATTCTTCATGGATATCCTTACAGTAGTTTCGAATGGAAGAATACAATAGAAAAATTATCTAAGAAATATAGGATTACTGGTATCGATTTATTGGGTATGGGATTTTCTGATAAACCAGAAAATCATAATTACAATTTTCCCAATCAATGTGAAATCATCGATGCACTTCTAAAGAAGTTAAATATTACAAAAACACATTTCTTTTCGCATGATCTGGGAGTGAGTGTCGTACAAGAGCTGATAGCAAGAGAACAAGAATCCAAAAATAGTTTCAAGATCCTATCTTCTGCATTTATGAACGGTGGGTTATTTATGGATGTGTATCGACCTCGCCTAATTCAGCGATTGCTCTCACAAACTCCGAAATTTATTGGTAAAATATTTACAAAATTATTAAATAAAAAATCCGTAGAGAGCTCGGTATTAAAAGTTTTTGGAGAAAAAACAAAACCGAGCTCAGAATTTTTGGACATACAATGGGATATACTCAATTACAATCAAGGACTTAGAGTTGCCCATCTAATCGGACGAATGGTATTCGATAAAAATTTATTTCAAAAGCGCTG
Source organism: Leptospira sp. GIMC2001 (assembly GCF_028462125.1). Classification (NCBI taxonomy): domain Bacteria; kingdom Pseudomonadati; phylum Spirochaetota; class Leptospiria; order Leptospirales; family Leptospiraceae; genus Leptospira; species Leptospira sp. GIMC2001. The sequence goes on along the minus strand of NZ_CP115468.1, from coordinate 1,264,398 downwards.
GATTGAAGCCATGCAAACGACCAAAATTCCTCTATGCTACATCTGCGGTCCAGCAGATCCCAATTCAGGTATCCATATGGCTAATAGATACAAAGAATTGATACCGAATCCCCAGATTTTCATCTTACAAGAAGATATAGGACATTGGCCCCAATTAGAAGACGAAAAAGGAGTATTGGAAGCCTACGAACAGTTTAGAAATAAAATATCCTAAATAAAAAAACCTATCAATTCATGAGTCAAATAAATAAATAAATAAATAATTCGATAGGTTCTTGTTTACTTATCTCGATTCTGCCAGTCGGCTAACTTAGACAATTCGGTTAAGCTCAAGAAATCTGGAAAGTCTGGCATTACACTTAGCATAAGATTCATAAATGTTGTCTTTTTTGTTTTGCCTGTTAGGCTTGCAACTGATTTATAAACTTCTTCCATAAGATCCACACATTTCTCCATCTCATGATGAGATGCGATTTCTATAGAAGCTTTGGAAAATTCTTTATAGCGATCTGGCTCGGATAATAATTGTATCGTTTTCTCAGCCATTGTCTCATAATCAAATGAACTCGCAATGTAGCCGTTTTTGCCATCATGAATGAGTTCAGGAATTGCATATGCATTGACACCAATTGCTGGAAGGCCACAAGCAATCGCCTCCAAAATGACCAATCCTTGCGTCTCCATTGTAGATGCCGTGATGAAAGCATCGTAGTTCGGATAATGATTGTGCAGTTCGGTATTCGGAAGAAAACCTTTGAATTCTATCTTATCCAAAATTTTTAACGATTCTGCCTGCTTACGAAGGGATGGTATAGCTGGTCCGTCACCGATTATTGTGAGAGTAGCCTTGGGAATTTTCTCTAAAACTTTGGAGAATGCTTTGATTACAACATCACAATTTTTTTCGTAAGATATTCTTCCCACATGCAATAGTTTTGGAGAATCGGTATTCAAGGTTTTGACTTCACCTTTAAATCTCTGGAGATCCATTCCATTGGACACAACAGTAATAGGTTTCTTAATTCCAAATTCGAGCAATTGTTTCTTAAGTAAGTGTGAAGGAGAAATAACTAAGTCACATCGATCATATAAATTATTGCATATTTTCAAGATTATTTTTTTGCGAAAATTGAAGTTATCCATTTTTTCCACTTTTAATAAATCTTTTGGTGTCAATTTCTTCTCAAATTTATTCACGCGAGAAAACAATTTATCAAGCTTTAACAATCGATAGAAGGAGACATACATATCCTGCTCTGACATAAGAGTATGATAAGTTCCAATTGTTGGGATTCCATATTTTTCGGTGGCATTTACACCATACTGACCGAGTAAACCTGGTGTATGAATATGAACCACATCTGGTTTGAATTCTTTGATGATTCTTTTAATCTTCTGAGGAGAGGGAAAGACAACCTTGATATCGGGATAACTAGGAAGATAACCTGAGCGAAATCTCTCTACCTTGATCCCTTCTCCCATCCGGTCAAAATCTCCTTCCCCGTATTTTGGCGCACAGATCATAAACTCATGTCCGCGCAAAACTAGTTGTTCTGAGAAATTTCGAATGGAGATTGCAACTCCATCAATCTTGGGAAGAAATGTGTCTGTAAAATAAAGAACTTTCAAAGCAGAGAACCTCTTGCTTTTCTAAACTATGCTCGAAGACTGGAAGTTGCAAGATAAAAATGATAAGTCGTAAGTTTTTCCTATTCTTCCTATGCTCATCCATTGTAACGAGCGCAATTTCTGTCTCTCTCGGGCAAGGCTTTCTTATGCTCGCAGTTATTTCATTTTTATTACAAAGGCAACTTCCCGATAGACCAAGAAATATTTTTTTGATAGCTAGCTTATTTTGGTCTGCGCAAATTTTGATTCTATTATTCAATTATGCAAATTCGGGTTTTGAGTTTATGGAATTGAAACGAGGCTGGAATTCAGAAACAAAAGATGTATTTCTTTTTTTTGGATTTCTCTGCTTCACTATACTGAAGAAAGAAGAGCTTCCATTGATTAAGAAGTCTTTTCTAATCTTTACAATAGTTCTTGTTTCGACGGGGTTTATATCAATTTTTTCTGATTATAGATTGGGTTGGCTTATCAGTTCACTCTATCGTGATATGAAAAGTTGGGGTTTCCAACATAACTATTCCCGAATTGGATCACTATCAATCAACCTTCCCATCGGTTTAATGAATACACATTTAACTTATGGTGGATTGTTGCTACTGGTTTATCCTTGGATATTTTTTAGATTTTTATATAGTATTGTGTCCAAAGAAGTTACGAAGATTCGTTTATTATGGTTTGGTTTTATACTGATTGCGACCATTGTATTTTTACTCAACAATGCAAGATCATCTATGATTGGCGCGGGCTTCGGATTGTTTGTGGGCACAATCATCTGGATTCAACGTAAATTGCCTAGACCCAATCGTCTATGGATTCCAGTTTTATGTTTAATCATTGTGATTGCAGGATCTTTTGTTTCTTGGAAAGTCTCAGAACCATTTAGAAGAGTCGTTGCTCCTCTCCTTGGCTCAGAGAAGCATACCGATTCTGGTAGAAATTTTATATGGGATTCTACATTTCAATTGATTCAAGCAAACCCTTGGTTTGGCGTAGGTCCCGGTCATTATGGAAGCGAAATCGAAATCGCAAGAAAAGAACGTAGCGAAACGTTTCCTGAGTTAGTCTATTTCTACGAAGTTACACAAAGGGGGCATGCTCATAATGATTATTTCCATATAGCAGCAATTTATGGAATTCCTGTTTTAATTTTATATTTTCTACTTGTCTATTTTATAGCGAATTCGGTTTTTATTTCTAAATTGGAATTCCCAGATATTGGCTGGACATTTGGAATTGTTGGATTCTTTCTTGCAGGGCTTTTGCAATGCTACTTCCAAGATGATGAAGTTGTTATATTTTTTTGGTTTATTGTAGGTTATTTATACCAGTCTAACCGATTAGAGACAAATGAATCTTCGCAATAACATGTCCACATCTAAACTTTTTTATGACAATTTTCCATTATCCATTCGGTTCAAAATTTCCAGCTCGATCAAATACCTAGTTTTTCTAATTTTACTTTTCTTTGTTTTTGGATGTAGTGGATCCGATAGTGATCTTATCAATTCGGAAGACACTGTTCCCGAAAAAACAATTAAAGATGAATTGCTCTCAATCGCATTTGTAAAATGCACGCAAGAAGGCGGTGATTCCATGAAATTACTAGAAGCCTATATATTTGTGGACAAATTGTTCTCCAAGTCTTCGGGAGACTCATCGATCCGGGATAGAATTACGTATCGAAAATCTGATGCGAAAACTTGTAGAGAGAATTTGCTCATCTATCCCGCGACAAATTGCGATTTTAAACCATTTGATTTCAATAATTATATTTCGGACAAAGCGTTCTGCAATTTAGAACCTACGAGTTATTTCAATTAGGAACTTTGAATAAAACCAATGACAAAAATAAAATATTTTTTATTTTTAGTCTATGGGACAAGGTTTAAAAAAGTTATCCACTGACAAACAATGGTTTATCGAATCAGAAACCAAGCGTAAGGTTTTACTAAAAGGAATCAACTTGGGTGGAGATACCAAAGTTCCTTTTCCGAATGGTGGAACACAATATCCGACTGATTTTCTTGATCACAGGGAAGTGAGTTTTGTCGGAAGACCTTTTCCTTTAGAAGACGCCCATGATCATTTCAACCGCCTCAAAAACTGGGGTTTCAATTGCCTTAGACTACTGACTACCTGGGAAGCAGTTGAACACAAAGGTCCCGGAATCTACGATGAAGAATATTTAGATTATTTTCAAAAAATTTGTGAAATTGCTCACGATTATGGCTTTTATTTATTCATTGATTTCCATCAAGATGTGTGGTCTAGAATGACCGGTGGTGACGGTGCTCCAGGATGGACTTTGGAAAAAGTAGGAATGGATATTTCCAAAATCGCATCCTCTGATTCAAGCATTGTAATGCAAAATTCCTACGATTACTCAAGACCTGGAATTCGTCAGGAAGAGAATTATCCCACAATGTGCTGGTCACAAAACTACCGTTATCCTGCAAATGCTATAATGTGGACATTATTTTTTGGCGGAAGGGATTTTGCCAAGTCCTTCATGATTGACGGACAGAATGTACAGGATTATCTGCAAAATCATTATCTAGGAAGCATGTTACAAATTGCGAACCGAGTCAAAGATATGGATTGGGTTTTAGGATTCGATAGTCTAAACGAGCCTTCTCGTGGTTGGATCGGTCACAAAATGAATGATCGAGGACTTGATCCAAATCGCGATAAAACCAAAGAACCGAGTAAGCCTGGACTCGCTTGGTCACCTATAGACGGTTTGTTTTCCAGTTTTGGATATTCGATAGAACTTCCCTATTTAGAATTGTCTTTGATTCGTGCCGGATTCCATCCAAAGAAAAATGTCGTGGTCAATCCGAATCGAAACACTCTCTGGTCAGAAGATAGCTTAGGAGATCCCTTTCGACTAGAAGGAGCTTGGGAACTCAAAGATGATATGCCTTTTGTGCTAAACAATGATTTTTTCTGCAAGGTTGGAGAGCGAGTCGTAGATTTTGATCGGGATTATATGATTCCTTTTATACATCGAGTAGCAGAGTCAATACGATCGGTAAGAAATGATTGGATTGTATTTGCTGAGAGAGAAGCTTTAGAATCTGCCATTTCACCAGATTATGTGATAGATCTCCCCAAAAATTCGGTAAATGCTAATCATTGGTATGACCTACCGACTTTAATTTTCAAAAAGTTCAATTATCCAATCACTATTGATACAAACAAAATGGGTTTGGCATTCGGAAGAAATGGCATTCAAGAAATGTATAGAAATCAGCTAGCAAGGATTAAACAGGCATCCGATAAACAGAATGTTCCTACCTTACTTGGTGAATTTGGAATACCTTTTGACTTAGAATCTGGTGCAGCCTACAAGAAATGGAAGAAAGGCAATCGCAGTAGTGAGATATGGAAAATGCATATTCTTGCGCTTGATCTAATGTACAATGCAATTGATTCACTGGGAATTCATTCATGTTTATGGAATTATACAGCGACCAATCGAAATGATCTAATGATCGGAGATCAATGGAATCAAGAGGATTTGAGTATTTACTCGATAGACCAAATAGATGAATCATTCTTAAGTTCAGTAACCAATGGACAAGGCTATGGTAGCGGAGGACGCGCTATTGAAGGATTCTCTAGGCCTTATCCGAAATTTATTTCAGGCAACGAGATAAGCTTCCGATTCGATCGCAGAAAAAATTCTTTTGATATCCAGTATACCGTTGAAGAGTGGAATCTACCCTATCCAACAGAAATCTTTATTCCAGAAGTGCATTTTCCTCAAGGATTTGTTGTGCTTAGCAAATCGGGTGATATTGAATGGAGTTATGACAATCAACTGTTAACTGTAGATTCTAAGACAACAGGAATAATTAGTTATCAAGTTTCAAATTGAGTTCGCCACCGCGCTTGAGTAGGATAGTAAACAATTGAATTCCTTCTTGGATAGGATCAGAGTCTTTTCTTTTTCTAAGTAGTTCATTCATCTCAAGTACAATGAGTCCGTACATCCAAGACCACATAGTTCGCGCGATTGCTGGATAATCTTTTCTGGAATAAAGAATCTCCCCAGATGAGATACCCTGTCTTATGGTTTCTAAGAACACTCTGTAACTTGTAGGTAATGATGGGAATGTTTGCCGATACAATTTTCCACCTACAGCATTGAACATCAACTTGTGCAATTCGCGATTATCTGAGGCAAAATTCCAATAAGCATGGGCTATGGCATCAAGACTCTGGTAGACATCACCGCGATTCTTCTGAGCCTCTCGTAAATCATGCGTTAGCTGCTTCTCACCTATTAGAATTAAATGGCGAATGATCTCTTCTTGGTTTTGAAAATGGGTATAAGGACTAGCGACACTACAGCCAATTTTTTTTGCAATGCGACGCATGGAAAGTGCTTCAACACCTTCCTCTAATATAATATCCATAGAAGCCGAGAGAATCTCAGTTCGAGAAAGCGAACCGCGAGACCGGCGTATTGGTTTTGTTGAACCTTGCATACACCAGTCAGGGTTACAAATATGGGACGTCAGTTCAAGCGGAAAGTTGCAATTCTAGTTCTTTGTTCTCTTCAACCGGAAGTGTATTCATTATTCTAATGATACCAACAAATTGCAAGGCTCGCATGACTTGATAACATGGATCCAATTCAAACCATCTATATGCGAAATTTGGATTTGTTCCTCGCCCATGATGGTTATTTTGAAACAATTCACCTAGAACGATAAAATCAAATGGAATCGTATTCTTAGATTGATCTTTTGTTTTAGAAAAATTTACGTAGCCGTATTTGTGGCCACCCCAATTCACAATTGCACCATGAATGGGCCCCATAAACCAATGGAGCGGAAGCAAAAGATACCAACCCCATTCACCTTGTGGAACAAAAGCCCAATAGTACAAAACGTACCCTGCACCAGCTAGAACTCTAAATATCCAAGATTTACCGATATTATCTACTATAGGCCAACTTGGAGTGTCACCTGAAAAATGTTTTTTGGGTTCAACTCTACCATAAGAATAATCATCGTAGATATGCTTTGTTTTGAGCATCATCTTAAAAAAATTTGTTGAGTGGTGAGGGCTATGTGGATCTAATTCCGTGTCGCTATAAGCATGGTGCATACGATGCAATATTGCGTAACCTCGTGGATTCAGAAAAGACGGACCTTGAGCCAGTATTGTAAACAAATGGAAAAATTTCTCCCAAAATGCGTTCATTGTGAACATACGATGAGATGCATATCTATGCAGAAAAAAAGTCTGAGCAAATGCAGAAAGTACCCAATGCCCGATAAAAAATCCAATTATTGCGGCCATAATAAGCCTCCTTTTTTCAATTTATAACTTCTGGACTAGGATAGAAAAGAAATTCTATACCTAACACCATTAGCTAATAATGACAATATAGTTAATGCCGTTAGGTATGTCAAGAAAAAAAAGGGGGGATTGTGAACTCTCGCCCAGGGCTTAAGCCCCGGGCTTTTTTCCATCAGGAGAAACTCGAATCTCCATTCCTAAAAAAAATGGGATCGCGTCAACTTAAGGGACAGATCGGAAATGACTCAATCTAGGTAAAAGATCTCAAATTAACTAAAGTTGGAAAATTTAATTTTCTTTAAAATCGAGAGATGCAGAGTTTATACAATAACGAAGACCAGTCGGTTGTGGACCATCAGGAAACACATGACCAAGATGAGCTCCACAATTTGCACATAGGGCTTCGACTCTGCGCATTCCGTGTGAGACATCTTCTTCTATAGCAACAGCCTCATCACTCACTGGCTCCCAATAACTCGGCCAGCCAGATCCCGATTCGTATTTTTTAGCTGAATGAAACAATTCAGATTTACAACAAATGCAATTATAAGTCCCAGTTTTTTTGTTCTCATAGAGTTCGCCCGTGAATGCACGTTCTGTTCCCTTTTGTCTAGCAACAGAGAATTGCATTGGTGTGAGAATTTTTTTCCATTCTTCTTCTGACTTCTTAATCGGAAAATCTGATTTATTCTTAGGATGTTTTAGATTCATAAATATTCTCCATATTCACATTCTGGATAGCGAGAGCAATAAGCGATTAACTTTCCTTTTCTATCCTTCTTCCTTTGGACAAATCCTTGTTCACATATAGGGCATAAATTTTTGGATACCGGTGAAAGATTTTGGTTTTTTATACGAGTCTGCAAGTTTTGATAAAAAGGTTCTAACACCTGAGACTTAGAATTCTCACCATTCTCAATATCATCCAAATCAGATTCTAGATTTTTAGTAAAATCATCCTCTAGAAATTCTGCAAAATTCTGAACTAAAAATAAATTTACCTGGCTTCCCAATCCAGTTGGCTTGCAAAACTTTTTCTCCCACTCAATATATTTTCGTTCTGATAAAATCTCGATGGACTGCGAATAGGTAGACGGGCGACCTACTCCTGTGGATTCCATTTTTTTTATAAGACTTGCATAGTTAAATCTTGGTGGTGGCTCAGTGAATTTTACTTCAATTGATATCTCATGGATTTTTACAGAATCTCCTATCTTCCAAGTTGGCAAGACTTGATCGTTGCTCTTACGATCATACCATCTGAGGTATCCATCAAATAACTCAAGAAAAACTTCCAGCTTCCAATTTTCTCCAAGACCTTCAAGCTTTGTCGTAGATTTCTTACCCGTACGATTCGCACTCAATGAAGCAAAAAATCTTTTCCAAATCAAATCATACAATTTGAATTCATCATTGCTTAGAGAATTCTTGATATCATCAGGAGCCAAATTGAGCATAGTCGGTCTAATTGCCTCATGCGCATCCTGGATTTTATTTGATGATTTAGCTATAGACTCGCGACCCATATAGCGTTTACCTAATTTGGCTTCAATGATCGAGAGTGCTGACTTAACAATTTTGGAAGATATCCGAGTCGAGTCAGTCCTAGGATAGGTTATGAGTCCTGTCCTTTTCCCTCCAACCAGATCAATACCTTCATATAAAGATTGAGCCAATCGCATTGTTTTCTTGGGGGGGAATCCCAATACCTTTGCTGCTGTCTCTTGAAGTGTTGATGTCTTAAAGGCTGATTGAGGACTCTCAGAAGTTTCTTTGATTTGTATATCGATGATCTTAAAATTATCATTTATGGGAAAACTATTCTTTTCATCAATTTTACTTGGATCAATTCTTAACTTTTTCCAAAATTCTACTTTAGGTTTCGATACTATATCTCCACCTAACCAAGAAAATTTAATTAATTTATTATTTTTATCTAAATGCAATGCATCAATATCAAAATACTCTTCTGGTTTAAAATCGAGAATTTTCTTTTCTCTTTCACATATCCATTTTAATAGTACTGATTGTACGCGACCCGCAGAAAGTCCTTGTGCAATTTTTTTCCAAAGTAATGGGCTGACCAAGTATCCAAATAAGCGATCCAAGATTCTTCTAGTTTCTTGGGATTGCCTGATTCGATCATTGAATGAGTCAGGATTAAGAATTTTATCTTGTACAGTTTGTTCGGTAATTTCACGAAATCCAACTCGAATCCATTCTTTTTTCGCAGATAAGCTTGGATCTAGATTCTTAATATCAAATGCTATCGCTTCCCCTTCACGATCTGGGTCAGTTGCTACGTAAATAGTATCTGCTTTTTGAATTTTTTGAATAATTGCTTCTACGGATTTCTTTTTCTTAGGAATGATTTCTTTATCGATAGCAAAATCTTTTGTTACATGAACTGCGAGTTTGTAGGTAGGAAGGTCAACAATATGACCTCCCGTAGCATAAACTTGGAAATTATTTCCTAGATAAGATTGAATGGTTTTGGCTTTGGCAGGTGACTCTACCAAAACCAGCGATTTTTTATTCAGTCGGGAATAGACCATCCACGGATAGATATCTCTCACCCGTATCATAGCAGAAAGTTAAAATTTTGGCACCGCTTCCGATTTCTTTAATCTTCTTAGCTACAGCTGCAAGGCTTGCACCACTAGATGTTCCTAGAAAAATTCCCTCTTCTCGAGATGCACGTTGAGCATAAGTGAATGCTTCATCTTTGCTAACAGTGATTATACCATCCAACACGGAAGTATCACAATTTTTTGGAATAAAGCCAGCACCAATTCCTTGCAACGGATGAGGTCCAGGTTTGCCACCACTCAACACTGGAGATAGTTCTGGCTCAACTGCAAAGACTTTTAGTTTAGGCATTTTGGATTTTAAAACACGTGCACATCCAGTTATATGTCCGCCCGTTCCCACTCCAGTGATTATAAAATCTAAACCTTCAGGAAAATCTTTTAAAATCTCCAACGCAGTAGTTTCTTCATGCGCTTTAATATTCGCTGGGTTCTCGAATTGTTGCGGCATCCATGATTCAGGAATTTCTTCTAGCATCTGCTTCGCTCGTTCAATAGCACCAGACATTCCTTTCTCTCTCGGAGTCAGTTCAAATTTTGCACCGTATGCAGCCATATTTCTTCTTCGCTCGATTGACATGGATTCTGGCATAACAAGAATTAAAGAATAGCCTTTCACTGCAGCAACCATGGCAAGTCCAATTCCAGTATTGCCAGAAGTAGGTTCAATAATCGTTGAGCCTTTCTTAAGTTGTCCAGATTTTTCGGCATCTTCAATCATCGCAAGTGCGATTCGATCTTTGATGCTACCACCTGGATTGGCTCTTTCTAACTTTATCCATACTTCATGACTATTGCCAAAAAGATGATTTAAGCGGACATGCGGAGTATTGCCAATGGTTTCAAGGATATTATTAACTTTCATAGGTATAATTAAGGAAAATTCAATAATTATTATGGGTCAAGTGAAAAAGTTGAGAAATTTCAAACTGAAGGTTGATCTGGTGACTCTGACTGCGAAAGAATTTTTTCTGCTCGCTTAAGATTTCCAGTTCTTCTATAGAGACTTGAAAGCAATTTTAAATTTTTTACATTTCCTGGATAGCGAAGTCGAATTCGTTCAGCATACTCAATTGCTAATTCCAATTTACCTAATAATTTATAACATCTAGCAATCACCGAAAGAGAACCAATATCAAATCCTAAATTTTCATTATAATGAATTGCATAGTTCAAAAGCATTTCTATATTTCTTATTTTGATTGATGTTTCCATAAGTAATCGAAGGACTTTTTTAGATGAAAAAATATTCGGATTCTCTTCTAAGAAATTATCAAATAATTGTATAACTCTGCGATAGTCTCTACTTTCATATAATTCTTGCAATTTTATATATTGGCTTTCGTAGTTTCGATTTTCTAATAATTTTTTCTCGGATTCTGGGAGCTGGAAGATCACTTTACCGAGAGACAAATCATCCATGAGCTCACCTTTTATTTTTATTAATTTTACGATTTCTTTTAGATCCGCGACTGAATTCTCTACGATTTCCAAGAATAACGTCTCATCTTCATTAATAACTTTATCGCCTTTACCATCAGAGACGAGAAAGTCATCTTTTCCATCTGATCCAAATATCAAGATATCATTATCTAATAATTTAAAAGTATTGATCTGAATTTTCTTTCTTGTATGCAACATCCCAAGCTTAGTATAGCTGTATAACATTGGTAGAAAGCTTGCTTTCTTGTCCCGATACAAAACAGGAATCGGATGCTCGGCAGTAATATAATACAATAATCCAGTCTTCTCGTCTATAAGACCGATGAAAATCGAAACCAACATTGATCCACTAAATGTAGTAAAGACTGTATGCAATTCTTTGAATGCGTTTTTTAACCAAAGTTCGGGATATACATCATTGGATATTCGATCTAAATCAAGTCGTTTCAATATTGATTCGAATACACTTCCGAGAACTAATGCGCCCGCTGCCCCCTGCATGGACTTGCCCATCGCATCTCCATTCATGATAACTGAGTATTTGCGATTTTTTAATTCAATGGATTCAGCTACAGACAAATCTCCACCAATTTCTAAACTGGAATCCCGGTATTGAAATTTTTTGATTTGTTCAGTTAAGAATTCGATTTTGATGTTTGGAGCTTTCGATTGATTGCGGCGAAGTGGCTCAATCAAAAGTGAAGTTAAAAAATAATCTCCGTCTTGCTTTACTTTTAATCCCTGAACTTCAAGCAATGCCTCATTAAGATCTTCTGTCCTTTTCTTTACTTTCTCTTCTAACATTGAATAAAGGATCGAATTCTCTAGCGATACTGCAATTTGAGCTCCAAGAATTTTAAGAAGCTCTAAACGGTCCCGTGTAAATGCTTCAGTTGTTAAATTGTTTTCAAGATATGCTAGAGCAACTAAATTACCATGATTGAATATTGGATAACAAAGCAGTGATTTAATTTTGTTCTTTTTGATATAAACATCATTTGAGAAAACTCCATGAAGTGTGGCATCATGCAAAATCACAATCTCTTCTGTATGTATCACGTAATTCACAATGGTCTGAGCAAATTTCTGTTCATCAGAATCAGGAGAATCTGAATTCGACATATAGACAGGCTGAGATTGGAGAACAGAAATATTCAAAGAATTCGAATAACCCTCAGCTTGGACCATCCAAGTGTCATTCTGTTTTAGAAAGAATAATCCTTTTTCCGCTCCCGCATTTTCCAGAAGTATGATCATCATATTTTCTAGAAATTTTGCTAGATTCATATCTCCTGATAGCAAACGAGATGCTTTGATCACGGAATTTAAATCCAGGAAACTATTTTCTGCAGTTGAGCTTGATTTGGAAATTGACTGAGAACTCAAATCGCTAGCTTGAGAACGAATATATCTCTTCGAGTAAGTTTTAAAATATGGATGGATAATTTCGAGAAGCTTTACTTTTGAATCGGCACCCCACAAACTATAAATATAATGTGCTTCGAGCAAATGCACATTAGCATAACGAGATTGCCCCTGCTCTTCCAGTATGGATGCCCATAATTCATTCGTAATTGCTTCTTCCAGATAGAATTCATTTGATTTGGCTAGATCAATTGCATTTTGAAAATGAAGGAATGCATCATCAGTCTTCTTCTTAGTTGCATATTCCAGACCTAAAAGAATTTCATATTTATGCCCGTAATTGGCTTGAGAATACTTAGCCCAGACTTTGAGTCTTTTTAAATTCCTTTTAAGCACATTAGAATATACTTTTTTGGATTTACCATCACAACGATTCCATAGTTGGTAAGAGACAAGTCCTTGCAGAAATACAAACTCGGGTATGAACATCATAGCAAAAACTGCTGATTCATATTGTTCACATTTTTTTGAAAATTCGTATGCCATGTCCATATCCCCAAAAAGGTATTCCAACCTTAACTTGGTCATATAATACTGGAAAAGACCGTTCTCATTGTTTGTATCAATCCATTCTTTTAAGACAATATCTTCTTGAAAGTATTCGCCATTTAGCTTCGTGATTTGGAGATTTTGTCCTAATAAATTGGAAATGGATTGTCTCTCAAGATTGAACACTTGGTACGCATTCCATTGATTTAATGATTGAATCGATAGATTGTATTTTTCAAAATTTTCTTCGACAGCTTTGAGATTTTCTCTAATCAGCGAAGATTGAAATAAATAATTATTTAAGGAATAGGCCGCATATTGTATATCGCCTGTTTCAATTCCATCTTGCAATGCTTTCAAAATCAAAGGTTTGGATTCTTTAGCATGATTCTTCCAATGATTGATCATACAGGCAAATAGGAATAAAGATCTACAACGAAAGACTTTTGCATCTGGACGTTTCAGTAACTCAATTCCTAGTTCCCCAAACTTTTGCCCCAAATCAAAATCACCTAAACCAAATCCTTGGATCATTCCAAATGATACCAAAGCAAATGGACTTATTTGGGATAGGCCTTTAGTTAAAGTTAGGTTAATCATTCTTAGCACGATGACAGGAAAGAGATTTGTTTGCGCAAGAAATGATGGCGCAATTAGCGAGTTCAATAACTTCATCTTTGCAAGATCAACTGGATCAGTCATTTCATGTAAGTTTTTCAAATCATTGACAGACCGATTTCTCATTTTGATTTTGAATTGAATCAAATCTAAAACGGGAGATAACTTCGTTGGATTTTCTGGTAATTTCTCACCCAATTCCTTCAATGCAATCTTGAGCAAATCAATCACTTCAAGCATTCGATTCTGGCTTGCAAACATCATAGATCGCATTTCGTGAATAACAATTGTATCAAGAATTGATTTAGATTTTTCTATTATGAGATTGAAAGTTTTTTCTGCTCGATCAAAGTCTTTCGATAGAAATTCAGATTTAGCAAGACCAATAAATGCATTTAGGTAACGATCGTAATCGCTTTCCCAAGTTGCGTTCTGCAGAAGAGAAATTGCTTTTTCGTAAAACTTTAAGGCTTGTATATGTGCATTCGAATTTAGAGCCTTCTCTCCAGCCAAAATATTTAGGTCGATCAATTGATCTAACTCAAGATCCGATGAGATTTGATTGCTACCTAAATTGAGTTGATTCACAATTACGAAAATAAATTCCTCTAACTTGAATCTTTCAGACATTCTAAGATAGGTGGATCCGATAAGATAATGATTTCGTGCCTTTTCTTGATCATTCAAAAAAGTATAGGCAGATTCATTTATCTTATCATGAACAAAACTTACAAATTTCTCTCCCAATATGAAATATTCTTGATTGGATAAGAAAATCAAATCTTCCATAAAATCATCTCGATTCTTTCCAACGACTTCAGCGAAAAGATCCAAGCTAAACCTGGATCCAATGCACGATGCCATCTTTAGAATCTCCAAACGATCAGGAGCGAGATCCTTCATATTCTCTATGATCAAGTCAATTACATTCTCAGAAATCTTCACATCTTTGATTCGATCAATATCCCAAGTCCAAGTCCTATCTTCGAGATAGATGAATCCTCGATCATAGAGACTACGGAGAAGTTCATTTACAAAAAAAGGATTCCCCAATGTTTTAGAATAAACTACATCCGAAAGTTCATCTACCTTTGCCGCTGGCAATCCTAGAGTTTCAGCAATTAACGCCTGTATATCTGACTTTGTGATTGGATTGAGATGGATAAAATATTTATTAACAGGATTTTCCTGAATTTTTTGTAATAAATTTGCGAAGGCGTCAGTTGGAAGAACTTCTTTATCTCTATAAGAAAGTATTAGAAAAAAGTTCTTGATTTCGGAATCCGATAGTATTGAGTCAATCAACTCGATACTGGAATTGTCAGCCCATTGAAGATCATCTAGAAATAGAATAAACGGAGAATCTGTTCGGCAGAAAACCTTTATGAATCGGAGAAATATTTTTCTAAATCGATACTCTGCTTCCTGTGGCTCCATCGGAATCGTATCTGATTGTGCACCAATTAAATTAATCAAATCTGGTATCAAATCTGTAATCAGCTTACCATTTTCGCCCACTGCAGCTTGAATAAGATTTTGCCAATTCTCAATAGAATCTTGGTTTTCAGTAAGAATTTTGCGAATGAGTTTTTTTAGTCCTTGCGTAATTGCTCGATAGGGAATCGACTTTTTGTATAGATCATATTTTCCAGAAGAAAAGTAGCCTTGGCTACTTGCAATCATTCGATTTACTTCATTGATTAGAACAGATTTACCAATCCCAGAACTTCCAGAAACGAGTAGTAGCTCAAGATTTCCTTTAGATGTAGATTGAAAAATTTGAAATATCTTTTCTAACTCTTCCGTTCGTCCATAAATTCTTTTAGAAATAATAAATTTACGAGAAAAATCTTGTTCATCAATACTTAGATCTTCGTATTTCAGAAAATCCAAACCTCTTGCGATAAGCAATTGTTTGGCCTTTTCTATATCTGCGAGAATTCCTTCAATTGTTTGATAGCGATCTTCTGGATTTTTAGATAATAACTTCATAACAATCTTGGACAATATAATCGGTGTTCGATTTCTTTCGAATGGCGAAATTGGAGTTTTAGCAATATGTGCATGAACCAGAGAAATTGGATACGCATAGTCGAAAGGCAATTCACCAGTAAGCAATTTATAGAACGTTACACCTAATGAATAGTAGTCGGTTCTGTAATCAACTGACCTATTGATTCGTCCCGTTTGCTCGGGAGAAATATGAGCAAGTGTCCCTTCAATTGAGCTCATCATATGATCCAAAAGAAATTGTTTATTGAGAAAGCTTGCTGAACCAAAGTCTATAATCTTGAGCTGTTTCGTATTAGGATTATAGATTATATTTTGTGCTTTTATATCGTTGTGAACTGCATCAGTTTTATGAATCTCTCCCAATGCAGTGGTAACGAGAATCATAATATCCAAAATTTCCAAAACTGTATAATTTACATTCCGATTGAATATTTGGTGAATTGTTTCTCCACCGATATCTTCAAAAACAATCGCATATGAGTTCTTATATTTGAGCAGTTCGAAAGCTTTAATTATGCCATTGCCATGAATTTTGTTTAAGACATTGAACTCATTTCGAAATCGATTGATCGCATAAGTTTCAGGATATTCTTTATTTAATAATTTAATGATATATGTTTCGTTTTCTTTGGATGCGCGAAAAACTAAACTGTTTTTGCCGGAATGCAATTCCTGTAGATTATTGTATCCTGCAATTTCAATCATAAATAAAATGGGAACCTTGGAAAAAGGCAATTCCATCTTTAGTTTTTTCATTTCCATTCACTAAAGCAAGAAATTTATTAACCGTGAATGCAATTTTGTACTTTTTTCAATAACCTAACGTCATTATTGTGCAAGCGTGTAATATTGTTGTCATTAAATTATCGATTTGCTCTAAAAGCAGTCAATTTTTTACATAAATATGAAATTGGGAATTTTTAAAACTGAACATCCGAAAGAAATACCCATCATTCTCCAAATGAACTTGTATAAAAGTTCGAACAGAATGAACTATAATTCCGAAATATTGAGCTTGGAAGAATTGCCCTGGGAGGGAATCGAACCCCCACTGTCGGTTCCGAAGACCGATGTTCTATCCGTTGAACTACCAGGGCGTAGTAAAGCCATTGTTCGTAAGTTGGGTATAATTGGGTAGAATTTTTCGAAAAAAGGCTTGCTTGATTCTAAGTTCGGAAGCATTAATAGCTAAGTTACTCATCTAAAGGTTAGGTAAATCATGGCAACTAAAACTGCTACCAAGTCCGTTCCAAAAACAAAGTTATCACCACTTAAGAAAAACTCCAATGGTGTATTGCCTCACAAAATTGTAAGCATTGATTCAAAAAAATTAAAGGATATGGAAAATGTTTTTTCTCTTCAAAAGAAAAAAGCTTTGGAACTAAGACATTCGACTACCAAACAAAGAATAAAAAAATTAAAAAGCTTAAAAGATTTAATCTTCAAATACCAACCAGAAATCCGAGAAGCGCTGCGTGCTGATTTCAATAAATCCGAAACTGAGACTGATCTGTCTGAGATTCTTCCTAGTATTGCTGAATGTAGAGATGCTATCCGCCATCTTAAATATTGGATGAAGCCTGTTCGAGCAAACACTCCAATCACATTATTTGGTGCGGTATCCGAAATTCATTATGAACCTCGGGGAACTGTTTTAATCATAGCACCTTGGAATTACCCATTTCATCTGGCATTTGCTCCAATTGTTGGTGCGATTGCTGCAGGCAATACAGTCATTCTGAAGCCCTCAGAATATACACCTCATACTTCCGCTCTCACAAAAAAGATGTTAGCCGAACTTTTTCCAGAAGAGGAAGTTGCTGTCTTTGAAGGAGATCATACTGTATCGACAGCATTGACGGATTTGCCTTTTGATCATATTTTCTTTACTGGAAGTACAAATGTTGGAAAGATTATCATGGAGCGCGCATCCAAGCATTTAACCTCCGTTACATTGGAGCTCGGTGGCAAATCTCCAGCGATCATCACAGATGGAGCAGATATAAAAAAAGCAGCCCATTCAATTCTTTGGGGTAAATTTCTCAATGCGGGGCAGACTTGCGTTGCACCAGATTACCTATTGATTCCAGAATCCAAAGTTGATGATTTCGTTGAGCAAGCGAAGAAAACAGTTAAGAAATTTTTTGGCTCCGAAACCGAAGACAAATCTTCATCAAAAGATTTCTGTAGAATTGTAAACGCTAGAAATTTCGAAAGAGTTAGTGGATATATTAAGGAAGCAGTTATCAAAGGAGCAAAAATTGAATTGGGTGGCGAGGTTGACGCAAGTCAAAATTTTATTGCGCCAACGATTCTATCCAAAATTCCCAAAGATTCAAAGATCATGGAAGATGAGATTTTTGGTCCAGTTCTTCCGATCATCACCTACAAGAACTTGGACGAGGCAATAGATTTTGTTAATTCTAAACCCAAGCCTCTAGCTTTGTATATTTTTACAAAAGATGAAAAGAAAATAAACAAAATCCTAAAATCTACAAGTTCGGGCGGAGCTGTAATCAATGACTTAATCATTCATCTTGCCAATTCTCATCTGCCTTTTGGTGGAGTGAACCATTCAGGTCATGGAAGTTATCACGGATTTTTTGGCTTCAAGCAATTTTCTCATGAACGATCCGTTCTCAAACAATCACCAGTTTCTGCAATCAAGATGATGTATCCTCCCTACAACAATCTTGCCAAAAAGTTGGTGGACATAACAACGAAGTATCTAGCATAGTCGGCACATGATAGCTAAATATATTCTTCCCCATCTTATAGGATTGGTATGCATTGTTTCTGGTTGGTACGTTGCAATTATCAATGTTGGTTTATTTAAATTCAATCAGGAGAGATCTCTTCATACCAAAGAGACTCTTGCTGGTCTTGTTCTCATCATTATTGGCGCCTATATTCCTCATATTTGGATTGGTATCGGTAATATGTTTTCCAAGAAGAAAGACTAAATCGACAAAATTTGATAACTTTTTTACTTTTCCCAGATTAGCCCTCAACCAGACTGGAATGGATTCTTAGAATTGAGGGGTTAATGTGGATTACGAAGTTATCATAGGTCTTGAAGTTCATTGTCAGTTGGATACAAAATCCAAAATTTTTTCTCCGGCTACAGCAGAATTCGGTGGATCACCAAACACTCATATAGCGACAGTTTGTGCAGCTCTTCCAGGATCCTTACCCGTACTCAATGAAGAAGTCTTAGAAAAGGCAATTATTGCAGGTCTTGCATTGGGTTGCCAAATTGCGAATTTCACAAAATTTGATCGTAAAAATTATTTCTATCCAGATCTTCCAAAAGGATACCAGATTTCCCAATTTGATAAACCTTACGCAACAGGCGGCGGAGTTCAGATTAAATTAAAAGACGGAACTGAGAAATTTATTAACCTAACAAGGATTCATATGGAAGAGGATGCAGGAAAATTGATCCACTCTCATGACTCTAGTATCAATCGATCTTATGTTGATTTAAACCGTGCAGGCACACCCCTAATCGAAATAGTTTCCGAACCAGATATGCGTTCATCAGAAGAGGCTTATGTCTATCTAAATAATTTAAAATCCATTCTCCGCTATGTCCGTGTATCAGATTGCAATATGGAAGAAGGATCTCTTAGATGTGATGCAAACGTTTCTATTCGTCCGCGAAGCGAGAAAGAATTTAGAACAAGGGTAGAAATAAAGAATCTTAACTCATTTAAAGCTGTAAAGCAAGCAATTGAATATGAGATCGAATGGCAAAAGGACGTTTATTCTCGAGGAGAAACCTTTCAACAGATGACAAAGTTGTGGGATGCGACATTACTCAAAACAATTCCGATGAGAACAAAAGAAAATAGTCATGACTATAGATATTTTCCTGAACCCGACCTTCCAGCTTTTGAAATTCCACAATCAAAAATCAACGAGATACAAAAATCTCTGCCAGAACTTCCTCACGAAAAAAAACTTCGATTCATCAGCGAACACAAGTTACCCGAATATGATGCGGAAGTTTTGACTTCCGAGAGAGAAATTTCAGAATACTTTGAGAAAGCTCTCAGCATTTCTTGTGATGCCAAAAAAACATCCAACTGGGTTAAAGATGAAGTCCTCGGCATTGTGAACAAAGAGAACACTTCGATCGATAAATTTTCAGTGGGTGCAGAAAGAATTGGTGGATTGATCGCTCTTATCAACAAAGGCGAAATCTCCGGTAAGATTGCAAAAACTGTTTTCGAAGATATGCTTACCTCACCTGATAGTCCAGAAAGAATCGTCGAGGTAAAAGGTCTCAAAGTAGTTCGAGATGACAAAGAAATTGAGCGAATCGTTGACTCTGTTCTTGAGAAAAACCAAGAATCCGTTCTCTCCTATCAAAGTGGAAAAGATCGTGCTCTCGGTGCACTCGTTGGAGCAGTCATGAAAGAATCGAAAGGTAAAGCAGATCCTAAAACTGTAAATGATTTACTTCTAAGCAAGCTTGGACCTCTTCCTCAGAAATAAGATATAAACTTGGAATTTTACTGATTATGGGCAGTGGGGTATAATACCCTATTGCCTTTAGTTTATTTGATAGTCTAATATAGTATTATTCTAATATAATTTAGAGTGATTATTATGTTGAAAACTTTTCCTAAATTCTTATTAATTCTCTCGATCATTTTGTCATCTTTATCATTTCAGAATTGCGGATTGCCATCGGTAAGTAAAGAATTCCAAGAATTGAGTGTTTTGTATAGGTTGATTTCTTCTGAGGGAGTCGATTCGAATACATCCAATCCTGTTGATTCGGAAGATGCAGTCGAAGAGCCGATCATTCAGCCAAGCTTCAACATCACTTACGACGGAAACGGCAATGACGGAGGATCCCATCCAGAGGATAGTAATGACTATAACGATGGACAATTCATTACAATATTAGGAAATACTGGTTCAATGACTTTGGCGGGAAATGCTTTCGTCGGATGGAATACGGAATCAGATGGTTCGGGTGATAGCTATGTTGCGGGCAACACCATTCAAGTGAATGGAGCAGATATAGTGTTGTATGCTCAGTGGTCAACTCTACCGACCTATACGATAACCTACGATGGCAATGGGAATAGTTCCGGCACTGTGCCAGTAGATGTGAGCAATTATCTTGCTAGCGCAACTGTTACCGTATCTGGAAATACTGGATCCCTTGCATTAATAGCACATAGCTTTACTGGATGGAATACGGCTTCTGATGGAAGTGGAACCAGCTATAATCCTACCGATAGTTTTGCTATGCCTGGAAGCAACGTTACACTCTACGCTCAATGGTCAGCCCTTCCAACTTTTACGGTATCTTATGATGGAAACGCAAATGATTCCGGTACCGTTCCTATAGATTCCGATAGTTATCTTACAGGAGAAACTGTAACGGTTCTTGCTAATACGGGAAATCTAGATCGGACAGGTTTTTCTTTTGCCGGATGGAACACAGCATCCAATGGATCGGGCACAAGTTATAATGGAAGTGATACATTTACAATGCTCACGGCAAATATCACCTTGTATGCTCAATGGAATTCTAGCTTTACGGTGACCTATGTTGCAAACGGATCCACTGCAGGTTTTGTTCCCAACGATCCGAATACCTATCTGAATGGTGATACAGTAACTGTTCTCGGCAATCCAAATAGCTTAGTCAAATCAGGAAAAGCTTGGATCGGATGGAATACTGCAGCAGACGGATCGGGAACAACTTATACGCAAGGGCAATCCTTTCTTATGGGATCATCTAATATCAGTTTGTATGCACTTTATCTAGAAGGGATTTATGCTTTTGCCCATTTTACTACGGGTGCTTCTAATTGCTTCGATGCGACGACTGGACCTTCGGTCTGTCCAGTCGCAGGATTTCCCAATCAAGCACCCGAAACAACTCATGGCTCTACCATTATTAAGTCACTCACAGACAACGGTGACGAAACAATCACTGACAACATAACAGGTCTTACATGGAGAAAGTGTCCTTTAGGACTTACTGGAAATAACTGTGATACCAATACCGCAAATACTTTTAATTTTGCAGATGCTCAGACGACTTGCCAATCGTTTTATGGTGTTAGCTGGAGACTTCCTTCAATCAGAGAGATGGCGACTTTGCTTGATAATTCAGCAGGACTTTCTCCAATCATAGATATAAATTTTTTCCCAGAGGGCGGAAGTTCATTCTATACATCAACATCAGATGGTAGTTCGTATCATTTCTTAACTTATTTCGCTGGAACAATTTCAGCAAACACAGCTTTTGGAACTCTCAGAAGAGTTCAATGTGTTCAAGGACCACAAGTTGATGAAGTGATCAATCTCAGTGACGAAGGGAATGGAACCATTCGTGACAATATTTCAGGATTGATCTGGCAGAAATGTCACTCTGGAAGAAACAACGACCCTACATGTTCCGATGATATTGGAGAAGTAGATACGATAAGTTGGCAAGCAGCACTTCAATATTGTGATAATCTTAATTTGGCGACTTATACAGATTGGAGACTTCCGAACAGAAACGAACTACTATCTTTGGTTGATTTCTCCATTACGGGTGCAAATAAATTTGATACAAGTCTGTTCCCGGCACCAGGATTTGAAAATGCTCAGATGTGGTCTTCGAATGTAACTGCGGTTGTCAGTGGCAATGCGAATGTATCCTGGGTGAATGCGAGTTTTGGCACCTTGAATACAGAAATTGCATCCAATACCAATCGAGCAGCTCGCTGTGTTCGCGGTCCATAAAGAGAACTAAAACTCGAGATTTTCAAGGGTAGCCTGCTTGACTGAAAATGGCTTGAGAGTGACTATGTCTCCATAGCTCCAAAACCCATGGAAGATTTCGCCCATTTACATCTACATACTACCTACTCCATGTTGGATGGGGCGATTCGTATCCCAGATCTAATGAAAAAGGTCAAAGAATCGGGTATGTCCAGTGTTGCCATGACAGATCACGGCAATATGTATGGGGCAATTGAATTCTACAACCAGGCCAAAAAGGAAGGAATCAAGCCCATTCTTGGCTGCGAGTTCTATGTTACACCTTCAAGAAACAAAGAAGAAGAATTAGAACAGATCGCCGATGGAGGAGCCTATCATCTTATCCTTCTCGTCAAAGATGAGATTGGTTATCAGAATATTATAAAACTTGCATCTAGATCATTTACGGAAGGATTCTACCGGAAGGCTAGAATAGATTATGATCTATTATCAAGACATAGTGAAGGACTAGTTTGCCTGACCGCTTGCCTTGCGGGTGAAGTTAACAAAAAAATTCTTGAAGGCAAAGAAGATCAGAGCTTCCAACTTGCAGGTAAGCTCAACGAAATTTTTCGCAAAGAAGATTTCTATCTAGAAATTCAGAATCATGGAATCCCCGAACAAGCAATAGTTGCAAGAAAGATTTTGGAATTTAGCAAACGATTGGGTATCCCAACAATCCTAACTAACGATTCCCATTTTCTTGGTCACGACGATCAAGAAGCTCAGAACATTTTGTTACGAATTGGGATGCAGAAAAAAATTGACGATGAGATGAGACTTGGCTTCAACTCGGAATTTTATGTAAAAAATTCAGAAGAAATGAAGCGCTTATTTCCAGATAATCCTGAAGCATTTTATAAAACCTTGGAAGTCCGAGACAAATGCAATCTCAATCTGAGTTTTGGAACTCCACTCTTGCCAGAATTTCCAGTTCCACCTGGATACAATGCTCAGACTTTTCTTGAGAAAATAGTCGAAGATGGTCTTGTTAGACGATACGGTTCAATCACTCCAGAAATTCGAACTCGTTGTGATTTTGAAATGGAAACCATTCGAAATATGAATTTCGCAGGTTACTTTCTAATCGTCTCAGATTATATCAATTTTGCAAAGCAAGCTAAAATTCCTGTTGGACCAGGACGTGGTTCAGCAGCTGGATCTATTGTTGCCTATGCAGTTGGAATTACAGACGTTGAACCGCTTCGATACAATCTACTTTTTGAGAGATTTCTCAATCCGGATAGAAAGGAAATGCCTGATATCGATACCGACTTCTGCATGGATCGTCGTGAAGAAGTAATCAACTACATTCGTCGTAAATACGGCGAAGATAAAGTAGGACAGATTATCACATTTGGATCTCTTGCGGCCAAGGCTGCTCTTAAAGATGTCGCTCGAGTTTTCAATGTATCTTTTAGTGAATCCAATGAGATGACGAAAGCTTTTCCTAAGAAATTAAATATTTCCTTGGATGAAGCAGTCGCAAGTTCTTCCGAGCTTAAAACTATTCTAGAAAAAAATGATCTAAACCGAAAAGTTTTCCAGATTGCTCATAAATTAGAAGGAAACTTTCGTCAACCCGGAAGACATGCGGCAGGAGTAGTTATATCCCCATTCCCGCTAGAACAAGTTGTACCATTAGCTACTGTATCAGAAAAGGATAAACAAACAAGATCCATTGTAACTCAGTATGACAAGAACATGTTGGAACTTGTTGGATTGATCAAGATGGATATCTTGGGTCTTAAGAACTTAACTACAATTGCCTATTGCCTTGAATTAATACATAAACATAAGAATATTGAGATTGAAATTGATAAAATACCTTTAGATGATGCGGCAACCTATTCGCTACTACGACGTGCAGATACTAAGGGAATATTTCAGTTAGAATCTTCTGGAATCACAGACCTTGTTGCCAAAGCTCAAGTCAATGGATTTGAAGAAATTGTTGCCTTAATTGCACTGTATCGTCCAGGTCCGATGAATGCGGGGATGTTGGATGAATACTTAGATCGTAAAAGTGGTAAACTCAAAATTGTATACCAACACCCTGACCTTGAACCAGCTCTAAAAGAAACCTATGGAGTCATCGTCTATCAAGAGCAGGTGATGAGTATCTCACGTATCATGGGAGGATTTACTGCTGGTGAATCAGATGGTCTTCGTAAAGTAATGGCGAAGAAGAAGATCAAGGAAATTCCCTACTACAAAGAGAAATTCATCAAAGGTGCTGAAGAAAGAAAAATTTCCGGTAAAATCGCAAGCGAACTCTTTGAACAGATGGAAACATTTGCGGAATACGGATTCAATAAATCGCATTCTGTTGCTTATGCTATCATTACCTATCAAACCGCCTATCTAAAAGCCAATTACCCAACTGAGTATATGGCAGCTCTACTTGCCACAGCAAATGGGAAAGCAAGTGATCTAGTAAAATACATCAACAATGCTCGTGATATCGGAATCGCGATCCTCAGTCCGGACGTAAATGAATCGGAAGTAGATTTTAGCATCTCTGGGGAGAAGCGAATCCTTTTTGGTTTATCGTCTGTTAAGGGCGTCGGTGATCTTGCTGGGAAAGATATTATTGCCAAAAGAAAAGAAAATGGACGTTTCAATAATTTAGAAGAATTTATAAAAAATTTAGATATTCGTTTAGTCAATAAGAAAGTTCTAGAAAGCCTTATTGCGAGTGGAGCATTGGATTCTTTTGGTTACACAAGAAAATGTCTTACTGAGAGTTTGGAATCAATTCTTAGCTTTGCATCCAAAGAACAAGAGATGCGCAATGAAGGACAAGTTTCACTATTCGGTGGAATGATGTCGAATCATATGAGTTTGAATCTTCCGAAAGAAGCAGAAGAATGGGATTTTGATTTCAAACTAAAGCAAGAAAAACTAATGACGGGTCTTTATTTCTCAGGCCATCCACTAGATAAATTCAAAGAGAAATTACGTCAGCTTCGTTTCACAAAAATTGAAAATCTTGAAGATATAAAATCCAAAACAAAAGTAGAAATTGTTGGAATTGTCTCAAAAAAAGAAAATAAATTAACTAAGAAAAATGCAGAATTTGCAAACCTTGTCATCGAAGATCCAACTGGAGAGATCGATTGTGTTTGTTTTCCGAAAACATATAACGAATTCAAAGACATCCTAGTTGAAGGCCGCGCCCTTTTCCTTAAGGGAACTTTAGAGAAAGTGGAAGTAGGAGAATCCGAAACCAAGGGACAAATCATCGTCAACCATGTTGAAGAACTAACAGAAGCTAAACTCGAAGAAAAAATGGAGAAGTCCATTCATATAAAAATTGATCTATCAAAACACCCGGCTCTAGATACCATAAAAAAATTGAATGATTTGTTTGGTCAGAGTCGCGGCACATCCAATGTTTTCTTCCATCTATCGGGAGACGGTTCTCCCAAACGAGTGATCAAGGCTCATGAACATTTTAGCGTGGAACCCACACCAGAACTTCTAGCAACCATTCTGCAAATTCTTGGCACCAAATCTGTATTCTACACGGTCGGCGAAGAACTACGCGAATTTGTTGGATAATTAATAGACAGATCTGTCCATTAATTACTTGATAGGCATAGGAGCAAATTTTTATGCAAACAGAACTCAAAGACAAAACCCGATCCTTCTTCCAGTGGATAAACAACAAAGAATACAATCCCGCATTTGATCTTTTCCATGAGGATCTCCAATGGATAATCATGGGTACTGCCAATGTGTCGGGAAAATATGATAAGAGAAAGATTAGCTTAGGTTTGAAGGGACTTGCTCGTAGTTTTGAAAACTTTGTATTCACAATTCATGAAATGACTGCTGAAGAAGATCGAGTGAGTGTTATCGCAGAATCCCACGGGCTCAGAAAAGCAAATGGCAAAAAATACAACAATCATTATCATTTTTTATTTAGATTTGTGGATGGGAAAATCATCGAAGTCAAAGAGTTCTTTGATACCATCCACGCAAATTGGGTAGAAGAAAACCCTTAAGAGAACTACTCTTCGACAGATGCTGGCATCTTGAATGCCATTATTCTCTTTAAGTCTTTTTTCATTTGACTGTAAACAATCTGATTGTCTTCGATTTCCAATGCTTTGGTTAGAGGAACTTCTGCAAGACGAAGATTAATCTCTCCCAGATAGTGAGAAGCTTTCATTCTAGCACCAGGATAATCACTCGATAACATCTCTGTTAGTTGCTTGAAGGATTCGGTTGCACCACGCTCTAGCGTACAAATTGCACCCAAAATGGATGCCTTAGCATAGTCTTCTGTTTCGGAGCCAATCACCTCTTTGAGTGGCCCTAAGTTCTCAACTCGTTCCATTAAGCGAATTCCATCAGCTGCAGATGCTCGAACGTAGGCGTTTTTGTGTTTGAGGGCGTCTTTTAGAGTATTCTCAGCTTCAACAGTATACTCTAACCGTCCTAAGGCGCGAAGCATTTCACCTGCAGCAAGAGTTACGGTATAATCATTTTTATAAAAGAAATATGGACTGTTTACAGAGTCACCCATTGCAACAAAACCAAATTTGCGTTTTTCGTTAAATTTGATTTCTTCAATTTTGTCTTGGACTTTTGTAAATTCCTCTATCAGAGGTTTTGCCGCATAGGGACTTCCTAGATAGCCTAAAGCTCTCGCAGAGTGGAATTTGACTAAGTTCGTATTGCTTGGACTATCGGGAAAATTATCTGGTCCTTTGAGAGCATTTACAAGAGTTCGGACAGATCTTCTTGAATTGAAGAACATCAATTCTTCAGCAGCATTGGCAGCTTGCTCTGGTTCTCCATAGAGAAGCTGTCTTGTTAATTTTTCATAGATTTCAAGATTGGGCTCCGGAACATAAAATCCTTCTTCTATCGAATGAATGGAAATAGTTAGGATCAAAAATGCAGCAATCGATATGTATAGTTTCATCTGGAATTCCCTCTTTTGTATTATCGGTTTTATTAAATTCGCCCTTTAGCTTCCCTTTGATTCTTTTAGCCTTTCTGCAACTTCTCGAATTCGGTCGGAAATCTCATTGATGCTTGTTGTCTCGGAAGATTCATTGAGGGATTCACTCAATTTCTCCAGATCTCGCAGAACTTGGTCTTTCTTCTCACTTGCGCGAACAGCAAGGTTGCGGAACAAATCGTCACGATACGATCCGATATCATTTTCTTTTAGATTCCCTAGTTCAACCATACTTTGGATAATTTTGTCTATCCTTTCCCGGTTGAGATAACCAGCTCCAATACCACCCATTACCAATCGTTCAAAAAGAGCAGAAATATCTTTACCCGTTTCACGAATGAGAGCTGTCAGCATAAAATTACTGAAATCCTCATTCCTCTGCCCTAGCGAAACTTTCAGAAATGTCTGCCCAAGGATTTTCGGTGTGATATCATTGCCGGAAAGATTATCCACTACTCGGATTTCTTTTCCATCAAGAATCATTGCCGCAACATCCTCTAAGGTGATTGTCTTACTGGTCTCTGGATCGTAGAGCCGTCTATTTGCATATCGTTTGAGGACTTTCATTCCTACTTATTAGTATTCTTCTTAACTTGGGAGGGGTCAAGAAAAATAATGCTATTGTGGAGAAGAAGCATAAACAATTGGATGCAGTTATCTCTTGGAATCTCAATCCAACAGAACTAAAGTTTCTCAAAGCATATATGGAATGGAAAGGTTTCAAAATCGATTCCGTTCTTTCTAATTCAGAAATTCCAAGTTTATCCGAGAATGATCCTGATAAATTTTTCCTTTTTATAAATCCCAATATTCTTCGAATTCAAGAAATTTTTGACTGGAGTCTTGAATTCATAGTCGCTGGAAAGGCAAGTCAAGATGAGAAAAATTTATTTGTTAAAAATGGAATTGCTCGGTATTGGGATATATCCCTTGGATTAAACCTGCTCCCATTGGAAATTCTGAATACTTACAATCGATCCTTGCTTTTTTGGGTGTTTACTGGTGACTCCAATTTGGATAGATTGATCAAGTCAATACTAGTTACATACGGACTTCGCGTATTAGTTCCGTTAGCTGCCGAACATCTAGCACAGAATATTTTACAAGAAAAACCAGACTGTATTATCTTGGATTGGGACTATTTTCTAGAAAATGATAAAAATTTCTATACGAATCTAGAAAAAGTACGATCAAGAATCGGAATACTTCCGCCCATACTCGGCATCAAAGACTTTCAAAAACCCGGGATTGCCAATGAACTAAAATACGGCATTTCCAAATTTTCCTTCCATAGTCTATCTAGACCGCATCTAATTCAAAATCTAATCTATAGCTTTATCTCTAAACCGAAAAAAGATTGGAAAACAAATCAAATATCTTATTTTTATTGGGATAGACCGATTCGCGGATATTTAGAAAAAATCGAAATACAAAATTCAGAAATTTCAACATCGCCTAATGAAAATGAATTATCCCAACTTCAAAATTCCTTGCAATGGTTAAGTGATCCAAATTTATTCCATTAGGAAATCATCCGGTTGAAGCTCTTCTGCTCCACGATGAGGGAATGCCTGTTCATAGAATAGTGCGGCAAGCAACTCAAAATCCTCGTCTTCCATTATTTTCGAATTTTCCCAATACTCATTTCTTCTTTTTATAAGAACTGATATCGTTGTATCTTCCAAAGAAAAGTTGATATGATTTTTATTGAGCTCACGAATAAGCCAATTTAAATTATAGATAAGAAAGTCAGGAAATAATTTTACAGAAGCAAGCGTCGGCTCAAATTTCATCAAAGCCTCTGTTACATAACAAGCATTTTTGAGTTCAAGTGGATCTTGATTGTTTCTATAAACCTCCACTGAATTATGAATAGTCTCGAACATAGTCATTCTATCATGATAAGATTGCATAACCAAACTTTCATTTTTTGGATATTCTTTGATAAAATCATAGATGTCAAAAAATTCACCGCGTTCTTTATACAATTTTAGGTAACGATCGAAACCATCTTCTCTCTCAGGTGGATCAACTAAGTAAACGTATAAAAACTTCGTCTCATATGCAAATCGCGATTCCTTCGGAATATAATACTCAATCCAGATCGGCTCTTTATAATAGTTGATCTCTTCATCGGCGCTGAGTTCTGGTGTTACTTTTAGGCTTTTTAATTTTCTGACATCATCCGTTACTACTTTTTTGCCTTCAACCTTAGTCCTAGATTTCTTAATCTGACGTAACTCAGATTTATTCAGAAGTGGTTTCGGTTTAAAAGACGGATCCATCTCTTTTAATATCGGAAATTATTCTCTAAAATTTCGACGGAATTCTAATCTTTTAGAAAACAAATCATCCTCAAATTTCTGCATATTTGCCTTTAGTTTCGTTGGGAAAGATTTAATGATTTCATTCTTAATTCGATTTTGTCTTAGATTGATTTCATTTAAAGTTGAAATAAGAAGATTGCCTTTTGGTGTAAAACCTTCATTATCCATATATTCCTTAAGATCAAGAAGTGAGAAACGATTGTTTATCACTTCTTCAACGAATCGCAATTTTGCTCGATTGATATCTTCCGGTTTCAAATTTACTTCCGCATGATTCGGTAATTTCACTACCTGTTCGAATAGCATAGCCCCCCAGGTAAAAGTAAAACAGGCATGTAGAATCGCGCGAATGGATCGAAGTGATTTTCTCCACGGAGAATAGTAAATTTCATCTTCATTCATTTTGCGAAATATCTTCATTTTCTTGAGAATTAGATTTAGATGATGATGAGCATTCTCGTGGAATAGATCATCAATTGTATCTAAGTAATTTCTCTCCCATAGATTGATATAACTAATTCCTTGTTCATTAAAATGACTATAACTAACCAATCCTTTAGAGCGAACGATTTGTATCTGTTCAGTTAGAATATTAAATATTTCGAATCCTTCATTCCAAATCCGCGAAAGATTTCTCCGAGCTAAGCTCAATTGATTGTACAACTTGACCGGTGTCTTATGAATCACAAAAACATTTGACTTGCCTTCAAGGGAGCCCGTCACTTGCGGAGACTTGATTCTATGCTTGTACAATTTCCAAGAAGTAATCTCTTCCATCCTTGAATCTTTTGAGGTCAGATTTCTTTTAAAATTCTTAGCTTGATCCAGATTGTATTTAGCGATTCCCTGAAAATATCCTATCCATTCTCTCGATCCTGGTTTCATCCTCTCCCATTCAAGAAATCGGAAATCTTCCTCTCCGAAATCTGCCTTCAATGTCTCGATTAACTCAACATGAATGTCAGTTATTGGTGTGTTCTTCTTGTCTTTAGGAATAGATTGAATTGATGTTTGGATATAGGTATTGAGATCACTAAAATAGAAATATTCATTCAGTAAAATGGCAAACTGTTCTAGAGAAGCAGTCTTTTCCAGGGCTAACAAAGCACGAAAGTTTCCTTGTATTGGTTTTTGTAATGAAAGAGGAAATCGTCCAATTAGATCACTTATTTCATTTTCGAGTGAATTTCTTAATTCATTTCGCCACTTAGTTAGGTTTTTCTTGGAAAAAAAGAAATCAAATCCAGTTTGTGCCATTAGAAAAATCCTAAGGATAAAACGAACCGATCTTTTAGAATTGGCTTGGTCTTATTATAACCCATAGTTTTTGTATAGGTGAAGTAAAAATTACTAAAAATTGCATAGACTACAATAGGAATTAAGTTGGCCAATTTATTAATTCTCCTTGATAGAAGCCAAGTGGTCTAGATTTTTTTATTGTATACTGAGCATCGTCATCTCGAGCTAAGTAATCATTGATCATGTATTTACAAAACATCGTTATCAAGAAAAGAAAAAAACAAGAACAGAGTGGATTTCAGAATCTCAATCCTCGAATTTTTTTCTTTCGTCTATGAATCGATACCGAACCACAACTTCTGTCACACCATCAATCGAAGGACTCGTAACAGAAAAATATGGATCGAATCCCATGGTTATCATCTCAAGCGATTCACCAGGTTTAATCTTTCCAGGCTTGACCTCATTTAAGCCAGAAAGTTTATCGTAGTCAGCTGGAAGAAAATTATCCTGGATTTCAAAATTTCTTTCCCAAAGAACTTTTCCTCTTTGATCCAAGTATTTTAAATAATCCAATTGTACTTTCACATTAGGTTCGTTGGAAATATCCAAACGAACCCCCGTCAGTGCATCTTGAGTTTCGTGCAGTTTAAAACTCAAATCAACCCATTTCCCTTTTTCTGAGATATCTAACTTGTTATAAACAGATTTATCCTCTTGATAATCAGGAAACTTTTGTGTAACAAAAAAAAGCTGAATTTCTTGATTTCCGATCTCATACAAATAATTTCTTTGGATAAAAGACATTGTATAAATTCCCACAATTAGAAAAAAAATTAAGAAAACCCAGCCCAATTCTTTTTTAATTTTTGAAATTCTATTAAAATGATCCATTTCCGTAAAGAGATCATTTTGAATTGAATTTTTAAAGGCAGCGGATAAACTACTGAATAAAGTATAGGATTCGAACTCCAATTTTTCGATATTTTCATCACTTAAACTTTCCTTTAAACTTAACTCGATGAGTAATTTGTGTTTACCAAATTCTGCCATCAAACCCTGAGATTCTGGTGTAACATTCTTGGAAAGTTCTTCCAATGAATTGAAAATCTCCTCTTTTTTGATTTCTAGTTGGCTCTCAAAAATCTTAACTGCATTGAGTAAATCTCCCAAGAAAGCTCTTACCAATACCTGAGCATCTTCACCTTTGAAATGGGAAGTTAAAATACCTATCGATTCCAATCGACTCTCAGCTCTCTCCATAGCTAAATTCACGGCCAACTTCTTCTCTTCTTTAACTAGATCCAATTGACCAAGCTCAGGTTTTTTCCAATTCATCTGCAAAATTTTTTTCAATTTCATCCCATACACCCTTTATAATGAATACTCCAAATCCATTCTCTTTGACAAGGAAAATTAATTGGAAGAGAGCTTGGTATTATTATCTACTAATTCACCTTGTACCGCCGAATATCCAATGAGCACAAAGACTAAAAAATTTACTCTACCTAGAAACATGACCACTAACTAGGAAAAAACAGAGAGTATCCTACATACTTTTTGGTAGAAAGAGTTTTATATATGCATGCCATGTTTGACTATTTTTATAAATATTTCCATACATATATTGATGCATATGGAATAAATTCAAAGAAGAGAACATGAAAACTAAAATAATTATAAGTGATTTTAACCTATTTCCAAATTTCCATAATTTATTATAAGTTAAACCCAAAGGTAAGGAAAAAAAGACTAAAAACTCAGTAAATGCTCTATGGCCAAAAGAATCGCCAAAAGACCAGGCCCACCAGCTAGAAACCAAATAAGTTTGCACAATTAGAATTAGGAAAATCATATAAACAGAATAAAATTTCATTTTCAAAGCTATATAAAAGCCAATGAAAGATAAAATTAAAATTGGACTCCAAAAAAATAGTCCTTTTCTTACACTAAACAAAACTTGAATGATTTCAGGCTTCAAAAAGTTAAATGATTCACCCACATAGCTAAAAAAAATAGGTTTACCAGTAATTAAATACCAATATATTAATTGCGGAATAAACAAAAGTATCGCAGCAAAGACCATAAGAAGTAGTCCTTTCCAATTCAACTGAATATACCTTCGGAGAAAATTTAATTTATATAGATGGATCAAAGGAAGAAAAAATAACAAAGCTACAATAATATTGGTTTGTCTAACTGCAACAATTAATCCAAAAATAGCACCCGTTATAAAATAATCTCGATAGGAATAATGAATCCTAAAATTTACAATCTTATAAAGCAAGTATGCAAACAAAAAAAAGGAATAAACGTGACTAAAGGCTGGCTCATGAACAGCATAGTAAATTAAA
The DNA here is from genome assembly GCF_028462125.1 of Leptospira sp. GIMC2001. Classification (NCBI taxonomy): domain Bacteria; kingdom Pseudomonadati; phylum Spirochaetota; class Leptospiria; order Leptospirales; family Leptospiraceae; genus Leptospira; species Leptospira sp. GIMC2001. The sequence goes on along the minus strand of NZ_CP115468.1, from coordinate 1,231,205 downwards.
TTTGATCCAAGTGAAATAGATAAGATTGTCCAATTTACAATAGAAATTGAAAAATACTTTCGGAGAATTTGATAAAGCAATAACAATCCTAAGACAAGATAAACAACCGTACCCATAGATACTGAAACTGAATAAATTCCTATGAAATAATCAGTTTGACCAATAAATATATTCAAAAAATCTGCAAAAAAAAAGAAGGGGGACATCAGTATTGCGGTGCCTATGGGATATTTATTTAGGAAATTACCATTTCCCATTTCAATTAAACGTCCCTTAGCTGCAAGCGCTTGCCACTCATTAAAATGTTGAAACATCTCCATACCAAATACATCTTTATAAATAAAAATTTGTGGAAGATATAGATAATATCCAAAACCATCTGATTCTATCCCTTTCCATTCATTACCAAATAATATGGGAATCATTATAAACAAGGAAACAACAATAAATATTACAATCCCCATTGCCCAATAAATTCTAATTAGATTTCTCAACATTTGGAGATTCATAGCGGACCACCCATTACAGTAAATTCTCTAAATCCACTCTGCCCCATTACAATATTCGAAGAATACGAAGGCGAATCCAGAAACTAATTGGATTGAGTATTCCCGTATCAACAAAACGAATAACTCCGTTCTTATCAGCGAAAACAGTCGTTGGATAGCTATGAATTTGGAATTCTCTTAGTATATGAGCATTGATCATTGCCAGTGGATAATTTATTTCCTTCTCATTTACAAGTTTTTCTAAATCTTCATAATTGCCATGACCTTCTTCTAAGGAAATTATATTAAATCCTCTCTCATGGTGATTGATCGCAGAAGCTTTAAGAAATGGCTCATTCGCCTTACAGACCGTACACCATGTCGCCCAGAAGTAATAGATTGTTGGCTTACCAGCAATCAGTATCTCCTCCAATTCCCCGCCCACAACTGTTTTGGCACCCAATAGAGATGGAGCATTTCCGTGATCTGTTGCACGAAAAAAAGCAATAAAAATAGAAAAAATTAAGAATACAATAATGATTCCGAAATATTTGAAAATTGTTTTATGAGTTTGAGTCATTTTACCCTTCTAGAATTCAGTAGGTAGGTTCAAATCGATTCGAATGTACATAATCAGGAAAACGACGACTAGCCATAAGAATCCAGAAGCAAGAACAGACCTATCAGTTAGAATTGCTTTGGTTGGGTTATGGCCCATATTTTTTATATAGATGATGTAAAGACTGCGAAAAATTGCATAAACGACAATCGGAACAGTATAAACCAATTTATCCGTACCTAGATTCTGAATAGTCGAAGGGCTAATCGTATACATCATGTAACTCATCAATGTCATAGTAGCAACAATTCCCATCATCAAATCCAAAAAACTTACCGAATATTCGTTGAGAATTTTTCTATGCTTCGATGCATCAGCTTCGAGTAAATTCAATTCCCCTCGCCTTTTACTAAATCCCCAGAATAGAGAGAGCATAAATGTGCACAAAATCAACCAAGAAGAAAATGCAACTCCAACAACGATCGCGCCAGCAATTGCCCTCAGAACAAAACCCATACTTATACTCATGACATCTAATATTACAATATGCTTAAGGAATTTGCTATAGACGATATTAAAAGCCAAATAGAATGCAACTATAACAGCGAATGCTGGTTTTAACATATAAGATCCGATCAATGCTAAAGGAAGAATGATCGCTGTAAGAAACAGTGCAAAGGAAGAATCCAATTCCCCGGAGGCAAGTGGTCTATGTTTCTTCTCAGGATGTTGAGAGTCTTCTTCTCGATCCAGATAATCGTTAATTACGTACTGGCAGGATGCAGTAATTGAAAATAAAAAGAATGCAATCACAGAGGAAATAACAGCGGTTTCATCTGTTATTTTCTTACCAAAAATCAATGCCGCAAATAAGATCACATTCTTGATCCACTGCGGGATTCTCATCAATTTAAGAAATAAAATTAAAGATCGTTTCAGTGTATTATTCCTCAAACTTCTTAAAATCTTCAAGAACTCTAATTTTGAAAATGACTTTTGCTACCGCAATTTTTGATGGAAGATCAAAGGTAATATAAGGATCGGTTCCCGTAGTCACCATTTCCATAAAACCACCTACTTTGTTTTTGCCAGGTTTAAAGTCATGAAAATCGCCAAGCTGACTCGTGTTGGCCGGAAATAGATTTTCCGTCAAACTAAAGTCTCTTTGAAAAATGATTTTTCCATTTGCTGACAAATATTTAACTTCAGCTAAAGTGAATTTAGCTTTAACCTGTGTTAATGGATCAAACCGAATCAATTGAAACGGTTTTGTTCCTTCTGGTATATCGAAAGCTATTTCCTTCCACTGTCCTTTATCTATCATTTCAAGGGGGGTTCGAACAGATTGTTCTTCTGTAAAATTAGTGTTTGGCTCTGTTGTGTAATAAAACTGTGCAACGTCTTTGTGAATTGTAGGCTTGCTAATTGCATCTATCACCAAGCTACCAAATATAAAAACGGCTATAAAAACAGCAATACTCGACTGAGTTTTCCAACGTCTATTGAACTCATCCATTGGCGTAAAAAGATCTGTTCGATTGATATGCTTAAAAAACTTCTCTGTACCGTGAAGTAACCCTGAAACTGATGTCTCCATCGCTTCACAATATTCATCTGTTGGATCTATATTTGGTTTGTAATTAGTAATAAATTCACATTTTTCAAATAGATCTTTCACCTTAGAGTCTGAAAAAGATCCAATCGAAGCTTTTACCTCTTCAATAGTAAATAGATTTTTCATTTTATAATAATTAGCAAATAGATTAAAAATATCAACCGCTAAGTGAGTGCCAAGAATGAAGCTGTCGTTATTCTTATTATTAGCGACCAGTATTTCTATAGATTCCAATCGAGAAGAAGCTTGCTCCAATTGAGTGTAATATTTTTTTTTCTGATTTTCCTTTACCATTTCTTCTTGGCTAAGGATTGGTTTTTTTATCTTTATTTTAAAATATTCAATCAGCTTCATATGATTTCCTCATTTAATTATTTCTAAAACATTGCTCTCTTGGCAAGTAAAATTAACCGACTTGGATTTTGACACTCTCGTCATCATCCCCCATTTTTGGAACTCCAGCATGTCCAGTCATTGCAATTAGAACAGTGAAGACTCCAATTCGACCTACAAACATTATCAAGCAATAGAATAACTTTTCTATATCACCTAGAGTTGGAGTAAGTCCGAGTGAAAACCCAACAGTTGAGAAGGCAGACATCATCTCAAAAAATACAACATGCAAGCTATGTTCATTGCGATTTAGTAATGTGAGAATGATAAATATAACTGCGATCGCAGAAGTTGCAAGAAAATAGACTCGTATACTAATCGCAACAGAATTCTTCGATACAGTCTCTCCAAAAATTTGCACTGTTTTGGATGGATTGATTACGTTTTTTAGATACACTACCAAGATGGCAAAAGTTGTAATTTTGACACCACCGGCTGTTCCTTGAGGTCCTCCACCAATAAACATTAGGATGCAAATCATAACGATCGTAGCATCATTAATCCCTGTTAGATCAAAAGTATTAAATCCTGATGTTCTTGAACATACACTAATGAAGAAAGAATTGGCAATTTTTACTGATGCATCCATTCCGTACAAAGTGTGCGGATTAGAAGACTCAAGAGCATACACAAAAACTGTCCCAAGTAATAACAAAATCAATGTACCATAAAATAGCAATTTTGTCTGAATACGATTCGATTCACCATGTAAATGCATATTGTATGTATCCAACCTCTCATCTACCATATGGGAAATTTTGAGAATAAAAGGATAGAGAGATGGATATTCTGTCTTTTCTGGATGATTCAATATATAACTATAATAATGTGTTTCAAGCAATGATTCCAGATAAAACAAACCTCTATGCAAGGCTTCGAGAAATATTTTTTCTATATAAATGATAACGGGGAATCCAATACCTCCCAAAATTGCTAAGGATGAAACGATATATATGGATCTTGGATCGTAAGTAATTATGGACAAATCGTCCAGAATCGAGAAACCAGCATTATTGAACGCTGAAATACTAGTAAAAAGACTAAGAAACAATCGATCCGTATCAGCTGGAATATCCTCAGGAAAAGTATAGTAAATAAGAATTGTTCCTATTGCCTCAATTGTAAAAGAAATATTAATAATCGATAGAAGAACTCGGTTCACTTCTTTCGAAGAATATACGGATTCAATTTTATTGTCTTCGGGAGAGTCGATTGCTTCTTTTACAAACATATTGAACTTGGTATTGCGGCTCATCCCTTTTAGAATCAATACACCAATCAACACGGTAAAACTGATGATACCAAGACCACCGAGTTGAATCAGGAATAATAAAATAGCCTGAGTGGACTTTTCCAATTCACTTAAGGGTATGGGTGAGAGGCCAGTAATACAAACTGCCGACGCCGATAGGTAAAAAGAATCCACATAGCTGAGTGCGCCGCGTTCGGATATGAATATTGCAAGACTTCCCAGAGAAATCGCTAACATAAATCCGATAACGACGACACGCGCAACGGAAAGCTGTGAAAACAACTCTTGGATAAATCTCATCCAGGTCAGACTAAAAATCAACCGAGGAAAACCAAATCAAAATTCCTTTACAAGCCAAGGTCTTTTACCAGATTGGTAATTACCAAATACCGAGGATTTTATGAGCACTGCCACTTTTACGCCAACTGAGAAACTTCTTAAAACAAGAAATATTGGGATTTCAGCCCATATCGACTCAGGCAAGACCACACTTACCGAAAGAATTTTATTTTATACGAACCGTATTCACGCAATCCATGAAGTTAGAGGAAAGGACGGAGTTGGAGCCAAAATGGACTCCATGGAATTAGAAAGAGAACGTGGAATTACAATCCAATCGGCAGCTACTTACTGCACTTGGAAAGATACAACCATCAACATCATTGATACACCAGGTCACGTGGACTTCACAATTGAAGTAGAGCGTTCATTGAGAGTTTTGGATTCAGCAATTATGGTTCTATGCGGTGTAGCTGGAGTTCAGTCTCAGTCCATCACTGTTGACCGTCAGATGAAAAGGTACAGTGTTCCAAGACTTGCATTTATCAATAAATTGGATAGAACAGGTGCAAATCCTTGGAAAGTCATTGGACAATTACGTGAAAAACTCCATCTAAACGCGTTCCCAGTTCAAGTTCCTATTGGTCTAGAAAATGATTTGGTTGGAATCGTTGACCTAGTTGATATGAAAGCATACTATTTCGAAGGAAAAGACGGTCTAGACATCGTTATAAAAGATATTCCTGATGAAATGAAAGCAATGTGCGAGGAAAAGAGAGAAGAGCTTCTGGACGAAGTGTCCAAATTCAGTGATGAATTGATGGAAGCAATGCTTGAAGGTGAGCCAACAGAGGCAATGATTAAGCAAGCGATTCGTAATGGAGTTTTAGCTCTTAAATTTGTTCCAGTATTCATGGGATCTGCTTTCAAGAACAAGGGTGTTCAGAAACTTCTTGATGGAGTAACTGACTATCTTGGATCTCCATTGGATGTAAGAAATACAGCGATGGAAATTGATAACGAAGATTCTGAGATCGTATTGGAATCGAATTTCGAAAAACCATTAGTATGCCTAGCATTCAAGTTGGAAGATGGCCGTTACGGTCAGCTAACATATATTCGTGTCTACCAAGGTAAAATCCAAAAAGGTATGGCGATCTACAACTCTTCCACCGGCAAGAAGCACAACGTCGGACGACTTGTTCGTATGCACTCGGAAGAAATGGAAGAGATCAACTCAGCAGAAGCTGGAGACATTGTTGCTCTATTTGGTATTGACTGTGCTTCTGGGGATACATTCACAGACGGTAAGTCCAAGCTAACTATGGAATCTATGTTTGTTCCGAATCCAGTTATCTCGCTCACAATCGAGTGTAAAGATGGCAAGCAACTAGCTAACTTAGCAAAAGCTCTAAACCGTTTCACAAAAGAAGACCCAACCTTCCAAACAGAAGTAGATCAAGAATCAGGCCAAACCATCATCAAGGGAATGGGTGAACTTCATTTAGAAGTATATATCGAAAGAATGAAACGTGAATACGGTGTGGATCTAGTAACGGGAGCACCTCAGGTTGCTTATCGTGAGACAATCACGCAGCGCGCAGATTTTGACTACACTCATAAGAAACAAACTGGTGGTCAGGGACAATTCTCTCGAGTCGCTGGATATTTGGAGCCGATCCCTGCCGAAGAAAACAAAGACTATGAATTCGTAGATAAGATTGTTGGTGGATCGATTCCACGTGAATACATTGGATCTTGTGATAAAGGATTCCGTTCTTGTCTATCTCGTGGTAATCTTATTGGATTCCCAATCATTGGCGTACGTTGTGTAATCAATGACGGATCTTACCATGATGTTGACTCATCAGATATGGCATTCCAGATCGGTGCACGTTACGGTTTTAGACAAGGATTTGGTAAAGCATCTCCAATTATCTTAGAGCCTATCATGAAAGTGGACGTTGAAGGACCTTCAGAATTCCAAGGTGCAATCCTTGCTTCTCTCAATCAGAGACGTGGTATAATCTTGAACACGACAGAAGAAGACCAATACTGCAAAGTGGAAGCAGAAGTGCCACTTTCGGAAATGTTTGGTTATTCAACTGTTCTCAGGTCTTCCACTCAAGGAAAAGCTGAATTTTCTATGGAATTTGCGAAGTATGCGCCAGTTCCAAGAAACGTAGCAGAAGAATTGACCAAGAAATACAAAGTTACTATTTCAGAAGAATAGTATTTTCATTGTAAAGTCTACTTACACGAGACCCTCGTTTTTTATGGAGAAACCCACAAAAAGCTGAGGGTCTTCCTATATTCCCGTAGCACTCGATCCGAAAATTACAAAGGGATCGCTTGTGAAAAAATTTATAATTCTATCGCTAATCTTGGTATGTCTGCCAAATTTTCTTTTCGCAGAAATCCTCAGTTTTAGAAATTACAAAGTACAGAAAAACGATACCTTATTTGGAATTGGAAAGAAATTTGCGGTAACAACCCAAGAAATCTATAGATGGAATGCCGCGAAGAAAAAAAATCCGAGACTCTTTGTTGGTGAAATATTGAGGATTCCCATTTTCGCGAGTATAAACAATTCTAAAGCAAGCACACAAACTGCTCATTCTCAATCAAATTCCGATCATGGTTCCAGTTCGGATACTGGATTGTTTCGTTATCCTCTCAACCAGTATAGACCCATTGTGCAAAATTTTTCTCCAGTCAGTTATATTCCTCATAAAGGAATTCTATTCCAGAATAAAAAAATTTCCGATTCAGTGATTGCATCTCGAGGAGGGAAAGTCGTTGCGATTGACTACATGGATGGATACGGCAATTATGTGATTTTGCAACACTACGGTGGATACTATTCTGTTTATGGGAACCTCGGTAAGGTGATGGTTGGTGAAGGACAAGCAATCTCTCAAGGAGAGCTAGTCGGTAGCACAGAAATCAAAAAAGGATTATATTTTCAAATCAATCTAAGGGAAAAGGCTATCGATCCTTTACCGTATATTCGAAAAGGCTAATAGGTTATATATGGAATGGGAAATTCAAAATGCGGAAATTGTGGGAGTTGACGGTGCAAGAAAAGTTGACATCCATATTTCCAACGCAATTATAAAATCATTGGATTCTCTTGATCCGAGTTCTGACTGCCCAGTCTTGGATGCAGAAGGATTGTATATCTATCCAGGACTTATCAATGCTCACGACCATTTAATCGGATCCTATTCTCCGAAAGTTGGTGGAGCCAAAAAATATTTAAGCTGGCTCTCTTGGGACAATGAATTGAAGACATCCCTTGTATTCTCGGAACGACAAACCTTAGAAATATCCGACTTATATATGCTAGGTGCTTATAAGAATATACTGGGCGGCACAACGACAGTAATGGATCATGCTCCACTATTTCTCAATAGACCTTTTATTGACAATCTTCCTATTAAACTTGTTAAGGATTATACTTTATCTCATAATGTAGGAGACTACAGTCTTGGTTGGGGAGATGGACCCGCACTAGAATACCAGACTGCCACGAAGAAAAATATTCCTTATGTTACCCATATCGGAGAAGGAACTGATGAAGACTCCGCTTCGTCTCTGAACTTCTTGGATAAAAATGGAGCTCTTGGGAAAAATTCTGTTCTAGTTCACGGCATTCCATTTCAATCTAAAGACTTGATTAAGATAAAACAAGCTCAAGCAAATGTTGTATGGTGCCCTACTTCGAATCTATTTCTCTATGGTAAAACCTCGCCGATAAGAGATATGATTCAATCTGGAATTCCAGTAAGTTTGGGGACGGATCTTGCACTTGCGGGAAGCAATAATATTCTGGAAGAAATGAAAGCTGCGAGCAATTACTATTCGGAGCAGTATTCTGAAGGACTCGCCCCGTTGGAAATTTTCAAAATGGTAACCGAGAATCCTGCCAAGGCTTTTGGTTTATCTGATCAAATTGGAAGCATTCAAAAGGGAAAAAAAGCCGACTTATTAATATTAAAAAAGAATCATCCCGATCCTTATGTAAACCTTTTGCATGCAAATTCTTCCGATATTGTACTATTGGTTTGTGATGGAAAACCTTTGTATGGTGATAGCCGTTTTGAGAACCTGATGAAGGATCTTCAAGTAAATGGTGAGATGATTAAAATAGGAAATGCAGAACAGGATCAGAAGTTTCTAGTCGGAACTCCAAAAAAACTGCTTAAAAGCATTCGAATGGCTCTTGGATACAAAAAGGATTTGGCATTTTTGCCGATCATTGAATAAACTGGTTACGAGGATAAGATTTGGCTGGCCCAATCATAAGAAACTACAAAAGCGGATCGATTGTTTACTTCGAGAAAGACAAAGCAGAAGATATCTATGTCCTCCAGAAAGGGAGAGTCATACTAACTTTTACGAGTGTCAATGGAAATGAACTCAAAGAGGACGTAAGACTCGGTGAATTTTTCGGTGTAAAATCTGCACTAGGAAGATATCCTAGAGAAGAAACTGCGCAGATACTGGGAGACGCGTCCTTACTTGTATTCAAAGTCCCTGAATTCGAGAAATTTGTTTCCAACAAAACCCATCTTATCATCAAAATGCTCAAAGTTTTTTCGAGCCAGTTGCGCCAAGTTCATAGGCAACTCCGAGAAATTTTGGGACAAGGCGAAGCCAAAAATCCAGCCTTCGAATTGATGAATGTTGCAGAAGTTTTTTATAAGAACGGCAACTATGATCATGCAGCCTACGCTTTCCAGCAGTATATGAAACACTATCCTGACGGCAATTATGCGGGACGTGCCAAAGAACTTTATGATTCAGCCTCACGCAATGCTCCCTACCCGATCAATATTCCACCATTGACTTACCAAGGTGATGCAGGATCAAAAGCGAGTAAGCTCCAAGATATGTTGCGTACTCCAGCCGAAGCTCCAAAAGAAACTTCTACTGCAAACATAGATCCCAATTCAATAGAAGGTCAATTTCAGAAAGGTCTGACTCTTTTCAAAGCAAACCAATTGGATCAAGCAGAAACAATTTTGAAGCCACTCTGTGATAGAGAAGATACAACTACACAAGATGAAGAAGTCGCAGTTGAGAAATCACTTTTCCATATTGGATTGATTCTTTATAAAAAGAATAAATTCGATGCTTGCTTTGGATCTTTTTCAAACTATGTCAAGAAATATCCAAAAGGTTCCATGCTAAAAGAAGCGATCTATCATCTCGCACTTGCATCAGAAGCTTTGAATGAAAAGGATAAAGCAAAAGCATTATTCAATAAAGTTACTCTCCTTCCTCCAGCTGATGATAGTATGACAAGCACAGCCAAGACTAAACTAAAGGCGTTATCAACATGAATGATCAGATGCTTGAAGCGATGTTCGAGAAGTTTGGAAAAGTCTTCCAACCAAACGAAATTCTTTTCTGCGAATACGAACCTGGCAATGATTTCTATTTAATCAAAGAAGGCAAGGTCAAGATAACAAAAACCGTTGGCTCTTCCATCAAAACATTGGATGTGCTTGAAGCTGGAGATATCCTAGGTGAGATGGCGATCTTAGAAGAGCAACCAAGATCAGCAACAGCGATTGCCGTCAATGAAGTGAAAGCACTCAATTTTAATCGTGCGAATTTCGAAATGCTTATGACCAAGAACCCAGCTCTTGCCATGAAATTACTCAATATTTTCTCTGTAAGAATCTATGATGCCAAAAGACGTCTTATGATTCTTCTAATGGATGATATTGTTGGCCGAGTTGCTGACGTATTTCTTATGTTACACGAAAAGAACAATAGCAATGATAGTTTCCATGAAGTGATCCTGAATACTTCAGTGGAAGACATTGCAAATTGGTGCGCGCAACCTGTGGGTGAAGTTCAGAAAGTTCTAAACCAATACGTTAAAAATGGTAAATTGGATCTTTATCCCGACAAAATAATTATTCACAATATCAACGACTTCCAGAGAATCGTAAATCAGAAGCGCAAGCCAAACTAGAGCTCCCGTAGCTCAGGTGGATAGAGCATTAGTTTCCTAAACTATGTGCACAGGTTCGAGTCCTGTCGGGGGCATGCGGCTTGCTCGGTATAAATTTAAATTACTCAACTCTCAGTGGAAGAAAACAACCTACTCTATTTTCTAAAAAAATCCACAACATTTCTTGAGAAGAAGAATATCGCAAACCCAAGATTGGAAGCTGAGATCCTTATCTCCCATGTCCTCGGACTATCTCGAATTCAACTCTATGCAAGGTTCGATCGTCCTCTCAATGAATCAGAGACCAATTTGTATCGAGAGCTCATTCTTAAAAGATCACAAAATATCCCGACTGCTTATATTGTAGGAAAGAAAAATTTCTATGGGCTTGATTTTGCTGTAAATCCATCCGTCCTCATACCGAGACCTGAGACCGAAGAGCTTGTTGAATATGTACTCAAGAAAATATTTCCAAACTCAGATTCATCTAATCTGAGCGTTTTGGATCTTTGCTGTGGGTCTGGATGCATTGGCATATGCATCCAAAAGAACAATCCTTCTTGCTATGTAGACTTTCTTGATATATCGAATGAAGCCTTAGAAGTAACCAGGCTCAATTATATGAATATCCTAGAAGGATTCCATCAAGAAGAAAAATCTCACTTCTACCTCAGTGATTTATTCACTGATCATCCAATAGATTGCAAATACAATTTAATAGTATCCAATCCTCCGTATGTTCTGCCATCAGAAGAAGAAAGCTTAAGCCTGGACGTCCAAAAAGAACCAAGACTTGCCTTAGTTGTTGATGATTTTGATGCATTTCATAAACGCTTATTAACCGGAGCAAAGGAAAGACTTGTCCCAAATGGAAAAATTATGATCGAGACGAATCCAATCATGATGAAAAGTCTTAAAGAATTGGCTGAGTCTATCGGAATGACAACTGAGGTCATAGTTGATCTATCCAATAAAGAAAGATTTCTTTTGGCGACTAAGTAATGTTAGTAGAAGCAAATCTCTTTTGCATCAGTATTCATTCTGCAGTACTCGTAGCGATGTTTTTTCAAATTAGAGGATTTTAGATTTTCCCCGGTTGAGCTTATTTTTTTAGAATTTGTTTTTTTTGATTATTAACCTTCTGAACTGAACAAATTAAATTCATTATTAAGGCTTATTTCGTTAAAATATTAATTGACAAATCAACCAAAGAATTAACTAAACTTAGTATACAAGTGCCAAAATTTCTACTTAACATTCAAGCTTTTAGAACGAGAAAATTTTTGCACTCTTCAATTGTACTTTGGGTTCCAGTATTTCTTATTTCAAATTCTTGTAATTTTCCGAGTTTAACTAGCCCACTTGAGTATGCAGTATTAAGCATTTTGCTTAAAAATTCAAATAGTGAAGGTTCTGCTCGTCTATCTAATTTGAGTTACTCTGGCAGCCCTTTTATCTTTACCAGAAATACAGCAATCATATCAATAACACCCAATATAACTGGAATAGCTGAGACCTTTTCAGTAAATCCAAACCTTCCTCCTGGGCTTTCAATCGAAACTACGAATGGCACTATCTCGGGCACTCCAACAGGAACATCAAATGCGATCACTTACACAATCACAGCCTCCAATAGTAAGGGTGAATTCATTTCTACAACAATTAGCATCTCAGTTCTTGAAGAAAATGTGAGCGCTGTTGCTCTTGGAATTTGGACACAAGAAGCATACATAAAAGCAACTAACTCTGGATCAAATGATGAATTTGGGAATGGCTTATCAATTTCTGGAGATACAATTGTGGTATCAGCTCAATTCGAAGGGAGCAATCAGACAACAATCACAAATGGCTCTACAGCAAGCTCTGATAACTCAGCTACGAACTCAGGAGCGTTATATGTTTTTCGGAGATCTGGAAATGCATGGGCACAAGAAGCATATATAAAATCATCCAATTCTAATATCAGTGATGAGTTCGGATACAGTGTTGCTATCTCTGGAGATACAATTGTGGCAGGAGCTGTAAATGAAGACAGTAATCAATCAACCATAACGAACGGAGCAACTTCGAGCGGAGACAATACCTTGAGTAACTCAGGAGCAGCTTATGTGTTCCGGAGGTCGGGAACAACTTGGGCACAAGAAGCCTATCTTAAAGCATCAAATGCTAATGCTGCTGATCAATTTGGCAACAGCGTTGCTATTGATATGGATACAATTGTAATTGGAAGCTGTGCCGAGGATAGTAACCAGACAACCATTACAAATGGAGCAACCTCGAGCGTTGACAACAGCTCAGTCAATTCCGGTGCTGCCTATGTTTACAAAAGGATAGGTAGTAATTGGAACCAAGAAGCATTTATAAAAGCATCTAATGCAGATCCAGGAGATAGTTTTTGTAGTGTATCAATTTCATCCGACACGATTGCTGTCGGATCTAATTTAGAAAACAGCAACCAAACAACAATTACGAATGGAGCAGCTGCGAGCTTAAACAATGGAATGAGTGCATCTGGTGCAGTTTATATTTTTCGTAGATCTGGAACAACATGGACAGAGGAAGCCTACATAAAAGCATCAAATGCAGGTTCCAATGATCAATTTGGATTACACTTGGATATATCACAGGATAGCCTTGTAGTGGGTTCAAGCTTTGAAGACAGCAATCAAAATTTTATTACCAATGGAAGCCTTGCAAGCTCTGACAATAGCTCTTCAGATTCTGGTGCAGCCTATGCTTTTAAGAGAACAGGAAGCAATTGGGCACAAGAAGCATATATAAAAGCCTCCAATAATGAAAGTGGAGATAGGTTTGGAATCCGCGTAGCGATAAAATCGGATCTTGCTGCTGTTGGTTCATTTAGAGAAGACAGCAACCAAAATACGATCACCAATGGAATAGGTTCAAGCATCGACAATTCCGTTGTAAATTCAGGAGCGGTATATATTTACAAAAGGAATGGATCTAGTTGGGTACAAGAAGCATATATCAAAGCGTCCAATCCGGATATGGATGATGAATTTGGTAAACGCCTAGCAATCTCAGATGATACTTTGGTAGTGGGTGCAACATTTGAAGATAGTAGCCAGGCGACTATCACTAATGGAACCACGGCAAGCATTGACAATTCTGCTCTCAACTCGGGTGCTGTGTATATTTATAGAAGACATTAGCAATTCTAATTCTAAGATTTAAATGATGATGACAAGTAAGTAAATTAATGAAAAATCAAAATAAATCAATTTATATTCTTTTAGTGTCGATAATAAGCTTGCTAATCGTTTTATTTTTTATTTTAAAAAAACAACAGGATCTACAGGTTCAGTTGATTCGTAGCCTAGATTACAAATCTTCTTACTTGCTTGGAGATCAGAACAACAGATCTAGAGATCCTTATAAAGAAATCGCTGTAAATAATGCTCTTCGAAAAAAAGCTAACAGCATCCAAGAATGTTATAATGAATATCTTAAGCAAAAACCAGATCTTACAGAAGGATTTGTTGAAATTGACTGGAATATACAAGAAAATGGATCGGTAAAAAAAGCAGAAATTGTAAGCAGCAATTTATCTTCAGATAATTTTCATAGGTGCATACTTAACACAATAACAAAAATTGAATTTCCACTTCCTCCAACGGGCATGCAAACATATGCAACTTATAAATACAATTTTAAAATGGATGCAGAGACCAAGTAATCAATTCTCATTCATTTCTAGACCAGACCAACAAAGATACCCCGAGAAAAATCGAAAAACCTAAGGCCAATATAAATACAAAATAAGGACCGTATCCAAAATACACCAAAGCAAATGAAATCGGTGAAAAAGCACGCGCCAAAGAACCAAAGCTACGAAAAATTCCCAAATTTTTGCCCTGCTCTTGCGAACTCGAACGAAGAGAAGCAAGTGAAGATAGTCCAGGATGAATCAATGCAGATCCAAAACTCATAAATCCCAAGCTTGCAAACAGTCCAAAATTACCGTCAGAAAGAAATATCAAACCAATATATCCTAAACTGATAATTGTAACTCCGCTCAAGATGATCTTTATTTCGGAAACTTTGCCAGATACTCTGCGAACAATGCCACCTTGTACAAATATAATGATAAGTCCAATGTACAAGAACGTCATGCCAATCTCCCTTGGTGTAAAAGACTTGGCTTCGTTTAGAAAAAAATTCAAACAGAATTCAAATCCTGAAAAAGAAAATATAAACAAAAAATAAATATAAGAAACAAATAGTAAGACTCGAAACGATTGCTTGGAAGAAGAAAGTATGGGATGCGAAAAAGGCGATTCAATCTTTTCTTTCTTGTCGCTTGAACTAAGAGTTTCGTGAAATAAAAAAATGATCAATATAAGATTAATGATCGCTACAAGTAGAGAAACAAGTGCCGAAGAAGAGAAAACTGTAAACCCGAAACCACTCAAAGATGGAAATAAATTATGCAATTCTGTGCCACTGAAGAGTCCACCTAGCAATGGACCGAAAATAAAACCAAGTCCGATTCCCGCACCGATCATTCCCATTCCTTTTGCTCGGTCTTGGCTTGTAGTTATATCCGCCATTGAAGCACTAGCAACAGAGATATTTCCACCCATTGACCCAGTGATTACACGTGATAATAAGAATAGGCTGAACGAAGAGGAAAACAACCAAACAAGATAACCGATCAAATTACCAGCAGAAGTAAAAATTAGAATATTCTTTCTTCCTAATGAATCGGAAAGTCTTCCCCAGAATGGAGAAAAAATAAATTGCAATACCGAATACACGCTGCCAAGAATTCCTCCGAATAAAACTACGATGAATTCTGGTTTTTCTAATCCACCTAAAGATAGAGCCAATTGATAAAAATAATTAAAAACAGGATCTCCGCTAATTGCAAGGAAGTATTTAATTGTCTCAGGGAATATTGGAAAGATGACAGAGAACCCCATCATATCTGCGAAAACTGTGATAAATAATAAAATGGAATTTCTTTTTTTAAACATGAAAAATCCCCTCCAATTTTTCTATGAGGAGGGGGTTTAAGAGATTATTGTTCTTTTTTGACTAATTTATTCAGTTCGTCCAAACCTTTCTGAATAGTATCCTTAACTTGTGCTGGTACCATCGCTTCGATTTGCGTAGATAGGTTAGCATAATTTTCTTGAACTTTCTTGAGAACATCTTCATAACTTGCGTTAGCTTGATTAACTGCAGTTTTTGAATCAGTTACTGTTTTATTGAGTAGGTCTCTAAGCTTTTGAGCTTGCTCAGAGTTGTCTGAAGAGCCTTTTGTTTTCAGTTCTTCATAAAGTTTTTCAAGATCAGATACGGCTGTTTTTAGTTTACCTTCTCCAGATTTGAAAACCGCAATGCTCGCATTGACGAGATCCATTAATATTTTTTCCATGTCCTTCACATTCCTATAAAAATTAGTATTACAATGTTGTCAGAAGGAAAAAAAAACTGCAATAAATTTATCCGTTTTCGATCAGCTTTTTGATCTGGTCACGGATTTTTGCAGCGGTTTCGTAGTCTTCTGTACGAAGTGCATTTTCTAAAGTATCCTCTAGAATCTGCAATTGAGTCTTAGGAAGAGCTGGAACTTTCTTTTCTTGAGTTACAGATTGTCCTTGAATCTCTTCTTCGTTCATCATGATTCCTGCTTCATCAAAAACACTCTTCGAGACATAAATTGGTGAATTGGCTCGAAGTGCAAGAGCGATGGAATCCGAAGGCCTTGCGTCCAAAACGATAATCTCTTCATCTTTCTTCATGGAGATTTTGGCATAAAAAGTATTATCAATAATTTCTTCAATTGCAACTTTAATGATATTTGCACCGAGTGATGTAATCATATAAAGCATAAGATCGTGTGACATCGGACGTGGTGGTTTAGTTCCGTCGATGACAGATGTGATAGAATGCGTCTCAAGAGGTCCAATGAAAATAGGAACAACTCTCTCTTCGCTTAGATCCTTGGAACGTAAGAAGACTGCAAACCCAACATTCGTAAGGGATATGTCAGAGATATTTACTTCTAGGTATTCCATGCTCTTTAGACGTATCCCTTATTTTTAACATAAATGAAAAATGGGCCCAGAAGGGCTCGAACCTTCGACCCGCAGATTATGAGTCTGCTGCTCTAACCAACTGAGCTATAGGCCCTGAGACTCCAGTTTTTTTTCTATGAGCCTATCGACAAGAAGAAATCCATTCTTCTTGAAGAAACAGTTTACTGAGATCTTGGTTTTCTTTTCGAAAGTCAACCCAAACCATAAATTCACCCGACTCATGTAGGAAAATCAAGCGAATCAAATCATTGCGATCAACGATTACTTCTTCTTTCCAGGCAGTCCAAGGTCCCCAGAAAATAACAATTTTTTCAGATTTGATTTCTTGTTCGATGGAATCTTGTGATACGGGAATGGGATTTTTTCTAACGATGATCAAGAAGTCATCACGAAACCTGGGGTAGATTCGAAGCGACTTACTCAAGGTTCCAGAATTGATAACAGATGTATCATAAGGTAGACTAATTCTACATAGATCAAATTCAATGACCTCCCCTTTTTTAAAACCAATTTTTTTCTTACTATCGGCATGGATTGAATGAGCAAAAAACAATTGTTGTATAATGAGAATCGTTGGTAAAATTGAATATACAGTGCTTAACATACTTGGTAATCAAACTGCAATTAAGAAACGTGAAGGCTATTTAGGAATCTATGTTCATTTTCCTTTCTGCATTCAAAAATGTTCTTATTGTGATTTCTATTCTATTGGGAATGGAATATCCAAAAAATTGGAAGAGAAAAATATTTTTTCTTCCTATAAAACAGAAATTTTAAATAGAATTGAATCTTTTCCTGAGATCCAAAGCTTAAAAGTGGATAGTCTGTTTTTTGGTGGAGGAACTCCATCGCGAATGGACAACAATTTATTGAATGAATTGATTCATTTTCTACGCAGTCAATTTCAATTTGAAGATGATATTGAAATGAGCATCGAATCCAATCCTGAAGATATAACTGAATCCATACTGAACGATTGGAATCAGATTGGAATCAATCGGGTGAATATGGGTTACCAAACTCAAAACCCTCAATACTTGGAATTGGTTGGAAGATACTATGATAGCGAACAATACAAGATAGCTCCTTTACTTCTTGCAAATTCCAAAATTGAAAATTATGGATTCGATCTCATTTATGGATTTCCAAACCAAACCGAAGAAGAATTCTACTCGGATTTAGAATTCCTCCTGCAATACAAACCTAATCATCTAAGCCTGTATTCCTTGACATTAGAAAAAGGAACAGAATACTCAAGACAAGTCAAAGATAGAGTAAAGCTACCACCTAATGAAGATTTGCAGATCAAGCTTCTTGAAACTCTACCTGGAAAAATGCAAGATTTGGGATACAAATGGTATGAAGTTTCTAATTACTGCAAACTTGGTTTCGAGTCGCGACACAATTTAAAATACTGGACCATGGAAAAATATCTAGCAATAGGACCAGGTGCACATGGATTTATAAATAGCAAAAGATATTCTAATCCAAGGAACTTAGAAGCATATACAAAGCATCCTGGCAAAAGCAATTGGGAGGAGTCCGATCCGATTCCCGAGTTACTATTGTCACTATTTAGAATATTCAAACCCATTGATATGAATTCTTTTATCAATGAATTTCCGATTCAAGCTCAAAAAAAATTCCTCACTCAATTGAATAAATTCCAAGATCAAGATTACTGCAAAATACGCTCGGATGGAATTTTTCAATGGCAGAGATCAGCAATTTTAAATCTGGATAATCTAATATTTGAATTGAATCAAGCAATTCGTGATCATTAGAGATCTTTGGGCGTTCCCAGCATCCAGCACCATTTTTCATTCGTACACAAAAAAAGCTCCCCAGCACCATTTTTCATTCGTTCATAAAAAAAGCTCCCTCGCTTAACCATAAAAATGGTGCTGGGGAGCTTCCTACCTGTTTTGGATCCAATCCAACATTATATAACCAAATCATTTGTTCTTTTTCCAACACTTCCGATTCTCATCGAATGTGTCAGAGGCGCATCTTGATCTATCAAAGATTGCATTTGGTCAACGCCATAGGATCGCACCAAGCAGTAGCGGGGCTACTGCGACTGCGA
>NZ_CP115468.1:1195000-1210000 GCF_028462125.1 Leptospira sp. GIMC2001 | reverse complement strand
GAAGAACTTTTAACGTCCTCTACGCAAAATGGTGCTGGGCTTTGATACCTTGTAAGCATACGGTTTCAGGTTCTATTTCACTCCGATTCCTCGGTTCTTTTCACCTTTCCTTCACAGTACTTGTCCACTATCGGTCACAAGAGAGTATTTAGCCTTACGGGGTGGTCCCCGCAGATTCCCACAAAATTACACGTGTTCCGTGGTACTCAGGATACTTACTAGAGGCTAACGGCTTTCGCTTACGGGACTATCACCCTCTTTGGTCGGCTTTTCCAAAACCGTTCAACTAACCGTTAACTTTGTAACTCTATAGTGCATATTGACCTACACTTGCAAGTCCTACAACACCCCTGCTACAGCGCGTCAATGCTGTAACGTAGACAGGGGTTTAGGCTGTTCCGCTTTCGCTCACCGCTACTTACGGAATCGAGGTTTCTTTCTCTTCCTTCAGGTACTAAGATGTTTCAATTCCCTGAGTATGGCGCTTTCGCAACCTAGGGTCTCTAGGTTAGGTTTTCCCATTCGGAAATCGCTGGATCAACGCTTGCTTACAACTCCCCAACGCTTATCGCAGAAAGCCACGTCCTTCATCGCCTTCTTGTGCCATGGCATCCGCCGTATGCCCTTACTTACTTGACCATATTACTCAATTCGCTAACTCATTTCCTTGAAACTTTCGCTTCGCAAAAATATCGTTAACCAATAAATTTTATGTTACTCCCTAATCTCAATACGACTCGAAGATTGCTCTCGTCGTCGGTTTACAAAAGTTAGAGAGGTTGGAGAGACAGCTTGTAGAGTTACCGCGCTGGTAACACTGCTCTCCGCCAAGGTGATCGGTCGGTAGGAAATGGAATGAATCGAACTAAATGCAGCGAACTGCACCTAATTGCGATTCAATTATCCAACATCTACCAACATTGATAATTGAAAACAAGCTTTGCGGGGGGCTTATTTCCCCATTACTGCTTGTCCTCAGCTTTTCCACCACCATTTAGGTCGTTTACGCCCGTCCAGCATCGGTTTCTATCAGAAACAGTGCTGGGGGGATACCGCTTGCGACCGTAAAATGGTGCTGGATAGAGTTACACACCGTCTCGACAGGTGCGCAACTCGAATATTCATTAAAGTCAATTGTTAAAACTCTAATGAACCTTTACTTTTTTTAAGTACCAGTCTCGTCAAAAACTGATACTTGATTTGGCTATATAAGTTGTAAAAGATCGATCTATTGCCGCCGCCAGAAACAACAAGGGCGATTTACAAAACCACTTTTGGAGCGGGCTCTGCAAATCATAAATGCGCTTGTGTTTAGGGCTTGTAGCTATTCTGTTTTATTATGCCCTTCACTTCCGAAAGGCAATCACCACGATCTCTCGCAGTGGTTCGCCACGGTGAATACCGCAGTAATGACCAGTATGTAAATTCGTTTGTGCGGGTCAATGCAAAAAGAGAATTAAAGCTCAAAAAATTGAGTTCAAATTAAAAAATTGTTGCCTTCCTGAAGAGCTAATGAGACATAATCTAGGGACAACATCCCTGAAATAATATTTAGTTCTTATAGCTATTTATTAAATAAGAATATAATAATATATCGCTTTTCTCGGGTGATAAAAATTATTAATTAAAATTTAATCAATTAAGGTGAATAAATTTAAAGGAGCGTGAAATGATAGAATTTCTTTTTTATATATTAGGAATTTACTATATAGGATTCGCAGTCTTTCATTGTTTCTTTTGGAAAATATTTAATTGGAGAAATGATCTAAGGAAAATATCAAGAGCCAATGCTGCTATCTTACAGATTGCAAATATACAATTGATTTTTTATTTTATAGGAATGGGTTTGGTATTTTTTTATTTCAATAAGGTTTTACCTAAATCTGAGGTAGGCTACTTTACGATATGTTTTGGGCTCGGATTCTGGCTCGTTCGTTTTCTCAATCAATTCATATTCTTACGAATGAAATCCAAAATAGTCCATTCGCTTTCCTTGATATTTTTTATAGGAATTGTATTGCATATTTTAGTTTTGCTGTAATAATTCACCACGGATTATTGTACAAAATTTGCTAAAAATGTTCAAATAATCGTAAAATCAAAGCTAGATATATCGAGTAAGAGAAAACGCAATCGGTGACAGGCGATAATTAGTTTCCAAAGAATTGCCCAATAAATAACCAAATTCCAGGAATAGACTTTTTTTGAGGCATCCAACAATGATTCGATTACCTGAGACAAGAATATTCAAAAAATGAACTTTTCGTTCTTGAAATTTATTTATAATTTGATTTACTGTGATAATTAATACGAATAGGCATACTATCTTTATGATCAAGAACAGAATTTCATCACTCGCATTTATCCTTTTATTAACCCTTATTCCTGTGCAATTATTTGCAGCTCATTCGGTAATTCTTAAGAATGGAAAGACTGTAAAGGGATTGGTTGTAGGTCAGAATGAGAATGGACTAACTGTAAAACTTGCTGATGGAAGCACGCAAAATATTGCAAAAACCAATATTTTGAAAGTTGTTTACAAGGACGTATCCGAAAACGAAGAAAAGCAGATTCGAGTTGCTGAAGAAAAAAAGCTTCGCGAAAAAGAACTTAAGGAAGAAGCTGCTCGCAAGAAAAAAGAAGAGGAAGAAGCCAAGAAACTTGCTATAGAAGAAAAGAAAAGACAAGAAGAGCAAGATAAACTTGATAAAGAAAAAGCAAAAACAGATGCTTTAGCTAAAGATCGAGTAAAAAGCGAAGGAACAAGATCCAAGTGGTCTATAGTTTGGAGATCAGCAGTCCTTCCAAGTTGGGGTTTGTATCACGCTAAGCGTCCAGTCGCTGGAACTATCTACACAGGATTATTTTATACTTCTATACTTTTTGCCATGACAGCACGTAGCAAAGCCCTTGATGCCAAATCAGAATATGATACTGCAACATTGATCTACCAAGCAACTAGACCTTCAGCAGATCAACTAGGAGCCAACCCAGATATCGGTGCCTACTTCATTCAAGATACTTTCTCTAGTACTTATGTTAACGAAACAAAAGATAAATTTAAGGCTTCTGTGAATCAGAGCAATGCGGCAGTTGGAGTCGTTGGACTTATATATTTCATTCAATTAGCACACTCTTATTTTGCAGGTGTCACTTGGGTTGAAGAAGAGTTCATGACTCATAAACCATTAAAATCTGGTTGGGAATTGAATTCCACTTGGGAACAGACTGGTCTTGCAAGAGAGCATAGAACTGATATCAATTACACTTGGAGATTTTAATTTTCGTTCGGTAGAATTAATTTCCAATATTATACAATTCTTCACAGCCTTGAATGGAATAACTGGAATCTAAATCGTTGCAATCAGCGGTTTGGATTCCTTTGATGCAACTTTTTACAACATCTAGTCTTTCTTGTGTTATATTTCCAATCTCTGGATCATTGATAGCTGTTGGTAACACTTTGGCATCCAATTGATCTACCAGACAGTTTTCTTTGGTGGGTAGATATGCAAGAGCTTCCTTTCTATCTTCTGAATTCATAGTCTCCAGTTCGAGCCTCGCGCATGCTTCTATTTTTTCACACAGAACTTCCGGATATCGCTTACCTATTTTAACTATTTCAGTTTTGTCAATTTTTGGTGAACAATTTGCACTTAAGAATATAAGCAAAAACAAGAATCGATTCAACGATGCAATTAGTTTCGCTTTCTTCTCAATTTTCCAAACAGAATTTTCCATTCCTCTACTCCTGTAAGATAAGCTCCGAAAAAGTATAAACCCATTGCTGGAATAATTCCGATCAAAAGTATGATCCGGGAAGCATTTGCATGACTGAGTTCGTGCCTGGTAAACTCTTCCAAAAGAAAAGAATAAGAATAAAGAGATATAAAACAAGTCCAAATTGCAAGTAAAATCAGCGGTGGTATCAATCTTAGAGCTTTTTTAAGATTCTCTCCTAGAGAAATTATAATATCATGATTTCGAAGAGAAAGTATAAGGACGCAAAATGTAAGAGCTGAAGAAAGCGCTGATGCAAGGGCAATGCTACTGTGTTTTAGAACGTTCATTAGAGAAATCGCAACCACCATACTCAATCCAAATGAGATCGCTTGAACTTTGAGTGGTGTTTTTGTATCCTGAAAAGCATAGAATGAAGAGATCAAAATCTTATTCATGCTATAGAAAGGAATGGCGAGAGCATAAAAACCCAATGGAACCAAAGTAGTTGCCGTAGCTATATGATCCCAACGTCCTCCAAAATAAATCGAATCCAAAACCACAGTACCCATTGTAAGCAAACCTATGCTAGCCGGAACAGTGAGAAATAATGCAAATCGAAAGCTATTTCCAATTTCATCTGGGACTTGGTCTCTTTCATGATTGCGGACTTTTTTCAGTAAAGATGGTAAGATTGTTGTGGCAAGAGCAACACCAATAATTCCAGTAGGAAGTTGAACCAGACGTTGAGAATAATCAAGACTGACAACGGCACCTAAACCTGGATTCTGATTTTGGATATAGTTGGCAAGAAAAATATCAACTAACAGTCCCAATTGATAAAATCCTCCTCCTACAACAGCAGGAAGCATCAGTCTGAAAATTTTTGCGATAGCAGGATGAGACCAATTCAAATTAAAACTAGGACCCAATCCTTGCATATATACAAAGGCTCCTTGCACGACAAGCTGAATCAATCCGCCTATAACAATTCCGAAACTTAGATACCGAACCTTTTCCATAATCGTATCGGTAAGCGGAAAAATTACAATAAAGACAATTATATAGCTAAAATTCAAAATGATAGGTGAAAGTGAAGGAATAAAATATCGATCTTGAGAATTTGATATCGCCATAAAGATCGAAGAAAGACTTGCAGTCATAATCAGAAAGAAAAGTATAAAAGATAAATCTACAACTAAATCTCCATATTCTTTAGTTCCACCAACTAATATAGGCAAGATTAAAGGTGCAAAAAATAAAAAAATCCCCACAAATAGAGAGAGAAGAAAAAATAAAAAGCTTAACACGGAGCCAGTCATGATTCTCGCTTCATCTATGCTTCGAGATTCGTAATCACTGAATATTGGCATAAAGGATTGCGAGAGCGTCCCTTCTGCCAAAAGATTTCTAAACATATTAGGAAGTCTGTATGCAACAGAAAAAGCTGAAGCTACCATTCCAGTTCCAAAACTCGTAGCCATGAAATGATCACGGACGAGTCCGAGGACTCTGGATAACAATGTGTAGAATGATAGTGCTAAGCTTTTTTTCGCTGAACTCACGTAAGCTTTTCCGTGAAGGATGTTGAACCCTTCCCGCTATAAAGAAATCGAGCCATACAGTATGGACATTTGTATTTTCCAACCTTGGATACTCGAAGACTTGCATTGCAAGAACCACAGAAAATCACTTCGACTGGAAGCATCTTTCGTCTTTGAAGAATAGCGTGAGAATCAATCCCGCTGGATTTTTGGTCTCTAGATATTTCAGTAGAATTTTTTAGATCAAAATCCAATGCCGAATCTGTATCTGGATCTAAATGACTATCATGCGATGATGCTTTAATCGAGGGCGAGTTTTTAAATTTGAATTCAATCTGTCCGAGAATTTTCTTTTCTAAATCGACACCAGACTCGTGAATTGCCGATTTCAACTCAGCCATTTTGGATTCCAAGCGATCCATTAAATCTTCTTGTTTAATGAAATTTTTTGATTCCAACCCAGACTGCGCAGAATTTGAACCTAGATTTATCCCAGAATTTTCTTGAATGGGTTCCAATGTAGAAACAGGTTCGATTGATTCAGAATTTTTATCTGCTGAAGATGCAATTCTGCTTGGTCTATTTTTTCTTTCTTCATTGGGTTGGGAATACCGAGGGATTTGGCCCTTGTAATAGAATCGAATTCTTTCTGGGTATTGAGAACTCGCATTTCGATTTTTTAAATCTTTGCCAGATGAATAAGACAAGCCATCTTCACGAGTTTTCTCGGAATTTGAATGACCGTAATTTGCTTTCGGATTTGAATCCCGATTGCGCATTCTAGGAACTTTTGATAAATAAATTTTTGCTTCAGCAGAATTGGAATATACTGTGAGCTTAGATTCCAATCCGAAGAAACGCAATAGTCTTGTTACTTCACTATTGGTCGCCGTGAGTACGAAAACTAAACCAGGCTCCATCTTCATTCGATCCGCTAAACGAATAAGAAACGATATTCCACCTGAAGACAAGGATTCCAAGGCTGAACAATCTAATAAGAATTTCTGATATCCAGCTGCAATACGCGTATTGAAATAATTTTCTAAGTCTCGAGCATTGGAAGTATCCAAAACTCCTTTTAGGTTTACGACAAGACTGCTTTCTGACTCTAGAGCTCTAACTTCCATGTTCCCCCAGATATATCGCATCCACTACATCCCTCTTGATCGGAGGAGACATCACAATTTCTTTTTCCGTTTGTTGCTTCAATTCTTCAGATGGATTGGATGTAAATTCTTTGTTAGGTTGTTGGTCTTCCATTGAAGAAGCTGTAGATTTTTCATTTACAACAGTTTCTTTCTTAGCTCCCGCTGATATTGTTGATCCCATGTTCGCTGCAGGTCGAACAGAAGTTTGCGTCGAATTCCCTACTGATTGATCGCTATGGTTCAAACCTATTTCATGATTGTCATCGAATTCTAATACAGATTTTCTCTCGATGATAGGTGGCTCAGCTTCTTCGGATCCAACCAATCTTTGTGTCATTTGAGAATCTTTACGATTGAAAGTTGCGAACACAACATAAACAAGAATTACACCAACACTCAATGCAAAAGCTGCAATGCCATAAGTCATGATCATCCATAGATACATTTCTTGTTGCTTTTGAATGAATAAACCAAAATTACCGCGAGTATAGATAAGATGAACGGCTCCAACTACATCCAATTTGGTTTCATGGTAGACAGCACTGGAAACTAGTCCCTTCTCATCTCTTATATTGGGAAAAAATTTCAATATAAAAGGTTCTGCATATTGAAATAAAATATTTCCAGCAATCGGATTTGTTGCCTCTCCAATCACGATTGGATCTGGGTATTGCCATTTACGCATTCTTAGTGCTCTTGTATAAAGATCACCAGAATATTCCGGATGAGGCTCACGATTTTTTAAGGCAGGAAGAGGAACTTCATTTGAGTCGGCAAGCAAGATGGAATTTGGATTCACAAGTGCGACTTCTAAGACTCTGAATTGATCTGGATCTTCACTGGTTACTGTTTTAAGTCTTGCGAAAGTTTTTTGAATCTCTTGGAAGCCTGCAGGATTCATCCGGATCTCAGCTGCTTTAGCGAGTGAGACAATTGTATCGCGTGCCCTATTGTCAGAAGCTGTTTTTAGAAATTGAAAAGATGATTGCGCAGATTCGAGGAAAGACCAAGTCACTGCAGACAACGCTACCGCTTCGCAGACCACCAAAACAAGGATAGAAAATACAACAGTTCGAAAAAGAAACAATTCCTTTGCCCTCTGTCTAGAACCATCGGTGAGTTTCCTGATTCTTTGCAGGATATTTTTTCAAAACATGTTGAATCCAATAGTCTCCATAAGCTCGAATGAATGAATCTCTAAGACTTGGATCAGCTCCACAATCAGCGAGACTTACCATACGATTGGAATTGATTCCGCAAGGATTGATATATTGGAAAATTTTGCCAGAGTTACTTAGATTGAGTGCGAAGCCAAAACTTGTAAAAAATGATTTAAAATAGACGCCAAGAGATGCGGCCTTTTTCTCAGGATTGGATTTTAGATACAAACCAGGATTTTGTGGATCGGATATCAGTTCAATATTCCAAATATTTTTAGTAATTTCAATTAAGCTAGTTTGCATTTCAGCAAGAAATTTCCCAACTTCCATCTTCCGATCTGCGAGATTTATATGGAAATAGGTTACAATTTGTCCGATTTCATGTCCCGTAAAATCTCCACCTCGAGTAGTCTGGATAAAGTCGACTCCCATTGAAAGCAACTTATCCGGCGATATGAGCAAGTTTACGTCTTTTGAGGAAACTCCAGAGGTGATTGTCATGGGATGCTGTAAAAAAAGCATGGATTCTAACTTTTTTTTCCTCGATCTCTCCTGGAACTGTAAATAGTCTAAATATGTGACGGGTTTATGAAAGTTATGGAAAATCATAGATTAATAAAATTCCCCTTGTCGTCCAAGGGTGAAATATTTTTAGGTACAAACTAAATGATCATCACAGTTTGCAAAGGCAAAATTCACAGAGCCACCGTTACCGAGGCTGATCTCAATTACGAGGGAAGTCTTACTGTAGACATGGATCTCGTTGACGCTGCGGGAATGGTGCCATATGAGAAAGTCCATGTTGTTAATGTCAACAATGGCTCAAGATTCGAAACCTATCTAATAGAAGGGAAACGAGGTTCAGGGACAATTTGCCTGAACGGAGCCGCAGCTAGGCTCGGAATGAAGGGTGACAAAGTTATCATCATTTCCTATGGACAATTGGATGAAGCAGAGCTTCCCAAGAACTACCAACCCAAAGTTGTCCTTGTTGATGAAAAAAACTCACGTAAGTGATATGACTTTTCCAAAACTTCCCTAATCTTTCAACCCTTTCTGCACGATAGTATTAGTAAGACCAAATTCGGAACCTATACCTATGAAGAAGCTCTCAACCGTTCTAGCATTTGCAATCCTTGCCCTCTCCTTGAATCCCCATATATGGGCACAGGCAGAAGGCGGACCAACTGGTGGTGATAGTACTGCCTCCGTGAACAACGAGCCGTATTATCCTTTAGCTTATTTTGATCCAAGAATCAAATTAAAAAAAGTATCATTTGTTCGCAGACATGCAGACACCGGAAAAGGTGAATTCTTAGACGTACAGATTGAACTGGAATCTAAGGTAATGCAAGCGCATAATTATTCAATCTACGTGATTGCAGTTCATGAGAGAGATTCACAAAATGATGATGAGAGACAATTAGTTCCTTATCCTTCATGGAGACCTTTCAATCCGAAAGCCATTCAAAAAAGAGTAACATTCTCCAATATAATGCCAGCCAATGTTCCTTCCAAAGAAATCTGGGGAGAAGAAACATACAATAAAAGACAAGAAGAAGTTGATAAACAAATTCTTCGCGGATACAATGCTGAGATTGGTGAGCCGAACTTTGATGAGTATATGCGATATCTGACCATGAATCCTGGCAAAGCATTACCGTTCACTCTATACGGTGAAGAAGGTCCAGCCAAAGATAAAATCTTGGTTCATAACTATACTGGTCAGACTCCGGATGAGAAAAAAGGATGGAGACATGAAACACTAAAAGACCATACCTATACACTATATAGCAATAAGTATCAATCTACCATTATTACACATCACTACACTCAATACAGACCGAACTTTTTGACCTTCAACAAAATAGGGATTCTGATATTTGATCCTAACAAAGAGAAGAACAATCTCTTAGTTCGTAGAATTGTAGATATTGGAGATCTGAAAATGACTTACTGAACGTAAGTATATAGAAACCAAAATCACGATCAATAAAGATCGCGCTAAGCCATTCCCTTTTCCAAGAGAATGGCTTTTGTTTTTTTAACATTGATTAAATTCTAATCGAAACCATTTTCCAAAAAATCTAAAACTTTCAACTTAATCCCTTCATCTCGAAGTATCATCCTATGACCTAGTCCTGAAGTTAAGAGAAGTTTTGATTGAGACCAAGCTTGGGAAACCTTTTCTCCAAATGTATATGGAATCTCACTGTCGTCCTTATCATGGATTAATAGCAATTTATTATTGAGCATTTTGCCAATTCGTATTAGATCCAAATCGGCAAGTTTACGCCCTACTTTTGATTCGATGGCATCTCTAGTTTGTAAAATTTCATCTTCACTTAATTTCCAATATCCTGCAAATCCCAAGGTGATACTCATTAGATCGCGAGGAGGACAGATATAAACTAAACGATCTGCTTGCAATCCCAACTCTTGCGCGATCGTTGCCGCCGCTCCTCCAAAGGAGTGAGTGATAAATGCGTAAGGATTGCCTACAATTCTAGATAATTCAAAAACTGCTCGACTCGCAAGAACCGCATTCGAATATCTTCCTTCTGAATTGCCATGACCAGGAAGATCAATTCCGACTACACGATATCCCATAGCAATCAAGTCTGGAACAAAGCGTGAGAAGTTTCCAACATTTCCATTCCATCCATGGACAAGAAAGATTAATTTGCCTTCATTTCCCCATTGATAGAATTTAATCTTTTTACCATCTAACAGAAAATAATTCTGATTAGAAGAGTTGATCACATCCATTTCCTTTCGGGAGGGTCTGACTCGCTTGGTTGATAAAAAAATATGGGCTCCCACCAATCCAAAATTTCTACCTTTAGATCTTGTTGAATCTATCTTAGCTTGATAAGACAATCTATCATTGACAGTTGAAATCCTAAATTTCGCCTCTATTGACTCATTGAAATCCTCACCATTGCTTTCCGGTTCTGCCACCATTATTTCATTTTGCAAACGAACGTTCGTGCTTTTATTATCCAACTGATTTTCCATTTTTTCCTCTTTCCTTTTTAATTCATTATCGCAATCTACTTAGTTTTAAAATATCTTTCTAAAAATTGGGTAAAAATCTGCATTGTTTGTGTTTTTGATTTTTTATCTTTTAGAAATCGATTGTAGAAATGATAACTCAATACCATTCCCCAAATCTCTTGGACTAGTGAGTCTGTATTTACATTTGCATCTTCATTTGCTTTCTTGATCTTTGCAGAATTGAGTTCCTGTGCCTCATTCAGAAATTGGCGTAGAATCTGTATCCATTCCTTTTGCGTCTTCAACAAATAATCTCGAACTAAGCCAGGTTTATCATCCAGATCAGAAATACTGGCAAGAAAAATGCAACCACCAGGAAGCTCCGATCCATTCTCCCAATCTAACCAAGATGTAAATGCCACTTTTAGCCTTTCTATTCCTGGCTTTGCTTTCAGGCTTGGATAGATCACTCTCCTTCGAAAAAGCTCTGAACCCGTTTTCAAAACGTCGATCTGAAGATTCTCTTTAGATTGAAATTTACCAAAAAGTCCACTCTTCGACATATTCAAATCAAGAGCAAGACTTCCGATTGTAATTCCACCCAAACCTTGAACGCTAGCAAGATTCAGAGCCTTCCGAAGAATTATGGATTTGGTTTCTTCACCTTTTGTCACAATAAAAGCACGATCGTTCGTATTAATTTTTTGTCAACTACAAAAATAACAAATCTATTTTAGGATTTAAGTTTCAAATTCTATTTGGATAGAGGTGAATGGTGTATTTTAAAATTGAAACTAAATGCAATTCTGAGTGAATCTATGATAAAAACCAATGGAATTTGCGGAAATTATTATTTAACTAGGGGCAAGAATGGCTCACTGGAATATTGTATTTATTCGAAAGATAACATTGAACTATTTCCCTATCACTTGTGGATAGAACCTCGTCAAAATAGATGAAATCTCCTAGCTCACCATCAAAATAGCCTCCATCTCCAGGATATAGCCCGCCAAAAAAATATCGACCGATATCCAAATTTCCAGATGCACAATTGAAGGTTGATCCACCCGAATCAATAGAACTTGCAACCGCTCCATTCTTGAATAGGTTTCCTATGGCTCCATCATAATCTAAGGTCATAATTACAGATTCGTTTACGCTATTGAATAGAGAATTCGATTGGACTTTTGCGCCATTAGAATCTAGATCGAACAATGTAGGATTTCCAGAAAAAGTCCTAAGGATGTAGAGTAATTTTCCATCCGTTGGTCCTCCATTTTGGAATATTCCATTATTACCTAATTGTGTAGTTTCTTTAAATACAGAAACTATCGTATTGGTTGTTCCGTTCAAAATCGGCTCACATGATCTAGACATAAAAGATGGATTTAAGCCAGTTCCAATGAAGCGGATTGCAGGAACATCATTGATTCCGATTGCATTGTACAATGGCTGAATTACCCCAACTCCTTGGCTAATATGATACCCACTACCACTGCGATCATCCCAAGTTCCAACACAATTGATCCCCCCACTACACAATCCTGGTCCATAGGATGTTGCCTCAGGCATAAGATAAAACTTCAAGCTGCTGCTCACAAGCGATTCGTTCCAACTACTCACTTGAGTTGGATAGTAACCTGCAATTGCTTTCATTTCAGATATAGAAAGTACGCGATTATAGATACGAATATCATCTAAGACTCCAAAAAAATTTCCAGTTCCGTCAATGAGTCTACCTACTTCTAAATTGGGTGAAATTGCCGTAGTCCAAATTTTATTTACAGACTCGCGTAGAACACCATTTTCGTAAATTGATGCTGTCGTGGAATCGTAGACACCGCAGAGATGAATCCATTGATTCATGAAACCTTCATGAAAAATTGTAACATCATCCGTTACGCCAAACATTCCAGTTACAGTCGAGGTGATTACAAGCCCGTTGCCTGATGAAGCAGACATCGTTCCAAAACCAACAATATATTGACCTATGCTATTTGATGTTTTAAACCAAGCACAGATACTCCTCGCATTATTTCCAACTGGAAGTCCATTTGGATTCAACTTTTGCATAAACGATGCGCCGTTAAAGCTATAGGCTGCATTCGTGTGTCCGTTGCGATCAGATGTGACTACTGCACCAGAGACGACCAAATCGTTATTAAAATTACCATAATCTTTAGAATTACCATCCAATGGGAAAAAAGAAACCAATCCAGAAGGAACTTGAATTGCAAGCCTTTGAATTGCATCACTATCCAGTGCTCCATTGAAAAATCTTACATCAGAAATTTTACCTTTAAAAAAGAATCCATTCCCCGCATCAGCCACCTTAAAACTGCTAGCTGGTATATTGGGATTCATAGCAAAGACTAACGAATCGGGTTTACCGTTTATATAAATTTGCCAATTGGATGCATTTCTCGTTAGGACTACATGAGACCATTGGTTCAATGGTAACTTCATGGTTGAGTTGGAACTTGCTGCAATCCCACCCAAAGAAATATATAATGACCGATCGCTACCATCGAAGGAGACACCGTAACCATTCGATCCACCTAATCCATTGTAAAAAATAAATTGACTCCCGGAGCCTCCAGAAGGATTTACCCAGGCAGAAATAGTCAAATTGTTTATATTGCTAGATAAAATATTATTTGTTGACTGGATAAATTCTGTGCTTCCGTCAAATAGATAGGATCCATTCGGACTTCCATTTTCATCCGATGAAGCTAAGGGAGCTCCTGTTGGTATTCCATGATTCGAACCATTAGAATCATTGGTATTGCCATCAAATCTATAACGAAGCATCTGCGAAACTTCTAGATAACGCAGGGAATGATTGTTGGAATCCACTATATAAACATTTGCTCCATCACACAATATGTAACCAGGAAAGCTCAAACGACCATTGCCCCCAGTGTTATCATCATACCCTGATACACTGCCTACAAGCGTTGTAACCTTGTTATCCGAAATTCTTAAATGTCGAATTCTATGTCCTGACCATTCAGAGATAAATAAATTTATTCCATCTGTTGCAAGACCATGAGGATCATTGAATTGAGCCGAAGTTCCGAATCCATCTGTTGATGCTTGGATTCCATCTCCAGCAATTGTTGTGACAGCATTGGTTCCGCTAAGCGATAATCGACGTATCTTGTGTCCACCTCCGGCTCCAATATCTGTTATATATAGATTGGTACCGAGCGCAACTACAGCCAAAGGAGAGACAAATCTTGCATTCGTTCCTATCGGGTTGTCGTTAAAACTGCAAAGTGTAGCTGCACCTGCTATTGTACTTACAGCGGTAGTAATCGGATTCACAACTCGTATAGTACAATTGCCACGATCAACAATATAAAGATTATCCTCAAATGCTGTAATCCAAGAAGGATTATTAAAGGATGCAAGGATACCTGAAGCATTATCATTGGCTGCTGCGTTACCTGAACCAGCAAAAGTTGAAACAGCTGAATTCGCAAGATTGACTTTTCTTATTCTGCGACCCGACGATTCCAAAACAAATAAATTATTTCCATTCGTAGTAAGACCTATGATACCATTAAACTCAGCTGCAGTTCCAATTCCATCAAGACAATTCGTAGTTATGGTTCCTGGACAAATTGTTCCGCCACCACTACCACCTCCAGCAAGGATCGTAGTATTGCCGTTCGATTTGTCGATCTTTCGAATAACTCCATTCAAAAAATCTGCAAGATAGATAAAAGTTCCATCCGTTGCGATCATTGCAGGTGCATTAAATCGAGCAGCTGTCGGTGAAGCAAAAGCAACAGCCACTCCGGGAATTGCACCTCCACCTCCAGCGTTAACCGGATAAGATCCAACCCTTGTTCTTAGATAGGAATTTTGGGAAATTAAGCTTGTTCCAAGATCAACGCTTGCTTGAGGTGCAATACTTCCCCCGACAAGATACCCTGTTATACATGTAATAAATATAGTGACATTAGAACTCGAAATTGTACCTAGCGAAAGCGTCGGATCATCAAAAGAACATACAGATCCCGCAGGTTGAGAAGAAATCGAAACCGCATAATTCGATCCGGTTAGAATACGAGTCGAAAACTTTGCGAGTCCAGTAGATGAAATATTCAACGAATCTGTCGAATTATTTAGAACCGTTAATGAGCCACTGATCCCTGAGACATTCACTGCAACCTCATAATAATCAGCTCCGAATCCACAGGTAACACTGATATTATCAATATCCCTATTTTGAACTATTCCTTGTTCATTAGATAGACTACACGAAATACTGACAGAATTCGTTGATAACGAAATATTATAGGCTTCGCCAGTATTTAATCTCGTAGGAAAAGTAAAATTTCCATCTGATTCAATAGTCACCGATTCATTATTGTTAGTTAAGGTAACAGAGGCTTCTGAAATCAATCCAGAAACTGCTCCGCC
>NZ_CP115468.1:1010000-1190000 GCF_028462125.1 Leptospira sp. GIMC2001 | reverse complement strand
AGACTACTGTAACGGAAACATCAAATTCTTTCATCTCTTGGGCAAGCGCCAAGCTAAATCCTCTTACAGCAAATTTACTAGTTGAATAGAGTGCGATTCCTGGAATCGGTGCAAGGCCAGCTAAAGACGCAATGTTTACAATATGTCCAGATTTTTGTTGCTTCATAATTCTGGATGCTAGAGTTGAGCCTAGAATCAAACCTTTTACATTGATATCTATATGATAGTCAATGTCTTTGGTGTCAATATTTGCAATATAACCTGGCTTTAAGACACCAGCACTTTGAACTAAACCATTGAGAATGCGATTCTTGGATGATGAAAATTCTTTCAATAGCTTCATCCAAGACGACTCTACTCTTACATCCAATTCACATATCTTTACATTTGTTAGATTTTTTAGAGAAACCATTGAAGATTTCTTCAAGTCGCATGCCCAGATTGTAGCACCAAGACTACTCATTGCCCTTACTAAGTCTTGTCCAATACCACCGCCGGCACCAGTTACGACTATGTTCATATCTGCAAATGGATATTTGGAATTTTTTTGCAATGATTAGAGCCCCATATCCAATTCGAAAGATTTCAAACTACTTACATCATAGACAAATAATTTGTTCGGGTAGTATTCAGTCTTGACCTTAGGATCTTTATCAATTTTGAATTTACGTATAACCAATGATATGCGATTCTTTCCTGCATTCCAAAGAATTTTTTCAAAAAACGAGTCTTTGGGTAAAATATCTTGAAATCGATCTGCAATACAATCATACAAATAAACTTTTTTCTTATCCTTATGATTCAAAAATCCATCATCATTTGTATCAATGGTCGAAGCAAAAATTAAAATTTTACCTTCGAGGTATAAACCGTCCACTTTCGGATCATCGCTGCTCGTGAATCCAGTCTTCTTTTGAAAGTCAGCACCAAAAAAGTCCCAAATATAGACATTTTTTGGAAACAATTTCCTGAGTTTGCCAGTATTCAAGTTAACGACAATTAGGTTTCTTGCATGGTGCATAACGCCATCAGGTCCCAAACCACCAGATTCAGTATTCAATCCCATTGGATAAATCAGAGTATTCTTGAAGTAGATTTTGGATGAATCGGGCCAGTCTTCATTTTCCTCAGGTTCTGGTTCAATATTAGCTTCCGTGTTATCTGGAGTCTTGGTCTCTTCTTCAATTGCAACTTGAATCCCTCGATCAAAGGCAAACCAACTTTTAGTTAAACTAAAAATTAGAATACCACCAAGCAATAAAAGGAAGCTAAATATTATTAATCTTATTTTTTCCATATAAGATCTTATTTAAAAAAATCCTTCAGAGCAGAATATACTTCGTCGAATTCTTGATCGTTCATGTATGCAAATAATGGAAGATTCAATATGCTCGCACATATTTTTCTCGCTATATTTTTATCGCCGAATTTACCATAGCCAGCAGCTCCTGGTTGATCAGACATAGCACCAGGATAGATAATCCCGAACGCAATCCCTTTCTCCTTAAGATGAGCTTCTAGTTTAGGTCTTGTTTCGAGTGAAAATATATTGGCATTGCAATACCCATTTTCTGTGAAACCGGTTGGCGGCTCAATTACATTGATCCCGAGAGCCGGTAACTCCTTCTGATAGCGTTTTGCAATCGAAATTCTTGAGTCCAATCGAGCTTGAATATGATCAAGACTTAAGTTCAGAAAAGCAGCTTGCAAAGAATCCATTCTAGAGTTCCAACCAATGGAGCCATGTCCATAGTGAGAAGTCCGTCCATGATTCGCAAGTTGTCTTACCATGGTTGCCAAGGCTTCATCATTGGTAAAGACCGCTCCACCATCACCTGCGGCACCTAACACCTTTGCTGGATAAAATGATGTTGTGGAAATCAGTGCCGATTTATAAATCGATTCGTTTTGGATTCTAACACCGAAGCATTGAGCACCATCTTCAAGTAATAAAACTCCTTTTTCATTGCAGAATTTTCTATATTCTAAAACTTTCGCAGAAGCCCAGCCATACAAATGAACAAGAATTGCAGCCTTTGGTTTGTATTTCTCTGCTGCTTTTTTAAATTCTTCGAAATCCATTTGCAGATCCACTTCGTTTGTATCTACGGTAACTGGATCAGCTCCGACATTTACAACTGCTTCAAAGGTTGCCCAGAAAGTGGAGTCAGGAACAAGGACTGTATCACCTCGTCCAACACCCATTGCTCGCAAAGCAAGTTGCAATGCATCCGTACCATTTGCACAAGCCACTGCATATTTTGTTTCCGTGAACTCACTCAGTCTTTTTTCGAGTTCTGCTACTTCGGCACCACCGATGAATTGAGCAACTGCACTGAGTTCTTTTACTTTAGTTTCCCATTTTTCAAGAAAACCAGGTTCAAATCTTTTTATATCTATAAAGGGGACTGCCATATTGGTCTATTTTTACTCTAATATAAGTTTTTTCAAGTGGGAAAAAAAATGCGCAATTTCGAGCCTTATTGCATTTTATAAGAATTGTTTTTTAGTTTGGAATTCGTTCTTTAAATTTTAGCTACTGAGAAATTGAGCTATTGGAAAAATTCTAAGAATCTTGTATCGAAAAACTTATCCACTTCTAACTGGAATTGGTAATACAACCAAAAGAAAAACCAAAAGATTACTGTAATTGTGATAAGCAAACTTGCTGTTCGAGAAACCCATTCCCGACTGACTGAATAAAACATCCGAATCATTGTAATCGGCCATATCAAAAAGAGAAAATAGAAAGTCAATTTACCGATGGAATAAATCCAACTCCGAATCTCCCATCCAGGATTAGCTTCGAGACGATCCAATCCATTCGCCCATTCTTTACCGAAGACAACCATATATACAACAAACAAAAAAATAAAACTAATCTTCCATTGAATCTCAATGTCTTTACGAAATAAAACCAAGATCAATCCAATAAACCATGTAAGAAAAATTGGAAATACGACTAAATCTAGCCAACCTAGAGATTGATTCAAAATATTTCCTGCATAGAAATAAGTTTTTGAAGATTTGAGAAAATTCTAATATAGCTTTTTTTCATTTGTGGCACCATTCTAAACATTTTTTGAAACTACTAGAATCTGCAATTCCTTTACCAGCGATATCATATGCGGTTCCATGATCTGGACTTACTCTTAAGAAGTCCAGTCCCAATGTAATGTTTACACCGTTTTTGCCTTCAAGCATTTTAAATGGAATCAAGCCTTGGTCGTGATAACAAGCGAGAATTACATCGTATGGTGATTTTTTTCCAAAAGCAAAAGTAGAATCTGCTGACAATGGACCAAATATTTTTGCTCCTTGTTTACGCAATGGTTCAAGATTTTTCATGAGTATTGTTGACTCTTCGTTTCCGATCTTACCGCCTTCGCCAGCATGTGGATTGAGTCCTAG
Source organism: Leptospira sp. GIMC2001 (assembly GCF_028462125.1). Lineage (NCBI taxonomy): Bacteria > Pseudomonadati > Spirochaetota > Leptospiria > Leptospirales > Leptospiraceae > Leptospira > Leptospira sp. GIMC2001. The sequence continues at coordinate 1,186,589 of NZ_CP115468.1, read as the reverse complement.
AATTCCGATTTTGGGATTTTTGCCGAAGAATCCAGATGCAACCAAGCTTTCGTAGAGTTCTTGCCACAAAACCTTTTTCAATTTTTTAGAGACATCTTTGAGTGGGATATGAGTCGTGAGAGGAATTACATTCCAATTATCACCAGCCATCAACATGAAAGTATGCTTCCCGAAAAATTTTGCCAAGGCTTCTGTATGACCTTGAAATTTTTTATTTCCTGATCGAATCACCCATTCCTTACTTAAGGGAAGTGTGATTAAATCTCCTGGAATTTTTTGTATCCACTTCATAGACGTCTCGAGACAGATCCAAGAAGATAAACCAGTAAGTTCATTTGGTTTACCAATTTCAATATTCAATTTAGTGAATGGACTACTGATCGGAATTTTGATGCAAGCATCATAGATTCCAGGACTTTTTAAAATATCTGAGAGATAAAGATTCTGCGAAGATGAAAGAGTAGAAGAAGATTTATGTTTTGCATCCAGCTTAGAGATTGCATCGACATCTAATGCAAAGTCAAAATTTGGATAAGCAATTTTGGAAGGAGATCGGAAAAATACAACCGGTCTGAATTTTGCAATTTTCTTGAGTGCTGGAAATTCTTTTCGGAAAATCTCTGGGCTAATCCCACTCGGATCTCCTTCGGTGATATAAAGGGGTCGCAAAACCCCTTGCCTAAGATTACTCTTTTGCTGCGGTTTGCTTGCCGAATATTTTTTCGACATTCAATGAATCCTTAGAGTATTCCAATTCAATTAGATCTTTTGCTGAATGCTTGAGGTCATTGGAAATCATACAACGACCTTCTAATATCACACCATTTTGAATGATCAATTCTGGAGTCTTGATATCGCCAAGAATCTTAGAGGTTGGAAGCAACATGACTCTGTTTCTTGCAGTAATATTGCCTGCAACAATTCCTTCCACAATCACATTGGTTGCAGTGATATTGGTTTTGACTTTGCCAGTTACACCGATATAGAGTTGGTCTGCTTGAAGGGACTTGCCTTCAAATTTACCATCTATCTTAAGGGAACCGTTGATAAAAAATTTTCCACTGAAATAGGAGTTTTCCCCGATCGTAGAATTCGTGACTTCTGTTTGGTTTTTCACTAATGCCATGCAATTATCCAGCTATTCAAAACTTGTTTAACAAACTCTCTCTGAGTATGGTTTTTCGAAAAGGCTTTTTTCGCTCAGTTGCCAATTTTCATATTCGGGAGGTTGATCAGATCCATCGATTCCTTAGTGAAATTTAAAAATTCCATCAAAGCGTCGGGAATCGCCCGTCCTTCGAGCAAAGATGCTTTCTCAAATCGAGGGTTGAACTTCATTGGCTCTTCAATATTCATAACAACGGAATTGCCCTCACGGATATCTTTATTGACCGCTTCCAAGAATTCTCGGATCTTCTTAAAAACCTCATAAGCTTCAGCTATGAAAATCCGGGATTGTTTATTCTTCATCCGACCAAGTTGTTCGCGAAATTCTTGCTTATCTGCCGCAGCGAATTCTTCAACCGTTTCAATCAAAACTTTCATATTGCGGCGAAGATTCTCCATATGTTTGAACAGTCCATCTCGATCACTTTGATGTGCAAAATCAAACTTGATATGAGTATCTCCAAGAATAGGTAAAAACTCTAAATCCAAAATATTCGTAAGAGTTCCAATCTGATTGATCTCACTATCGTGGCTATTGGGAGATATTTTCATAATCGGAAATTGGGAAATAATTTTATGCTTAAGATTCGGATCATTATCTTGAAGAGCCTTGGATGCAGCGACTGTTGCCGCCATATTGTCCGGCACTCCATCGGGTGAGATCTCATGCATTCTTCTACTGTATTTCTCAAGATCCATCGATACTCGATGCGATTGAAATTCGTCTTTGGATTCCTTACGAATTTTTTCTAAATTACGAATGATTCCTTGGACTCGAGAAAGTTCAACTATCTGCTCATGAGTGAGTGGCATAGGAATTCCCTCTAACTAAAAAACTTGGCATATCCCAGTCCGGATAGGTTAAATGAATGAGATTCAAAATTTCTTTAGCTTGTTCTTTATCTCCATAAATATCATCCATGATTGCCTTCATATAAAGTGACTGAGGATGATATCGCATTCTGCCAGCAGAGTGGTAATGATTCTGAAAACGGCTCATGTCCCTTGCAAGAAATGCATCCACAAATAAAACTGTATGAGCTGGATAAGACTCAGGCAATCTCTCTTCTAAAAAATTGAGAATTGGCGACGAGTCTTCTTTTTTCTCTAACAACTGTTTGGCGATTCCAAATGGCTTACGTAGAATCCACTCAGGGATTCTTCCTTCAAACGGATTGCCGCGCACCATATTTTTCATGCGAGGAGAGAGTCTTCCGTTTTGTAAGAATAGGCTGTCTATGAAATCTGGTTTCCACTCTGGACTCAAATACTTTCTAGCTAGTGTAAATGCACGCCATGGGGAAAATTTTTCTAAAACATCCGACCAGACTTCAGACTTTTCTTTTTCAGTGAGGTGGTTTGCGTTTTCAACAGCCAATCGAAGAATCGCATTTGCGATTGGAAGATTGCTCCTTCTGCCAACGATAGAACGACAAGCAAGTCCCAATAGTTCCAAGTTATTGCCTGCGAGCAATCGGTCACAGAGGGAAAAAAGTTCGAGATCCGTCAGTTGATTTTTGCCATTGATTTCAGATTTATCGGGAACGTTATTGGAATTAGAATCGTTTTTCGACTTTTTTTCAGAGGTTGGTGTTGAATAATGACCAGATAGGGATGTCTGACTTTTCTCTTCGTGATTGCCGATAGTAATCTCAGGCCAATTCGATTTAGTTAGCATTTTACCCTCACAACGAAACATGATACGATTCCACAAAAGCAGATCAACCATTTTCCTTTTTTTCGCTTTTTCTGTAAATGCCTCTGATAATCTTCATTTTCTGATCAAATCCTATCAATGGGATGTGATTGAAGAAATGTTTCGTCATAAATCTCCTGCTCGCGAATCAGAAGTCTACAGCTTGATCAATTATCACGAGAAGGCTCCTGGAGGAGATTCCGAAAAAAGATTTCTGTTTCTTATCTCGCAGATCAAAGGTAGCTTTGTTAGTAATTATAATCGGGAAGATATCGATAAAATATTACAAAATGCCTTACCTCATCAATCTGTGGTTTTTCGATTAAGCTTTTGGAAATTATACCAAGAATTAGAGAAAAGGAGAATACTGAGTTCAGAGGAAAAAGCAATTTTTCTAGCTAAATTATCTTTTGAAATGGATCCGGTATCTCGGAGAGTTTTTGAAGAGCTAACGAAAGTTTTGACTGAGAACAATTCTACGGCGGAATTGATTAAGCGAGTTGATTCTCTATCCAATGAAGAAAAAAAATATTATATAAAAACAGAGATTTGGATTCGTTATGCGAAAGCTATTGCAAGAGAAGGTGACTTGGGACGAGCTCGGGACGAATATGTTAAGCTTACACAAGATCCTGAGACTCCTGATTACATTAGAACATTTGCATATCAAGATTTGAAGAAATATCTATCAGAGGATTCATTTCTCAATCTTAGAGTTTCCAATATCTTAGGTTTCATCAATCAAATGTCAGGCGAAGAAGCGAACTCTTTTCTTAGAAAAAACAAACAAGAATTTCGCTCAAGGATGGATAATTCTGTAAGTTTCTATGAAGCAGGAAGATTTCTTTCTATGATTGATGATGTAGATACCTTGATATCACTCGTTCAATCCAATCGAAACCATGTTAACGAAGACCAAGAGAAGTTTGTTCGATTTGGAGATGTTTTATTATCAAAGAATAAACACCAATCTGCAATTCGTTTGATGGAGAAATTTCCAGAGATCAATGATGCCGGAAGGTTTCGAGTTCTCATGCTCGCTTATGAAAAGTCGGGAAATAGAGAAAAGTCTATTGATAACCTAATCCGCTACCTTGCTGCCTACCCTTTTAACCTTCATTATCAAGATAAGCTCATTGATTTGCTTATCCAGAAAAATGGTTCTTCAACGAAATATGCAGAAAATATCTATTGGAAAAAAGCAATGGATGAGATGCCAGATCTTCCCGTCAAAGGAAGATTGGTATATTGGTATTTTCGTTACCTAAAAGCAAATAATCGCAATGATGAATTAAAATCTCAACTCCAGACATACTATTCTAAGATCGCAGGCTCTTATTATACTAGAGTGATAAGAGAAGAATTCGAATCAGAATTGAATGAAATACCCGATCCTCCCAATCCAACAGCGAATCGGGATTCTCTTTTTAGATATCTGTCCAAAACAGCAGGTGTCCCAGAATTGAGTGGGAAAATTCTCAAAAAAAATCTAGGGTTTGCATATTTTGACAAATCATTTGACCTCGGAGTAAAGCTCACGAATATTCAATCGAAAATCAAAGGAGAAAGACTTCTTGCAACTGCAGCCGACTATTTTCGATTAGGTGAAGAGTCATTTGGCATGAATCTTGTCAATTATTATGCTAGAGATAGAAATCTATCCATCTTAGAGAAAGAAGAAATATTGGTAGGAATTGGAGATCTATCGCAGAACACATATTTCAGTGCTTTTTATACTAGATCTCTTCTTAAGAGATATAAAATTCCAGATGATCCAATCCTACTTCCCACAAGCATAGCATCACGAATCTATCCAAGACCCCATCGTGAAATGGTGGTAAAACATTCCCGAGATGCAGGAATATCTGAGGATGTAGTGTATGCGATTATGAGGCAGGAATCTTTCTATAAGGAAAATGCAATTTCTAGATCCAATGCTCAAGGACTAATGCAAATAATGCCCGCGACTGGACGTGAATTGGCAAGAAATTTACGAGTAACGAATTATAGTCTTTTTAATCCAAACACCTCAATTCAATTCGGCTCTCGATTCTTAGCTTACTTGATGAAAGAGAATCAGAATGATATGAGGTGGGCATCCATCGCCTACAATGGTGGGCCAGGCAATCTTAGAAAATGGAAAAGAAATCATTATACAGGTGACTTCAATCATTTTCTAGAAGATGTGCCCTACAAAGAATCTCGAGACTACTGCCGTATTACAGTCTCGAATTATTATGCGTATGATATCATGAAAAAATACCACGGCCTGTAATTTCGAACTCTACTCAATTATTGCCCAAAAATTGCCTTCAAAATGGAAAAGTGCTTTCCTGTCTCCACGATGAATTCACTATAATATATTCGGAGGACTAATTTTTCATGGCAAATGTTGCAATATTAAAAATTGACGGTAAGGATTATGAATTACCGATTATCGAAGGTTCAGAAAAAGAAAGAGCTATCGATATTACAAAACTAAGAGCACAAACTGGTTATATCACAATTGATAGTGGTTATTTGAATACAGGCGCATGCACGAGTGCGATTACTTTTCTGGATGGCGAGAAAGGTATATTACGTTACCGGGGAATTCCCATTGAGCAGTTGGCTGCTAAATCTACTTTTACTGAAGTTGCCTACCTCCTAATTTATGGTAAACTTCCATCTGATGTTGAATTAAAAAAATGGAATGAATCTCTTACGAAACATACATTGATTCACGAGGATCTCAAACGACTATTCCATGGATTTCCAAAAGACGGACATCCGATGGCAATCATGTCTTGTATGATGGTATCCTTGTCAACTTACTATCAAGATTCTTATGATCCTTTGAATCCAGAACATAGAGAAATTTCTATGATTCGTCTTCTTGCAAAATTCCCGACTATTGCGGCTTTTGCTTATAAGAAATCCATTGGACAACCCATTATACATCCTATCAATAAATTGGACTATTGCTCGAACTTTTTGAATATGATGTTCAGTGTTCCGGCAGAAGAATACGAAATTGATCCAGTGATTGTGGAAGCACTCAACCTTCTATTGATTTTACATGCTGATCATGAACAAAACTGTTCTACATCAACCGTTCGATTGGTCGGTTCATCTCTTGCTAACTTGTATTCGGCGATTGCTGCTGGTATCTGTGCACTTTGGGGACCGAGACATGGCGGAGCGAATCAAGAAGTTTTGGAAATGCTTACCTATATCCATGAAAGCGGACAGAAAGTATCAAAAATGGTTGAACAAGCCAAAGACAAAAATTCATCTTTCCGATTATCTGGATTCGGTCATCGTGTTTACAAGAATTTTGACCCTAGAGCGAAAATCATCAAAGGTGCTGCAGACAAAGTTCTCAGTAAATTAGGAATCAAAGATCCGCTTCTCGATATCGCAAAAGAATTAGAAGAAGTCGCACTGAACGATCCATATTTCAAAGAAAGAAACCTCTATCCAAACGTAGACTTCTATAGTGGAATTATCTATAGAGCTCTTGGAATTCCGACCAATATGTTTACAGTGATGTTTGCTATGGGTCGTCTTCCTGGTTGGATTGGTCAATGGAAAGAAATGATCGAAGATCCAGGTCTCAAAATTGGTCGTCCTCGTCAGATCTATACTGGCGCGACCGATACTGATTACGATACTGCAAAGAAAGGAAAATAGAGATTTAGTTAGAAATTGACAGTCTTTCTTGGTTTTCTTGGTTTTTTTGGTTTTTTTGTTAGAATTCAAATCCCTAGCCTGGGGCTTAAGCCCCGGGCTCAGGATTCATCATCAAACTCATAGGTAGATTTTTATTTCGAGTCGATCTGGAGTAAATATCAATCGGTAAATTTAATTTATGTTATCCATGCAAAACTGACATGATAACAGAAAATTCTTCCATTTTTCTCTATTGAATCCTTAGAATAAACGATTGATCTTACGTGGGCAGGAGATTTCCTAATCTCAATGAAAGAAATTTCGGGATATGAAATCCTCGACTCAGGCAATCATTCAAAGTTAGAAAAAATTGGACCGTATACATTAATCCGTGCTTCTCCTTTATCAGACTATCCGCCATCTAAACAAGCTTTGTGGGAAAATTGGGATGCGAAATATATCAAAAATGATCGTGGAAGCGGTTCTTGGTCTTACAAAACAAAAATACCTGAATCATTTACTCTAAGTTATGCTGGAATTAAATTTTTAACTAAACTCACACCTTTTGGACATGTAGGATTCTTTCCAGAACAAGTAACCAATTGGGATCGGGTTCGAAGAATTGGTGAATTAACAAAAGATTTGGAAATTTTGAATCTATTTGCTTATTCGGGTGGATCTACTCTGGCTTGCTTACAGTCTGGAATGAAAGTCTGTCATCTCGATGCATCAAAAGGTATGGTGGACTGGGCAAGAGAAAATGCTAAGCTGAATCAGCTTGATGACAAACCAGTCCGCTGGATTGTTGAAGATGTTCTAAAATTTATAGGACGAGAAATCAAAAGAAAGAAAAAATACCAAGGTTTTATTTTGGATCCTCCTAGTTTTGGAAGAGGAAGCAAAGGAGAAGTTTGGAAAATAGAAGAACACCTTGGTGCACTTTTAGACATGTTGATGGAATTATGTGATTCCAAACCAAAATTTGTGATCTTGACTTGTCATTCGCAAGGTTATAGTTCGCTTGCTTTGGAGAGGATGCTCTATTCTCGGATCAAAATTAAAGGTACATATGAGTCGAGTGAACTTTTTCTAAATGAAAGTTCAGGTGGTAAATATCCAGCAGGATCTTGCTGTTTCTTTCTCTCGAAATGACTGAATACAAAATCTAGAAAATATTAACTTAATTTCCAATAAAAAATAGAATATTCTACTATCTGAATACAGTTACTGAACTACGGAATCAATGCACGAACCCAATCAAAAAATTACAAGCTTTTCCAATCCAAAAGTTAAATACTTAGTATCCCTCAAAGAACGGAAGAATCGCGAAAAAGAAGGTCGATTTTTTCTGGAAGGCTACAGAGAGATTACTCGAGCAAAACAAAGTTGGGATCATAGAAATCCATTGATTCCAAGATCTTATCCAGAAATTTTATGCATATCTCCGGAATGCTTCCTCGGTTCAAACGAATGGGAACTCATCAAAGCACTCAACTTACCGATCTGGGAATTTCCTAAAGCTGTATTCGAGAAAATTTCCCATCGTGATCGGCCGGATGGTTTAATTCTCATTGGCAAAATTCCGGATTATAATTTTCACCCGAACATCCTTGATTCTTTTCAAGATGAAATTGTCCTTGTTATTGAAGGAGTAGAAAAACCAGGAAATCTTGGAACAATCCTTAGAACTGCAGAAGGTGCTGGAGTAAAACTTGTAATAGTCACAGATCCAAGAACAGATATCTATAGTCCTAATGTTATGCGGTCGAGTACTGGAATTTTATTTACTATACCCGTTTATTTAGGTTCAACCGAAGAAGTTCTAAATGCTTTGATAAAAAATAAATTTAAAACTTTAGCTCTTACCCCCGAAGTGAACAATCCGTACTACAATACTGATCTAACGGGAAAGATTGCTATTATTTTTGGCAGTGAGCAGTACGGTTTGTCCGACAAAGCAAAAGAAATATCATCCGATCTACTCTCCATTCCCATGCTAGGTGAAGCGGATTCTTTGAATCTAGCATTGTCTACTGGAATAGTGATTTATGAGAGTCTCAGGCAGAGGTCTCTCAATAAGTGAAAATTTTATATTATATCAGTGGGCATGGATATGGTCATATGTCCCGATCTTACGAAATTATTCGAAACCTAGTAGAAAGCCCAGTGATTGAAAAAATAACCATATCATCAAAACGCGTAAACTTTGTAAGCAATCCATCACCTAAGATTGATTTGCGTGAAATCGGAATCGACGTTGGTATCATCCAGAATTCATCCATTAGTATGGATATCATGGAGACGAAAAATCATCTCGAAGAATTTGAGAAACAAAAAGACGCTTTGATTCGTTCTGAAGCAAAGTTTTTGCGTGAAGGCGATTATGACCTGGTTATTTCCGATTCTTCTTCTTTGGCTTTTGTAATCGCAATAGAAGCCGAAATCCCTTCCCTTTTTGTGGGCAATTTTACTTGGGATTTTATCTACCGTAATCTAGAAAAACACCATCCATACTTTGGTGTTATTGCTGATTTAATTCAGGTAGAATATAGCTTTGCAAATGCAGCATTGATTTTGCCATTTGCATGCCATATGGATCATTTTCTGGAAAGCAAGAAGATTGGCTTGGTGGGTCGACGACCTGAGCTTGAGAAAAAGTCAGCGAGAAATCATTTTGGTTTTGAAGATGGTCTCCAATACTTTCTTTTTTCCTTTGGGGCCTATGGAATAGACAGCTCAACTTGGAATTGGTCGAATATACCTTCCAATTGGCGAATTGTCTGCTCAGACCTTCCAGGAATTCATTCCGATCAGATTATAGATATCAAAAATGCATACTATCCCAACTTAGTCACAGCTTGCGACTATGTTGTAACGAAACCTGGATATGGCATTATTAGTGAATGCGTATATGCAAATACACCAATAATCTATACTGATCGAGGAGAATTTGCGGAATACAATTGTCTGGTTGACAGCCTCAAAACTGAACACCCTTCTTCATTTATCAGCCAAGAGAAGCTACGTCAATTTGATTTTGGTGAATCCATCGAGACGATAAAAAACTGGAAACAAAATGCATCTTTAAACTTTGATGGTGAGCGCGATGTCCTTGAGTTCATTTTGAATCGCTTCTCCTAAAAAATTGAACAGTTTTCGCCATCTTTACTAGATCTGCTATACAACAAATAATCGAATATCAGAATTTTTGAATAATTCTAAATCTCAAATTTTAGTGGAAGGATTGATATATATCAATCAATCGATTTGGGATTTTTAAGATTTCGCTTTTGTATTTCTAAGCAATGATTAAATATTGGAAATATCAATCATAAGATTTCGGAGAATCCGATGACAACCACAACAAAATACAACGATACTATCGTAAAAGGTTTTGTGATCTCTGCACTGGTGTGGGGCGTTGCCTCCATGTTAGTTGGCGTATGGATCGCATTCCAATTGGTATATCCAGAATTAAACTTCAATCAACCGTATTTTAGCTTCGGTCGATTGAGACCTTTGCATACAAATGCCGCAATTTTTGGCTTTGCATTAAGCGTAATTTTTGCAACGGCATATTATATGATTCAGCGATTGACGCGAGTGAGAATCTGGTCCGACAAGCTAGCCAATATTCATTTTTGGTTATACAATCTTACTATTGCTCTAGCTGCAATCACTTTGCCATTAGGATATAATCAATCGAAAGAATATGCAGAGCTTGAATGGCCACTTGATATTCTTATTGTTGTTTGGTTTGTTATTTTCCTTGTTAACTTTTTTACTACAATAGCGATAAGAGAAGAAAAACAAATGTATGCTGCACTCTGGTTCTACATAGCATCCTTTGTTACAGTTCCATTATTATTCATTGTAAATAATTTATCAATTCCGGTTGGATTGACCAAATCCTATTCAATATTTTCTGGAGTCTATGATGCAAATATCCAATGGTGGTATGGTCATAATGCAGTAGCATTTGTCCTAACTACCCCGTTCTTAGGACTGATGTATTATTTCTTCCCAAAACATATTAAGCAACCTATCTATTCCCATAGATTATCAATCATTCACTTCTGGAGTTTGATCTTTGTATATATCTGGGCTGGTCCTCATCACCTTCTATACTCTCCGATTCCAGACTGGCTACAAACAACTGGAATGGTATTTAGTATAATGCTATGGATGCCTTCTTGGGGTGGAATGCTGAATGGATTCTTAACTTTGACTCAAGCAAAAGAGAAAATCAAAACAGATGCTATACTCAAAATGATGTTAGTTGGTATCACTTTCTATGGTATGTCAACATTTGAAGGACCATTGCTATCCATCAGAATGATCAGTTCCCTTGGTCATAACACAGATTGGATTGTAGGCCACGTTCATTCCGGTACATTGGGTTGGGTTGGTATGATGTCCTTTGCTGCGATCTATTATATGGTTCCTAGATTGTGGAATACAAATCTATTTTCCGAAAAGTTAGCCAATACTCATTTCTGGCTTGCGACGCTTGGAATTTTACTCTATATCGTATCGATGTGGGTATCCGGAATCACTGAAGGTGCGATGTGGCGAGCAGTTGATGATAAAGGATTTCTACTTTATCCTAACTGGGTTGCAATTACAGAAGTTCTAAAACCTTTTAGATTCTTTAGAGGAGTTGCAGGTGCCTTGTATTTAACAGGATTATTTGTAATGATTTACAATATCGTGAAAACCATTCGAACAGCTGGATCTGGTTTCAAAGAAATTGATCTACGCGTTCAAGAAGGAGCAACAAAATGAAATTATTCGACATTCCGTTAACATGGTTTGAAAAATTTGCCTCGAAATGGGAAAGCGACGGAGTCAAATTCTCGGTATATACTTTCATAGCAATTCTGTTTGGTGGACTTTTTGAATTGATTCCTCCATTTTTCTTATCAAGAACTGTTGTCCCTATTGCTACTGTTACACCTTATACGGCTTTGGAATTGGCAGGAAGAGACGTCTACCAGAAAGAAGGATGCAATAACTGTCACACACAGATGATTCGTCCATTTAAGTGGGAAGTAGATCGATTCGATCCACAGAAAGCATACGGTCGCGATGGATATTCCAAAGCTGGAGAATCTCAATATGAACATCCTTTCCTATGGGGTTCCAAAAGAACAGGGCCTGATCTAGCGCATGAATCACAAATTCAACCTTCGGAAGATTGGCAGAGAAGACATCTTATCAATCCTAGAGAGACTTCACCTGGCTCAATCATGCCCGCATATCCATGGTTATTCGAAAAAGATGCAACAGTTGATGCTGAATCTATCCGAAAACATATGGAAGGTCTGATCGTTGTGGGAGTTCCCTATACACAGAAAGATTTAGATTCTGTTGAATCTTCTGTGCAAGGTAAGACAGATGGTGATGCATTGGTTGCTTATTTGCTTAGATTGGGCAAAGATACTGCAAACCTAGTAAAGACTATCAAGTAAGGTATTAACTATGGATGAATTAAATTTATTAATTTTATATAAGTCTCTTAGATTGCCTATTCTTATTATAGCTGTCGGGTATGTCTTCTTTTATGTTTATAATAAGAAGAGAAAAGATAAGCTAGAAGCACCAAAGTATAGAATGTTAGAGGAGGAATAATTATGGATAATCATGGTAACAAAGAATTTGACGGGATTCGACAACTAGGAAATGATTTGCCAGCTTGGTATAAACATATATTCGTATATGCGATATTCGTTGGAATTGGCTATGCAATTTATTTCCACGGTTTTTCTAGCTGGGGAACTGAGGAGCAATATGCAATCCAAATGGCCGAGCATGAGGAAAAGTATCCTCAAGCAAATGATCTTGTATCAGAGGATGGTTCGAATCCTTTGCGAGATAATGCTGAAGCCATTCAAGCTGGAGAGAAATATTATAAAGCTGTCTGTGCGGCTTGTCATGGTTTGAATGCTGAAGGAGTCGTCGGTCCCTCTCTCGTTGATAAAGAGTGGATTCATGGCAATACCGATTCAATAGTTTACAATAATGTAATGTTAGGAATTGCCATAGAAAATACGAAGCTTCAAAGAGGTCCAATGCCAGCGCACGAAAAATCACTTGGCTCGGAGAAAGTATATCAGGTGATGGCTTGGCTTGCATCCAAAAATCCAAGCTTAGTTGCAAAATAGAAAAGAAGATTGAATCTGTTACCTATCTAGGAGGTTATCCAGATGGTTATATCGAGACATCAGCCCGGAACTGTTAAAACTTTAAGAAATATTGCTTTTAGCATTCTGGTTCCCATTTACTTTGGATTGCCTTGGTTACGAATGAGTGGACACCCGCTCATTCGTTTGGATATACCAGAAAGAAAATTTTATCTATTAGGGCAGATTTTTATTCCGATGGAGGGATATTTCCTCTGGCTATTTCTAATAACAGCCGGACTATCCCTTTTCTTTTTTACTTCCTTGATTGGTCGGGTTTGGTGTGGTTGGGCTTGTCCACAGACCGTCTTTACAGAGTTATTCGATTGGTTTGGTAGATTGATTCTTGGATCAAAATACGGCAAGAAAGATGCTCCACAATTCAAGAAAATCCTATTGCATTTAAGTTGGATAAGCATTTCGCTGGTTGGTTCTTTTGCTTGGGTTTCTTATTTTGCTGACCCTTATTTGATGATCGATGACATAATAAATGGTAATTTAATTTCCAAATCAACTCTCTGGCCATATGCAGTTGCCTTTTTTACAATAACATTATATGGTGATATGGCATTCGTTCGTGAGCAATTTTGTAAATATGCTTGTCCTTATGCAAGATTTCAAACAGTTCTCATGGATGATCAGTCATTGAACGTAACCTATGATTACGTTCGAGGTGAACCGAGAAGACAGGGCAAAGAGAAAATTGGAGATTGTATTTCTTGCAATATGTGTGTTGTTGTCTGTCCAACCGGAATTGATATTCGAGACGGAGTTCAGGTAAGCTGTATCGCCTGCGGAAAATGTGTCGATGCATGCACTCCAATCATGGCAAGAGAAGGCAAAGAATCCTTGATTCGATACTTGGCACAAAACCAAGTAGAAAACCGCAATGACAAAGTCAAATGGTTACGACCAAGAACAATACTTTATGGAGTCTTGCTACTAGCTGTAATTACATCTGCTGGATTTCTACTAAATACGAGAGTCCCTCTCTATGTAAGTATAATCCCCGATCGTAATATACAACCTATGACGATTCCAGGCAAAAAAGTACGGAATTTTTATAATATTAAATTGCAGAATATAACACTCCAAGATCAAAATTTAAAAATTGATGTTGAGACTCCCGATTTAGCAGCACCTGCGACAGTGCTTCTTGGTAGCGAGCCTGATTCGACAATCCAACTCAAAGAAAATAGCTTTACCGATTTTAGAATTATCATCGAGTCCGGTGCGATCAACCAAGCTGATTTACTCAACAAAAATCACTTTATAATCATTAGATTCACAGATACTCAGAATCCAAAAATAACAAAAGAAAAGAAAATTCCATTCACACTTCCGAATGATTTAGTAGGTATGATCAATAATGAAATTTAAAGACTTAGACAAATCCGTTAAGTATGCATTTTATTCTATGGGAGCAATATTCATTCTCTTATTCATTGCAACTGGTATAACAGTATACATTGCTAAGGTAGGTCATGAGGATGTTATTGAAAAAGACTACTATGAAAAAGGTCTCAATTACGAAAAAACGCTAGAAGATATTCGTATCATGCAAGACGAAGGCTATAGCATATCTAGTCCTTTGCTTGTCGATCGATTCCCTTTGCATTCTGGAAAAAATCTGGTTCAAATCTCTTTTACTAAAAATGATATCCCGATTTCGGACGGGAAACTTTTCGTACTGCTTGAACGTGGTGCAACAGCCAAATTCAATCAGTCAAATGAATTGTATTTTAGTAATAATGAATATTCGGGAGAAATAATGATTCCCGATCTTGGACAATGGATAATCACTATCAAGGCAAGCCATGCAGGTCGAACTCTTACAAAAACCCTTAAAGTTACAGTCCAAAAATAAATGTTTCCATTGCAATCAGCCGATTGCACCGGGAATTGAATATTCCTGGAAACATCAAGATACTACTAATTACTACTGCTGCAATGGATGCAAAGCTGTATCGCAAATTATTCTGGAATCGGATAATCAATTCTTTTATGAAATGCGAGGCTCGCAGAACCTTGAGCCAATCCGAAACCCAGAAGAAGAAGCTCAGATTCGCGCCGAGTATCTGGATGGTAGTATCGTTGCTTCCGACTACTTAACCGAAATACAGAAAGGTATTTTCGAAGTTCAGATCAATATAACAAATATCCATTGCTCGGCATGTGTATGGTTGAACGAAAAAGTATTAAAAGATACATCTGGGATAGAAACGGTAAGAATAAATTTTGCAACCGGGCTTGCCTTGATCCAATTCAATCCAGAATTCATTAAATTAAGCAAAATATTTCAAATTATCGAATCCATTGGCTATTTACCTAGATTGCATTCCTCTTGGAATCAAAGCGAGGCAACAAATAAGAATAATAGTCTTCTGATTCGCATGGGTCTTGCAGGTTTTTGTTTCGGAAATATCATGCTTTTCGGCACATCATTGTATGCAGGATATTTTACTGGAATAGAGTTAGAATTCAAAAGATTGCTCCACTATCTTTCATGGGCATTTGCAACTCCTGTTTACTTGTATTCTGGATATCCATTCTTGCGTGGAGCTTGGCAAGCGATTAAGCGCGGTAAATTCAGTATGGATTTTCTTCTGGTAACAGGTATCTCCCTCGCATATTTCTATAGCATCTTTGTTACACTGACGGACATAGGTGAAGTGTATTTTGATTCAGTCTGCATGATCTATTTTTTTATACTTTTAGGTAAATATTTAGAAGAAAATGCCAGAAGAAGAGCGAATGATAAACTCAATCAATTATTGACAAGTCTTCCCGAAGTTGCAACTGTATTAGGTGATAATGGAGAGATCAACTATATAAGAACCAGTGAAGTTATCAAGGGACAAAAACTCTTAATCAAAAATGGAGAACGTGTTCCTGTTGATGGAACTTTAATTAGTGACATCGGTGAACTGAATGAATCATTTCTTACAGGAGAATCTTCATCGATCCAAAAGAAAAAGGATGACTCAATACTTGCGGGGTCTATTGCAATCAATAGACCGATAGAAATATTAGCAGAATCAAATGCAAAGAATTCAACGCTTTCTCGATTAAAAATTATGATTGATCGAGCACTAGGACAGAAACCAAATTTAGAGAGGATCACTGATAAAATATCTGGATACTTTATAGCTGTGATTTTCTCAGTCGCGATAGCAACTTTTCTCTTCTGGTTTCTTTCAGATGCAGGAATCGAAACTGCGATCATCAATACAATTGCAGTATTGATTGTTGCTTGTCCTTGTGCCTTAGGGCTAGCAGTACCAACAGCACTTGTAATGAATCATATCAGGAATTCTAAAGATGGTATTGTAATAAAGAATCCAGATATTATTGAACCACTATCTAAACTTCAGACTATTTTTTTTGATAAGACTGGGACATTGACGCAGGGAAAACTAGAACTTTCCAGCCATAATTTTTCAAATCCAAATTTAGCGGGTGCAATAACTTATTGCATTGAATCAAAATCCAATCATCCAGTTGCCATTAACCTACGACGGACAATGGAAGAAAATCACTGGATCGATCCTGCAATTCAATTGATTGACGTAATCGAAAATCCTGGACTCGGAATGAGTGGCAAAATATCTATCTCTGATTCAATTCATAATTTCAAATTAGGATCAGCAAAATTCTTGGATATATCGGAAAATCCAAAACACACACGTGTTCATTTATCTTTGGATGAGAATTATCTTGGTTACTGGGAATTGTCAGACCAACTTAGAAATGATAGTCTTGATGCGATAAGATCACTCAAAAAAATTGTTAAAAATATTTTCATTCTTTCTGGAGATAATATTTCAGTCGTAAAAAATATTGCGAATAAACTGAATATTTCCCAATATCTAGGATCAGTCAGTCCAGAAAATAAATTGACCGCGATTAGTGAAGCGCAGAACCGCAATGAAGTTGTGGCAATGGTTGGAGATGGAATCAATGATAGTGCGGCAATGGCTAAGGCAGACATTGGAGTCTCAATGGGAGTCGCATCGGATATCAGCTTGGATCGCTCGGATATCATTTTGGTTAACAACAATATACGAGGAATTTATCTCGCGGCATGTTATGCAAAAGAAACATCCAGAAAAATTAAACAAAACATAGCTATTTCGTTTTTTTATAATTCACTAATGGTTCCTCTGGCTGCTATGGGTTTTATGGCTCCTGTACTATGTGCAGTATTTATGGCAACGTCATCGCTTACGGTTGTGGGAAATTCCTTATTATTGAGAAAGAAAATATTTGTTGATGAATCATAAATAATTTGGATAGAAATGTGGTTTTTGCGAAGCGCGAATCAACCACTAGTTATCTGCTTATTTTTATTCTTGAAAATCTCAAGACTCTAGGCAGTCTAAGTAAAGATGGAATTTCTCTATATTACTATACCAATTACCTTGCTGATTGCACTTGGCAGCTTGGCTGCTTTTCTTTGGTCTGCTAAATCAGGTCAATTGAACGATTTAGAAGGACCCAAATACAGAATGCTTTTTGAAGATAAAGACGACCTACCCAAGGAATCGTAATATAATCTATGAGTGATACCTTTACAGCAAAAGTATTAAAAGATCTAGAAGATATGGAAAACGGCTTTTTCCATATCGCCAACCAACATGGCAAAGCAATTTTAAAAGTAACCCCAGGGGGAAAACTAGGCTCATCTGTAGAACCAATTCAAGTAATAACGAGAGTTAAAATTTTTGGAGTGGAAGGTTTTGACGAAAGAGAAATTCGAAGAATTGTCAAAGAAGCAGATGGAAAAGAGCATATTATTGGAAAATGGACTGGCGGAGAACCAGAAGATTCACGTGCAGAAATCACCACAACAGAAGATCGGATGGAAGCAAATATTGTTATTAATCCTCCAAAACATGGAGGCAAATCTCTAGACGAAAGTGCAATTCGTACGGCTTTGGATCAATCGGGAATCAAATTTGGAATCATAGAAGAAATAATAAAAGAGCTAGCTTTAGATCCAGAATACTTTGTGCAATACACGATTGCGGAAGGAACACGCCCCTTATCTGGTGGAGACGGCGGAATTGAAATGGTATTCGATACCTCTGATAATCCAAACTTGAAAGAAAACGAGAAAGGTCAGATGGACTTTCGCGAGATTGGAATTATTAAGTCTATACCTGCGGGTCAGATACTTGCAAAGAAAATTGATCCAAAACCTGGAAAGAACGGGATGAATGTCTATGGCGATCCAATTCCATTTGAACCTGGGAAAGAAATGGAATGGAAACTTGGAAGCAATGTAAAGTTATCGGATGATAAAAAATCAGTAATTGCTATGATTACCGGCCGGCCCGTTATGGATCGATCTGGATTTATACGAGTCGATGAAGTTGTTCACTTAGAAAACGTAGACTTCTCTACTGGCAATGTCGATTTTCCGGGAACCATAATCGTAGAAGAAAAAATTGCCGATGGTTTTAGCTTAACAACTCAAGGTTCCTTGATTATAAAAAAATCAGTCGGAAAGGTTTTCTTAAAAGCTAAAGGCGACGTTGTATTGTCAGGTGGTTTTATGGGAAGGGGTGGTGGAACCATACAATCTGACGGTGAGATCTATGCTAAATTTGTTGAACAAGGCAAGATGATATCTGGTAAATCAGTCTATATCGAAGAAGCAGCAATGCATTCCGAAATTACAGCTGAACTCGATGTAGTAGTATCTGGCGGGCGAGGCGAAATCATCGGTGGAGATATCATTGCCGGACGTTCTGTAACATGCAATAAACTTGGTGCAGTTGTCGAGACTAAAACGACATTAACCGTTGGAACACCACCTGACTTTATTGAAGAACTCGAAAAAATGCGTGCTGATATCAATTCCAGAAAGGAAGTACTTCTCAAAGTTGAGCAGACCATGAATAGAATGGTTGAAGATGCATCCAAACGTGACTTAACGCAAGAAGAACAGAATATGCTAATAAAGCTCAAAGAAGTAGAAAGTAAATACAAAGGATTGCTCAACACTTCTATGACACAGTTTAACTCCGCTGTCAATTCTTATGAACCGACAAAAGACTCATTTGTTCTGGTTGAGCGCGAGATTCATCCTGGCGTAGAAATCAATTTGGGTAAAGGAAAATACTATAAAGTTGGACTCAATTCGATTGTTGGAAAAAGTAGAATCAGTCTTGGAGTTGATGGCAACGTTCACAATGAACGATCTCAACTTAAGAGAAGATAAACAGCTTTTCAAAAATCTGAAAGAATTTTATAGCTCAATCATAACTTGAACAGATCGAGCTTGCATCCTATCTTTTGAATCTCGACCAAATATAGATTCCATCGTTTCTATTTGGATCAACTCTTGTTTTCTGAAATATTTACTCTGAATGTACTTTGAGACAGTAGCAGCTCTCTCTTTGGCAAGTTTCCTATTTCTACTAGGATTTCCCGTATGATCTGATTTACCAATGATTCGAATCTTTTTTATTGAAGAAATTTCTAGATTATTAAAACTTGAATCGATTTTTGACTCTAGGTCATGCGATAGATCTGACTCACCGGCATCCCAATAGACTACAATCGAGATAATTGATTCACCTTTTTTTTGTTTGATTATTCTATCTTCAGTAGATTTGGAAATATTTAAAGATCTTGAAATGTCATATTTTTGATTTGAATCGGAAGAATCGGAAGAATCAGAAGAATCAGAAGATTTAGCGAATTGAGAAGACTTGGCAGATTTAGTACGATTTTGAATTTTGAACTTGGATTTCCGAATTCTTAGCGAGAGATAAACCAAAGACACGAATATAAAAAATAATATTCCATAAACAAAAAACATCATTGTTCTTTACTTGTATCAACTAGATAGAATTCGATAATTACAACCTTCGAATTCCAACCATTGCAATATCATCATTCAATTCACTTGGACCTTCACAGAAGATTTTTTTTCCGGAAAATTCTTCAACATCTCTTGCTATCTTTTCAATAAGATCTTGGGGTTTCAAATTTTGATTATTTTTAATTATATTATAAAGCTTTTCATTACCAAACTGTTCCCTTGAATCATTCATTGCTTCCGTCACACCATCGGTAAATTGAAAAAAGAAGTCGCCTAGTTCTAGAGTTGTCTTTCGAAGCTCGATCGTAGTTTCGAAAAATTCATTGTCATCCATGCCAAGTGGAAGCCCTCCCCCCTTGAGCAATTTGACACTATCATCTTTTTTTCTATAGATGATAGGTTTGTTATGACCAGCTGATGAATAAATTATATCATGATTTCTTTTGTCATACATAGCAAGAAAAAATGTAACAAAAATTGTATCAGGAGTATCAGCATACAAAAACGCATTGAGATCGAGCAGAATCTTCTTAGGATCTTGAATTCCTCTTCGGATAAGACTATGAAGTTGTGATCGAAGTAGCGCCATAACCAAAGCTGGCCCAACACCATGATTCGAAACATCGCCAACACAGAAATAAATTCTGTTGTTCAGTTCTATAAAATCATAATAATCTCCACCTACTCCATTCATGGCTTTATAAAAAGCACCAAATTCTAGTCCTTCAATGGCGGGCAATTTGTCCGGGAGTAAGCGCTTTTGGATCTCTTCTGCAGCTTCTAGCTCTCCACGTAATTCTTCTCTCTCACGAAGTCCTTTCACCATCGTGTTCAAGGTTCTTCCTAAACTTGCAATCTCATCCCAACCCTTTTGAGGAAAGTCCACCTCTAGATCGCCTTCACCGACTTTTTCTGTATTTTCTGTAATTTTTCTGATTCTCTTAACCGCATAATTTGAGGAGACTATAGCGATTATCAAAAATATAAATCCAAGTAGTCCACTAACTTGCATCAAACGAACTAGGCTGTCCTGAATTTGTTTAACATTCTCCGAACGATCAATCAATATAATGTTGTAACCAGCTAGGTTACGAGACAATAGAATATGAGATAGCGAACGACCCGTATCCGGATATGAATAGATTGGAGTTGAGTCTATAAACCATTGATATTCCTCAGCTTCCATTCTACTACGGGACAAAATTCCATTTTCTATAGTTTGAACTTTTTTTCGACCAGGCAAATACAAATCAGGAATAGATGTTTCTGATTGTCCGTCCATAATCCAATTTCTGATATGCTTCCAACGACGGTGTTCGCCATTGAATATTTCATTATCACGCAAGAACTTGTTGTATTCAAGGCTATCATTTTGATATGGAAGAACTATATAAGATTTAAGAGCAGCTTCTCGTAAATTCTGAAATGACTCTGCCAATTTTAAACGAGGATATTCATTCCAACTGGTAATTGTATATTGTAATTGAGCAATTTCTTCTCTAAGATTCTCAAGATCTGAGCCTAAATTCTCAGCTTCTTTTTCCAATCGAATAGATTGTTCTTCTTCATTTCTCTGTAATGCGAGTTTACTTTCATCAAGTAAGTTTCGAATATTCTTTTCTACTAAAATAGCTGAATCTTCCAATTTCTTGATAGATTCTTGGATATCTTCCCTTCTTTTTTTATTCTCATTAGGGTAAGGGTGAAGTCTCTGAAATGTAGATTCTCTTTTCTTTAGTAACTCACGATATTCTTTATATAAATCTTTATATACTTTGTCTTTATAAGGTGGAGTATTGGATGCAATCAATTCATCTCGCCTTTCTCTTATTCTATCAATCAATTCAGAAAAAGCAAAAGTTAATGTCTGATCGTCCCGAACTAGTTCTAGCCATTCTGAATCATCAGCAGCCATCTCTGATAGAATAATTGCTGATCTGGATGTAAGAACTGGATTTTTATAAAATGGACGAGAGATAACATCGAAAAAATTTCTTCCGATCTCATAAGATCTCGTTTTTTCTGGTTTCGATTGAACCAGTTCCTCATCGGAAAATTTAAATAGATCAGACTTTTCGGATTCATATTCGGGAAGAGTAAGCAATCTCCTTGATGAGAAAGAAGATCCTTGAATCAATCTACCAGTATCCAAGAAAAGATTTTGTTCTCTGTCATAAGATTGGATTCTAACATTCCTTGGATTGAATCCCAATTCTTCTATGTTATCTCTATTCCTATCTCGGAAGAAATTTTGAATTCTCTCTCTAAGATATTTATTTTGCCTAGATAATAAATTTCGATCACGAGAAAGAATATTCTCTTCTCTATTAGTCTTAGTAGATTTGGATTCTAAATTTTCAATTCGAGACTGAATGATCGCAACATTTCTAGCAATTGTAAGAATTGAGCCAAAAGTAGAATCATCGATTTCTACACCATTCTCATCTCGAAATTGATTTTTAATTTTTTCTGTAAGCTCAAGAATTTCTTTCTCGGATAGATACTGCGAGAAGTAACTATCTTTATACATGACTTTTCTGTCGCTGCTTGAGAAAATTCCAAATAGCGCAGAATTATTATTGCTTACTATTTTGGTTTTAAATTTTTGAAGTTCTTTCTCTTTAGATTTAATCCGGTTCTTCATATCTTCAACGAGCACAAGAGTATATGCCAAATTATCCATCTCAAGTGAAAGTGAATTTATATAACTGAGTGGTGCCTGGATTTCTTTTTCAAAAATTCCAGCAATCCATTCTCTCTGCTTAAAATTGAAATACAATACACTCAAAAAACCAAATATAAATAGTAAAATGACAGTAAACACAATGAGCTTGGCTCTAATTCCAGGCTTGAAAAATTGTTTTAATTTTTTTAGATTTTTCATTCCTTAGGATAGGATAGAAATAAACGATTTCCACCTTCCTTCCTCTCTTCATATATAACATTCATTAGCTTTCTATAATTATGTATCCCCATTCCACCATCCTTACCCGTTTCAATGAATTCATTGGGATCGGCAATTGGATTCTCTAAAGGATTGAATCTTGGACAATCATCGATAATTTCTGCAGTAAATTGATTTGGATTTTTATGTATGGAAATTTTGATTATCGCTTCACGATTCTCGGGATATCCATGCTCAACAATATTGGCAAGAGCCTCATCAACGGAGAGTACAATTCTATTAACTTCAATATTATCAAAACTTGTATCAGCAAGAAAACTCTTTAGTTCTTGTCGAAAGTTGGAAATGGATGAATAGTCATTTCCAATTGTATAAGTTTTTTCCACAAGGGAAGACATGGTTTAGCCTAAGGCTGCAATGGCCTCATCCACCGTTCCAAGTAAACGCACCTTTTTCGTAAAATACATCAACTCCATCGTATCACGAATTTCTTTTTGAACACCAACCAGTATCATCTCTCCGGATTTGCCCATCGCGTTCTTTTGGATCGCATTCATAACGCCAATTCCAGCTGAGGCAACATAAGTCAATTCTTGACATTCACACACAATCTTAACCGATCCAGCTGCTATTAGATTATCTAATGTTGTTCGAAAGTCGGGAGCGGTTTTTGCGTCCAATTCCCCAGATAAACTAAGTATTGTTATATTATTTTTCTTTGTTTCTGTGATTTTCAGTGTTGCTGCCATGATTATTCCCTTAAACCGATTTTTTCAATTCATCCATCAGACCTTTGTCTGATATTATTTTATACAGAGTTCTCTCCATCTTGTCAATCTCTAAAAAGTACGGAGTGGACGGATCTCCTTCAAATATATGTGCATATTTTCGAATCTGTATTATGGACCTTTTCAAATTTTTCTCTAGAATTGATTTGGTAAGTTGATAGTAAATTTCGATTGCCATACTATTTCTTAATTCTTCAATAAAACCGGCTTCTCTTTTCTCTAACGCTTGACAAAGTTTATCTACTTCATCCTCACTATAAGAATCTTGATCTCTGTATTTTATAATATAGGAAGAAAGTAACTTTTTGCAACGTTGGAGATTTCCCGATTTACTAGCTGCAAGAATTTGCTGGTACAACAAATGAACTTCAGATTCTAATTTTACTTTTTCTTGATGAGCATCTAAACGAATTGGTTTGAAAACTTCTTTTAATTCTTCTGGAGAAAAATTCTCTACACTTTCTTCAAAAAGTTTCTCACTTCGATTGGAATGAATATCTCGGAATTCTTTTAAAGGCTTTTCAATAATTTTTACAAAATCAATTGATTCTACCGAACTTGCAACAATGGGTTCTGCTTGCATCATATCTAAAAACAAAAGACAGGAATCTCCAAGCGCAGTGGGATTCTCTGTCATAGCTTGACAAATCATCTTTTTACAATGTGGTGCAATTCCATTCAATCGACTGATGTCTTTATGTTCTTCTCGAATCCTTTCCATATATTTTCGCGATGTCCAGGATTGTTTTGGACCTTCCCAGCTCGCATAAGAAATGGGTTGATATAAATATTTATGAAAAGCCTTTTTTCCTGTCATGGCAAGTAAACGTATAAGTCGTGCTAACTCGACCGCAGTAACCGCTGGGACAGGAAGATTTTTCATCTCAGGCGTTCACCTTGAAATAGATAACGTCGCCATCTTCGACAATATATTCCTTGCCTTCGATTCTCAGTTTTCCTTCTTCTTTTACTTTAGCTGGATCACCTAAACGATCAATATCGGAAAACTTCATTACTTCAGCTTTTATATATCCTTTTTCGAAGTCAGAGTGAATAACACTTGCAGCTTGAGGTCCGGTGCTTCCCTTCAGAGTTGTCCAAGCGCGAACTTCAACTTCGCCTGCCGTAAGAAATGTAACCAATCCAAGCAATTCATAAGATGCGCGAATCATTCGAGTAAGTCCGCTTTCTTTCTCACCAATTTCTTGCAAAAATTCAAGCTGCTCATCACGGTTTAGTCCAGAAATTTCTTCCTCGAACTTACCGCATAGGCTAACCATTTTCTCACCTTCTCTCTCAGCCAATTCCTTGATTCGAGGAAGATGTACGTTATTTCCTTTCTCCAAATCTTTATCTAGAACATTCGCTACATATAGCATTGGTTTGATGGTAATTAGATTGAAAGTCTTTGCAATTTTGGTTTGTTCAGGAGTGAGTTCAACCGATCTTGCCCTCTTACCGGATTGCAATGCAGGTAGAATTTTATCCATAACCTGAACGATTTCTATAGCTTCTTTATTGCCGGTTTTAGCTGATTTCGCAACACGCTGGTGTTGCTTTTCTAAACTTTCTAGATCAGCAAGGATCAATTCGTAATTTACAACTTCTGCATCTTCAACAGGGTCAACTTTATTGTGAACATGAGTAATATTTTCGTCTTCGAAAGCTCTCACAACATGGCAAATAGCATCTACCTCTCTGATATGCGAAAGAAATTGGTTACCCAATCCTTCCCCTTTACTTGCGCCCTTAACTAGACCTGCGATATCTACATATTCAATAGTTGTTGGAATGATTTTTTTTGGATTATATATCTGAGCCAATCGATCCAAACGTTCATCTGGAACTTCCACAACTCCAGTATTGGGTTCAATCGTACAGAAAGGATAATTCGCCATTTGCGCTCCGGCCTTAGTCAGAGCGTTAAAAAGAGTTGATTTGCCTACATTTGGTAAGCCTACTATACCACAATTCAATGCCATATTGCAAGACTGCTAAAGTCACGAAAAGAAACAAACTTTTTCTAAATTAGTTTATCAGTCCCAAGAAAAAGAAATAGATCATTATCGCTGATGCAACAGAATAAAAAGGTAATACATAATTCCAATTTTTTTCCAATGGATTCTCTCTTCTAATTCTAGCTTTCTTACTATAGCATCCTTACCCAACGATTGGAATTTTTCTGTTTCCATAAAAATCCGGAGTGCAGTAAAGAGAGGCTTTAAGACTTCAATGCGATGCTCACTTAATAATTCATAACAGCTTTTGACAATTTCTTGATTATTTGAAACTAAATTTAGAACCAGACGAGGAATTTGAAAGTAAGGAATGAGAATCAACTTTTATCTGCATTATTTCTCCAAAATTTTGCAAACGATTGCCAGATTTCTCCGACTGGCTCCGAAGTCAGATTTAGTGACTCGCGAGTATCCGTTTTTGGAAATTGAATTTTCCAAGCATGTAAATACATTCTGTCCGCATATTCGGCCTTGGCACCATAAGTTTTATCTCCAATAATGGGATGCCCCGATTCTGAAATGTGAATACGTATTTGATGCCTTCTTCCAGTTATCAGTTCAGCTTCAAGCAAACTTATATTTCTCTTCGGATCATAACCAAGTTTGCGAAAGATTGTGATCGCTTTCTTTCCGCCTGACCGAACAGTCTGAACCTTTTTATTTCCATCTTTTAAAAAAGATTCAATTCTCTGCTCGGATTGACCAAATTTACCTTGGACTAAAGTTAAATAAAACTTTGTAGAATTCATAAGAAGATGATCAACTTCAGAGTTCTTTTCTGGATCCAAACCAAACACAACAATTCCCGTTGTATTGAGATCGAGTCTATTGGCAGTCCGTAGGTAAGAAAGATTTAGCTCATCTTGTATCATTCGAGTAAAATCCAATCTTTCCGGATCTTTCGTCTCATGAACAGGAATTCCGTACGGTTTGTTCGCAATTAGAATTAGGTCATCACGATATACAATTTTCTGAGGATTCATTTTAAAAATCTAATCAACATCTAAACTAAATTCATAACCCTCATAGCTTCTAAGGTTGATTACACCCTGATCAAAAAGAAGGTATTGCCCTTTTACACCAATTAGCTTTGCTGAGATTGGATTGTCAGGATCAGCTTTTAAGGATTTAGCTTTGGGATATTCAAGGATCGGATAATTGAATAGAAATGATTCCTTCATTTTTGATGGTTTGATTGTGATAGGAATTTCTTTATTCTTCGCATCCATCATAACAAGATTCGCTTTTTCAATAGCTTTGAAGAATTTATCGCGCTCGAAAAGTAAATCTAAGTCGTCAACATCGGGATTTTCTGTTACCATTTTCTGCCAAGTGGTTCGATCAGAAAGAAATTGACTCATAAAAGTTTCAACAATTCCAGCTTCTCTTCTTGACTGCGTTTCAAGAATCTCGATTGCAATAACAGCCCCTTGGTCAATCCAACGATTTTCAATTTTCTTTTCTTTGGTGATTCCAATTTTTGGACCACTTGTATACGCAATATAAACAGAATGTTTCTGCAGACAATTTGACTCACCCCATGCAGGTTCCCGACACGTACCCAAATGATAATGACATCGCGTAGGCTGCATAATACAGAGATCATTACTTGCGAGTTTAATAAAACAGGAATAACAACTTCCCTGATTAAAACTTTTTTTAGTAAATTTGCCACAATCAACGCAACGAATTTTTCCTGTAAACTTAAGAGTTACTTTCTTTCCAAGAAGATTCTTCAAATCTTCTCCTTCTATGACAGACTCCTTGGCAACTTTCTTGCCTGCCTGATTATCTCCTTCATAGATAGCATAACGCAGTTTATAGTTTACATTGAGAATTTTTCTGTTGGATAACTTCTCCTTTGATTTTATCAATTTGGCATCCGATTTCAACTGATTGCCTTGCTCTAAAGTTGTTTCTTTTGCGAGCATGCGCATATATCCATTCAATTGCATTTTTGATACCATTCCGAAAAAAGTTATTTCGAGAAATCAATTTCCTTTGCTGTCTTAGCCCAATTGTCTGAATCCAATTGCACGACTAGAATTGATTTCAAAGTTTCATTGCCAGACTCTGTCTTCCAGGAAAATACGACAACCTCATCGCCAACTAAATAATGAGATATATAAGAATTGGTATGGTAGTAGGCCATAATATCCGATTGATTTTTTTTGGGAATAGAGTTCGGATCTCGGTTGGATAATAAAATTGATGATCCACCTAACAATGGAGTTCTGTCCGTTGATTCAAGAATAGTGACAACTCCGCCTTCTTTATATTCATATGAAGAATCTCCTATTGGTGGAGCATCTTCTAGATTCAAAAGACTGCAAGGGAATTGACCTGGAATCTCCGGAAACATTTCTGGGCATGCAATATATCGGATATCTCTTTCTTTTTTGTATTTCATTTTGAATTTTAAAGTAGTTCGCACTTTTGCAAATGCATAAGCTTTAAGCTTCGTTTTCATTTCTTTTTCTGAAAGTGAAACCCAATCCGGGTCATTCTTGGATTGTTGCTTAGTTGGCGAATCAAGGCTTCTTCCCTTTTCCTGAGAAACGACTTCAGTAGTTGCCGCGATTGATACAATCGCATAAAGAATGATAAATGAACAAAATTTAGCTGACATCCATGTCTCCTTATTTATACAACCAATACTTTTTTATTTTCTGATTGTATTCTTCTTCTTTAGACTTATAAGTTAAGTTAAAGCTATCATATTCAATAGATTTGTCAATACTATCTCTAAACTTTGTATTTCCCCAGAGATAATCAATGGAATATACTGTTGACCACCTTGTCCATTTGAACTCTTTCGGGTATATTTTTTTCATGCTCGATATTAAGTTGTAAGCAAGTTTGATTGGATCATATTTAACATTGATAAGATTCAATCGAAGTCCTTTACAAATTTTACCAGTGTGGGGACCAAAAGTTGGTTTAAAATAGACAACTGTAAAGTAGTAATCCTTGTTAGAATTTTTATCCATTTCTTCGGCGAGTTTGCTCGGATCAGTCATCCAAGGAGCTCCAAAGTAGACAAATGGAGCTTGCGTTCCCCGACCAACAGATACATTTACGCCTTCAAGAAAAACCAACGAGAAATAATTTCTAGCATTTTCGAGTAAAGGAAGATTGGGAGATGGAGTATGCCAAGGAACACCAACACTCTCCATAGATTGTCCTCTTTTGTATCCAGAAACTGGAACTACTTCTAATTTGATAGATTGATTCAAAAATTCCGCATTATAAAAGTTAGCCGCTTCACCAAGTGTCAATCCCGTAAAAACTGGACTTGGAAATTCTCCAGCAAAATTTAAGTATTTCTTTTCTACAAAATCTCCTCGTCCACCCAAATGTATACTTGGAGAGACATGATCTAGTACATAGAAGTTAATCTTTTTCTTAAGTGATGCATCCATTAGTCTTTTGAGAACTGTGAGGTAAGTATAACATCTCATCCCAACACCCTGGACATCAAAAACAATTACATCAGTCTCACCAACAATGGTATTCAAGTCGGCAGTTGATAATTTATATATGTGGTAGATTGGCAATCCAAAAATGCTATCAATCGTAACTGGGCTTTTGCTGAATTCTTCTTCAATTCCAAGAAAGCCATGTTCCAGTCCAATCAAATGGGAAATTGTTACATTATTGGAATTAAATTCTTTCCTAATTTTCTCAGGGTTGATACCAATGCCCGAAGGATTTGTAACCAACATAACTTTTTTACCTTTTAAACTTGGTAAAATCCGAGAATAAAAAACTTCTTCAGGGTTGACAATTTTTGAGTCAATAGGATGGATTCGAACCGATTCATCGGACTGAGAGCAAACTGATAGAGTCAAAAATAAATAGGTATACAATAGAAAAAAGTTCTTGGTCATATGGGTTTATTATTTTAAACCTATTCACAGGTTCAAGGAGATTACCATGCATTTTATCCAAGTCACATTGATTCTAAGTTTATTCGTTTTTAGTTGCGCTGGCACAGACAATAAATCTGAGTCCAATTCCAATTTACCTGCGAACGTTGCAATCGTACAAGGAGAGGCTCCCATTTATCAGGGAGATGCGGCACTTGCCAAGAACAACGCACTAAAAGATGCGAAATTGAATGCAGTCCGCAAAATCATTGGAGAACAGATCACTCAGAAAACAGGAGTATCGGATGGCCAGTCTTTGGGTTCCAAATTGTACGGCAAGACTGATGCTTTTGTTAAGAATTTCGAAATTCTTGGTCAGGAACAATTTTCTATCAATACTCAACCAATGCTACGCTTGACTGTAAGGTGTGAAGTTGAACCAACCAAAATTTCTACAGCGGTTGATCAACTATTGGACGATGTCGGCAATCCAAGAATGGTGATCCTAGTCGGTGGAACGATTGGTGGCAAGACTCTTAAGATGGGCGACTCAAGAAACCAAGCAGAAGCTGAACTCGCTGAAGCGCTAAGAACGAAAGGTAATAAAATTGTATCCTCAGCTCAGATCTCTGCTCTCATGAAAAAAAATTCCTCTTTGCAAAACATGACTTTAGATGACTTGGATACTGGCTCGCCATTGATTCAAATCGCACAAGAAGCTGGTGCTGAAGTTTTGGTAATGGGATATCTTTCTTCCAAAGACCAAGGTAAAGTGAAATTGCCAGACGGAAAAGTTATGGAGATCATGAGTTCTGCTGCAACAGGTCCGTACAAAATGGTACAACTCTGGGGCGATGGCAAAATCTTTGGATCAGGATCCGCTGAAGGTCGAGGAGCAGATCTTACCATGGAAGTTGCTCGTGAGAAAGCTATCCAAGACTGGGCGAAACTTGTCGGAACTAAAGCTGGAAAGCAAATCAAAGACGAATGGTTCAAACTTTCCGAAGAAAATACAGTGATTCTCAAATTTGCAGGATTGCCTGCTGAAGATGCGATTGCATTTCGTGATGACCTCATTGAATTCACAGCAGTGAAGAGTATCAACGAAAGAAAGTCTGATGTAAGTGGTTCAGAATGGGAATTAACCTATCCTGGCAAAGAATCCATGTTTAGCGAAGAATTGAGTTACAAAAAAGACCGCGGATTTCGCTATCTAGGACAACACAAGATGTCTATTGTAACATCTAAACGAGGAGAAGTTGTGATCAGCTTCTCTGGCAAATAACTGTAAAATAAAAATTCTCACACCGATTTGAAATCATATTGAATCGGTGTGCTTCCCTTAATATGTTCTGGAAAGAAATCCTCAGCTTTCTTGCTATCGCTATCACAGTCTATGCATTCTATCCATATATCCGCTCCATCCATCAAGGTGACGTTAAGCCACATGTCTTCTCTTGGGTTATCTGGGGGATTACAACTCTTATAGCTTTTTTTGCGAGCTTTGCCGATCGTGGGGGTGTAGGTTCCATTCCAATTGGAGTATCCAGCTGCATAACAATATACGTTGCAGCGCTCGCCTATACGAAAAAATCCGATCTCGAAATCACAAAGGTAGATTGGATCTTTTTTATTTCTGCGATATCGTCCATACCGATTTGGGTTTTTACAAGCAATCCTCTCGGGGCGATTGTAATTCTAACTTTTGTTGATCTTCTTGGATTCGGACCAACGGTTCGCAAAGCTTATGATCACCCGAGAGATGAAAATATTGGATTTTTTAGCTTATTTATGTTGAGAAATCTTATCTCAATAGGAGCTTTGGAAAATTACAGTTTAACAACAATTATGTTTCCAGCTTCAATTGCACTTTCTTGTTTCGGATTGATTGTACTTATTTTAATTCGTAGAAAATTTACTTTGAATAATCATTTGAATGCATATAAAAATTTAGAGTGATTCTGGATAGTTTGGTTTAATAAGAATGAATAGGATTTCTCGAAAGAAATTATCACTAAAGAAACAAATCTTTGTAAGCTTTTTCAATATCAGGTGATTTCATAAAATAAGATCCAACAAGAAATCCATCAACTTTACCTTGAAGGTTCTCCCAATCTGAACGATTGTGAATACCTGACTCACCAATACGAATTTTTTCTTTGGGTATAAGATCTGATAGTTCTTCAATCAATTTTGGATAAATTTTAAAATGATCCAGATCTCGGGTATTGATTCCTATCACATCTGCTCCAATTCGAAGAGCAGTCTCAACCTCTTCACGATTGTGAGTTTCGACGAGTACGCCCATACCAAGTGACATACTGTAATCGTAAAGTTCTTGCAATTGGGCTTCTGTCAAAATGCGTACAATCAAAAGAATTGCCGAAGCAGAGTAAGCTCGAGCTTCTAAGATCTGGCTTTTGTCAATGATGAAGTCTTTCCGAATTACCGGAAGATTTACAGCATTTGCGACGTCCTGCAGGTCTTGCAGTGACCCGCCAAAATACAAATTGTCCGTTAAAACTGAAATTGCACGAGCACCAGATTTTTCATAAATCTTCGCAATAGATACAGGATCATAATCCTCTCGAATGATTCCAGCCGAAGGACTCATTTTCTTGCATTCTGCAATAATCGCAGGGAATCCGCCTGTCCTAAGACTTTTTGAAAAATCGGAAATGGGTTTTGGGGCTAGTGGCAAATCTGAGATAGATATTCTCTGTATCTCAGATTTTTTCGTTTCTACAATCTTATGAAGTATAGGATTCGTTGTGGGTGAACCTATTTAGAAAGAAGAAATTGCTTCTTCTTCAGTTTCGGAAATATCAAATAAAGATGTCAGCTCGATTACATCAAATATTCTCTTAACAGCTGGCTTAATATTACAGATCTTTAAAGCCCCATCTTTGGAGTTGAGCTTACGAAGAGTGGAAATGCACGCTCTAAAACCAGAGGAAGACATGTAATCAACATCTTTCATGTTCAAAAGGACTTTGGTATGTCCACCATTGTCAATTAGATCCGCCAAGCCCTCTTCCACCTCGTTTGCAACCGAGACATCAAGCCTGCCTTCAAGGTAGACTACGAGAATTCCATTTGTTGTATTATGTTTCAGCAATTTATTAGGACCTTTAAGCTTATTTAGTTACATTTAAAAAAGATAGAATTCTGTAGTCAACAAGAGTTTTTGGAAATTTGCATGGAAACAGAAATTAAAAAATCGTTCGTTCTCGGTGGGGGAATCTCGGGACTTGCAGCACTCAATCTGCTGTCTCAAAAAGGATTTTCGGCAAGTCTAGTTGATCGATCCGCTGAAAACGCAGTCCTTGATACGGAAGAATTGGCAAGTAAGCTTCTAAAGCCCGAAGATGTGGACAAAATTGTAAAAAGCCCAGGAGTTTCCCCATCACATCCCTGGCTTGTCCTTGCAAGAGAGAGAGGAATTTCTATCATCTCAGAAATTGATTTGGCGAAATCATTTTATAAAAATCGAATATTAGGAATTACAGGCACCGATGGTAAATCTACAACAACAGCCCTCACAGCACATCTTCTAAAAACAAATTATCCGACTGTTGTACCTGGAGGAAATATTGGTAAAGCCTTCAGTGAAATATGCTTGAGCGATCATGAAATGGTAGTTTTGGAATTATCCAGCTATCAATTAGAAGACTCCCAATCCCTAAATCTAGAATCTTCTGCGATTCTAAATATTGCGCCTGATCATCTTGAAAGACATGGAAATTTGGAAAACTACATTCGAGCAAAGGTAAAAATTGTTGATCAGAATAATCCCGATCATCATTTAATAACGAAAAACGATACTTGGTTGCAGATATCTCCCTACTTAGAAAACTGCAAATGCAAAATATGGAAATTTGGTTTCGATCCAGATTCCGATGCTTTCATTTATTTAGAGAAAAAAATCATACGAACCCGAAATTATGAGTATTCTTTTCATGAATTTAGCTTAGAAGGAACTCATAATTATGAAAACTTAGCTGCAGCGATCCTGCTCGCCGAATCCATGTCAGCAGATCCAGAATCAATTGCTGATCAGATCAAAACTTTTCAAGGACTCAATCACCGATTTGAAAAAGTTCTAAAAGCCAATCAATGGAATTTTATCAACGATTCTAAATCAACAAACTTGCATAGTTTGCTTGCTTGGTTAGAAAATTATGATTTAAAAAATGGGAATTTGCATCTCTTATTAGGAGGTAGACCAAAAGGTGAGTCAATGGAACATCTTGTTTCCATTTTACAAAAAATCCCTGGACATTTTTATATTTATGGTGAAGCAAGAACCCAATGGAAAAAAGATTTTCAAATTCTCGGAAATAGAGTGAGCTATCCCGAAACAATGACAGAAGCATTAATACAAATCCGCAGTCTATGGACAAGAGATCCCGAATCGATGAACCAAGTGATTTTGAGTCCAGCATGTGCAAGCTTTGATCAATTCAAAAATTTTGAAGAAAGAGGTAACCATTTCAAATCACTGATAACTGCACTTTTTAGTGGCGTTGAGTAAAAGTAGGTTCGAGCATAATAAACTACAGATTAGATGAATTATATGTTTAAAAATTCAGAAATTTAGAAAAATATTTTTTGAATCCTACAAGCAAAGCTATGAATTTTTATGATCGATTCCAAATTGAAACTTATCGATAAGAATTCCGAGTCCGATTCCTATCCATGTTAAAATTGCAGAAACAAATATGATCAGAATAGAAACATATACTCGATCCATTACAAAAATCAATAATTCATAAGAACTTTGGTCTGGATTATTGATCAAAGGCAAACTCATAAACCCAATCATTCCACCTAAGAGCAAACTAATGACTTGAAAGCTAAGCAATGGATTTCCTAATTTTCTAAATACAATTGAATAGATTAAAGCAACAATCATTCCAATCAATATGCTAAAAAGAATTAAATACCAAATGGGAGCCTGCATAGGTAAGGAGCAGCCAACCACAAGTCCAGTGTTCGCACCTGTTATGATCGTCCAATCCAATTCATCGGATCTAGATTTGCCTTGGAAACAACCAACTATCCATGCAAAAAATGCAGAAGACAAGCTCATAATAAAGATCACACTCAAGGATCGGATATTTTCCATCCAACCAATCTCATAATTGTTATTATTATCAGCAAGACCCATCTGCAAAAAAACCAATGGAAGATAGCCATAAGAAAATAGAAAAATGGATGCGCTAGACAATTTGCTTACATTAAATGGAGAATCTATTTCTGCCTTGAGTCGCTGACTTTTATCTTCTGATGAATTTATTGAAATTGTTAGATTTGTCACAAAAGACTTGTATAAAAAAACAATTCCAACAACTAACATACTTCCTAGAGAAAAGAAGATTCTTGCAGTTCCAAATGAATCTATATCAACTAGTTTATCAAAAAATAAAGGCTGAGTTACAATGGAGATCAATATTAGAAATACAATTTGCACGGATAAATTTCGATCTGACAAAAATATTGTAGCAAAGACA
Source organism: Leptospira sp. GIMC2001 (assembly GCF_028462125.1). NCBI lineage: Bacteria > Pseudomonadati > Spirochaetota > Leptospiria > Leptospirales > Leptospiraceae > Leptospira > Leptospira sp. GIMC2001. Next base: position 1,151,968 of record NZ_CP115468.1, on the reverse strand, counting down.
AAAAATATTGTAAAGTTAATATTAGCATAAGCGAAAATAGGAAATAAATTTAAGTCTAGAATCTTATCATCGATAAGAATTGCCTTTATCATATGCAAGAAAATATTCATAATATAAAGCATGATCCAATTTCTTGGATAAGTGTTCGAGCGATTGATAAACTCAAGCCAATAAGTGTAAAAAACTACAGAACCAATCAATCCAAGAAGAATGTATAAACTTGATATTGGATCCATATTTAGAATCCTCCTTTGCCAAGGGCAGTTGAAGACAACCAATAAGGTGGATCACCTTGCCGATCCAAGCTCTGACTGTTGTGATAGAAACCACGAAGTGATTGAGAACCGACTATCATAAATCGGTTTAAATATTTAGGCTTAACCAGAATGGTTCTGTTAAAAAATAAAATTACAGTTTCATCCGAATAATCTTTTACAATCGATTCGAGAAAAGGATAAACCTTGGAGAATGGCTCATAAATATCGATCGAATTTGCAGCTCTTAGGATTATTAGTTTATTGGTTATTTTCGGAATGCTTCGATTCTCCAACACCCAACCTTTAGGAGATGCAAACCAATTCTTAAGAGGAGTTACACCATCACCCGATATGATTCGGATATTATCATATGCTAATAGATTGTCTCTTGCCGTTTGTTCCGTTTTTGTAAAAAAGAAATTGACTTCTTCTGGTAATTCGAGTAACACCATATTCATATTTGGAAACAATCGAGCAAGGCTTATTGATGTAATGGCAGGTTGAGTCAAGTTTCCTAAAGCAGGTCCAATATCTATAAATACAATATCTTCTCCGGTTCGGTGCTTAGGTTGGATTTTTAAAAGCTTTTTCAATTGAGTCATCTCAGGCGATGTTGATTGTTTCTTACCGAGAAGCATCGATAAAAATATATCATGGTCTTCTAGCCGATCTGAATAAGTTCTTGCACGAATTTCTTGAGTCTGCCCACCTATTCGATACTTCCCAGTAAACGAACGGAGAAGCGTCAATTCTGGTTCAGTCAATATATCTTGCGATGGTATTGAATAGGTATTTTTTGTCTCAAACGTTTCAGGTTCTAGGCTTTCCAGATTCAAAACTTCTTGAGAACCATTTAGTAGATTCGAATAGTTCACAAGATTTGCTATAGTTGAATATGGTCGAATTTTAGAATATGGTGTAATTTTAGAATAGCTATCGTAGTACAATTTTGCAGTTTCAGTCGCTTGCTTAATTCCATAACCCATTGCTAGGTTGTAGAGATTCTTAGAATCGTAATCCGACTTGTCTAGACCCAGTATCTTCAAATCAGTATCCAACTTAAGCCCGTTTAAAATCACCTGATTCCATAATCTCTGCTTTATATATGTTGCACCAAGATTCACTCGAGTAGCAAGCATCAAATCGGAGTTTGCTTGACCATTGTCTTGTAGTATTCCAATCAGTTTTAGAAAGCGAGATTCGGCTTCCTTCGCTCGATTGAGTTCTAGATTCAGAGTTCCAAGATTGTATAGCGCCTGTGCATAGATAAAGTAAGAATTTTGTATTTCACTATTTTGACTAATCTGTGAAGAATTGAGTGCATCTTCCAACTCGATGATTGCAAGTGCAGATTGTCCATTTTCCCTATACAATTGAGCCAACTGGAATTGGTTGCTGATATAATATGGATGATTTTTCTGTCCAAGTCTAGTATAGATTTCTTGAGCATTCAATAAATCAAGTCTTGCAGCCGTTGGGTTCTTTTCGATTAGAGAATACAGGCTTGAGATTCTTAGAAAATTTGCATATTCTAATGTATAGGTCTTCGCCGACGATAAGTAAAAACTTCTTGCAAGGTCTAATAATCCAACTACTTGGTAGCGGTTATTCTTTTTTAAACAAATTTCCGCATATTCACTGGAGATATTAGCTAATTGAAAGTGGAACTGTTTTGATCCTTTTTTACCTAAATTCTCAAGAAAATACTTCGCATCATATGATTCTTCTTTTCCAGCAAATCGAACCTTTATATAATACGACCATGGATTCCAAAAGAATGGTTCTCTTTTTGCTAGATCTTCCCAATCTGAAAGGGATTGAGATTTTGCATTTTCAATTTTTTGAAGCATTTTGAAATATAGAATCAAACTATCTGCGGACGGATTGTATCTTTCAAAAACAAGATCACCTGGTTCAATCGAAGTGATTGCGTTTTTGGTTTTTAGATTCGAAGATGTTAAGTTGTATAAACCAAATAAAGAATCGAGAATTGATTCATAGAGATTGTCTTCAGCAAGAAAAACTGTTTTGCCTTTTAGAATCAAATCATCCGCCCGGTCGTAAAGAATGGGTGTGATAAAAAGTTTACCGTCTACTAAATTGAGCTTTGCTGAGTACAAATAGTCAACATTCAAGCTCCTTGCAAAAATACGCATGGATGCTAAAGGCTTAGTAATTTCTTCTGCAATCGGATGAGATTTCGAATTGATGTAAACCAAAGATGGACTTGTCATCATCCAGGATGACCATATATCCTGAATTCCAATTGCGAATGCATCTAAAGGAATCGCTTGAATATCGATCGGGTAGATAGCTACTGTAATTGGTCTTTCTTTAAAAGAAAAATCGTTATCTAAAGAATCAGAAATTTCTTTCCTAGAAAAACTAGACTCATTAGAATTATAATTGATAAAACCAATTCGCTGAAAGGATTGATTGAAAGGATTCCCAAAAGCTAAGGGGAGAATGAAGATAAGAATCCCTAGAGCAAGGATTGTTATGAGAAAGATTTTTTTGCGAGTTTCCAACGCTTCCAGCTTCCTGGAAGCGTTTTAGGCATCAAGAATTTTTAAAGCTTACCTTTTGAGACCTAGAACTTCTTGAATCATCTGGTCAGATGTTACAATGGTTCTGGAATTGGCTTGAAAGCCTCTCTGGGTAACGATCATATCAGTGAATTGATCGGATAGATCCACATTCGACATTTCTAAAAGACCTGCATTGATTTTGCCTTTTCCTGCAAGTCCCGCTTCACCAATATTCGCTTCACCAGAGTTTAGAGAATAGCTGAACATTGTGTCCCCAACTTTATTCAAACCCGCTGGGTTAGTAAAAGTTGCCATTGCGATTGTCGCAAGAGGTTGACGCACGCCATTTGAGAATACTCCAGTCACAGTTCCAGTGTCGTCAATGGAGAAAGCTTCCATATAACCCATTGGATATCCATCTTGGTTCACAGCTTTCGTTGTAAAATCACTTGAGTACTGAGTTACTCCGTTCACAAGACCTGCATCACCAAAATTCATTGTAAAAGATTGAGGAGTTGGATTGCCATCAATTCTCATTGTTACTTGAGCATTCAACTTGCCTGCAGCCATACTATCGACTCCGTCAGAAACGGATACAATTCGTCCGTCTGGACTAAAGCCAAGCTCAAGTTCCACATTGCCAGGAATCTGAGTATTCTCGCCGCCAGTTCCCTTCACATCAATGGACAGTTGGCTTGAGTCAGAAACATTGAATTTTGCTTTCCAAGTATTTTCTCTAACTTTCCAAAGAGTTACTTCTAATTGACGTGTATTTCCTTGGTCATCATAAACTTTAATAGAAGTTAAATGACCTCTTCTCTTATTTGGATCAGGATCATTGATATACTTTTGAATTTCTTCATCCGTTGCATCCGGAGGAACTGCAAGTGCTGCTGCATTCAAGTTGGATTGAAAATCCACATTGGTTGTAGCTTTAGCAGGCTCTTTAGAATATAGAGGAATAACTATATCTTCAACAGAGGATGCTGTGTTAATGAATTTGTTTCCATCTTCATCACGTCTTGCATTCCAACCTTGTACTTTTACACCAGTTGCTGGGTTGACATAGTATCCGTTCTTGTCAACGTTGAAGGCGCCCGCTCTTGTATAGAATTCTTTATCACCGTTCTTAACGACAAAGAACCCTTCACCAGATATTGCAACATCCGTATTCTTGCCGGTTGTTTGTAGTGAACCCTGTGTCATGATTTTATCAATAGCTGCGATCAGCGATCCCAAACCTACTTGTTTAGGATTGATTCCACCAATATTATCTTTTGGCTCAGATGCGCCAGATAACTCTTGAGAGATCATATCTTGAAAGGTTACCCTTTCGGTCTTAAAACCATGTGTGTTAACATTGGAAATATTATTTCCAATCACATCCATGCGCACTTGATGGTTTTTCAATCCGGAAACTCCGGAATACAGTGACCTCATCATAATTTATACCCTCTTACTCTTAACATAAAAATCGTCATATTTACAAAAAACTTAATCTTGATAGGGAATATTTTTCCCAGCTAACGGTCGATAACCTGGTATACTTTCATCTCCTACATTACCTGCAGGAAAATTTTTATTTGTATTGGAATTTATAGAATTGCGGAGAAATTCTTCCGTTGTGCTATCTTGCTTTTTAGGATTCATTGGATTCAATTCTTGTTCGGACAAATTGTCCTGTGCAATAGAATTGGCTGGGCTAGATAGAGCTTCGCTCGATGATTGATTAGCAGGATTAGGATTCTGCATCTGATTAGATGGATTAACTGGAGCAGCTTGATTCGAAGGAATAACATTCGGTTCTTGATTGGATGGAATTCCTTGAGGCGCTTGCTTCTGTCCTCCATTCTCCATAAGAGTTGGATCACTAATAAGGTTTATTTTTTCTATATCAACTGTTCTTCCATTGACTCGAGCGTACGTTTTGCCCTCGCCATCAAAGAAAATTGCCGCAGCAATTCCTACAACATCATCACCTGTAACTAAGTCTGGGCCAGAAATCAATTTCCCAACAACGCTGTATGCTTGCTTAGCTTCCATTCGTGAAATTCCGGAAGAAATATTTTTCATCTGTTCGAGCGATGAAAATTGAGCCATCTGTGCAATAAAATCTTGGTCTTTCATTGGAGATGTAGGATCCTGAGAAGACAATTGGGTAATCAATAATTTCAGAAAATCATCCTTACCTAGTTGCTTGGCACTTTCACGGATTTCAATACCTTTGAGTCCAGATTTTTCTTCCTTTTCCAGTTTATTCAAATGGTCTTGAATATTGATATTTCTATCAGAATTTAGATATTGGTTTCTAGCTGATTCAACGTTTGGCATTTTAATATCCTAAGCTACTATATCCAGTAAAGAATTCGGGTCCACATAACGTGCATTTGGTTCATACAATTCAATCTTCTCTTCATTCGACTTACGAATCCATTCTTCTCCAAACTTCATGGCTTCTTTATTGCCACCAAAATCTGCTTGAGAACCCAAATCCACATCAATGCTAAGTGATAGTAAATTCAAACCTTGATTTCTCAATTCTTCTTTGAGACCGCTCATATCAGATTGAAGTGCGGCCTTCACTGCTTCCGAATCCACTAAGATTCTTCCTTCAACTTTATCTTGGTTCACATTGATTTTCAAAATCATTCTTCCCAAATCTTGAGGATTCATTCGAATTTCTGCCTGGCTTTTGCCTTGACTAATGATTTGGATTTTTGCTTTCTCAACCAATCGATTCATATTCTCTTTGATTTCATCTTTAGAGAACCTTTCCGCTAATGGATTCGATTCGTCCGCTTTTTTAGAAAGCATGGTTTTCATAAAATCAGATTTCTGTTGAAAATTAGAATCATCACGGTTACCATCACCTTTACTTGATGTCTGTGAATTTGTTATAGATTCCAAACCATCTTTTAAATTATTTGTGTTGGCTGAAGATTTCTCAGATTGAATGTTTTTTTCTTTTTGGATATCCCATTTGTTCACTTCTTTTGTGAACTCTAATCTCTCCGGACGATCTGCAATGTTCTTGTTATCTTTCTCATTGGTCAAAATGTTTCTTGCTTGCGATGATTTCCCGTCGGAGACATTTTTATCAGAATTTTCAGTTAGGTTCTCATTCTTGATTATAGAATTTGGATTCGATTGCGCATTCTTATCTTGTTTTATTTTTGAAGAATTTGTTTTCTCATCCAAGTCTTGGGACAAAATTTCTTTAGATTGCAAAGCTATAGAATCCTTGGAATCAACATCATTTTTTTCTGATTTGGATTTAGAAGATATCATCTCTTTGCTTCTTTGGATTTTTTCCATTAGATCACTGGATGTTAGAATCTTTTTCTCAAAAGATTTCAATTCGTTTGAGACTTCTTTATTGGTTGCGAGTTTTTCTTCTTGAGAATTTTTTTCCAAATTAGCATTTGATTTTTTTTGCGATTCGGAATCGAGTTTCGAAGTTTCGATTTTTATTTCAGAGTCAGAAGTAGTTTGTTTTTGCGAAGATTCGGACCCAGAATTTTTGATTCCCAATGAATTCAAAATCATCGACATCCAAGAAATGTCGGTATTTCCGCCTTGGACTTCCATTGCGCTCTCTTCATTGATTTCTTTATCAGAAGCACCAATGGTATTTTTTGTAGATTCAGATTTATCCTGAGTTGTAAAAGATTCTGAATCAGAATTTTCATCAACTTTTTCGTTCTCCAAGGAGGCATTCCAGTCTTCGGAATCAACTATCTCATTATTGGAATCACTGGACTTATATCCAGGGTAATCATTTGCAATATCGTTGGATAGAGTGGAATTATCTGCACTCTTGCCTATCGGTTCATAAGAAGAATAATTATTTCCGTACGATGTGTTCGCCGCTTGCCTTGCCTCAAAGGAATATGGATCATCGGATCCAGATGAAAGTGGCTTCCATGCGGTCTCTTGGTTTAATTGAGCCTTGGTTGCGTTCTTCAAGGTATCGAATTGTGAACTCAAAGGATCAAATGACTCTTTTCTATTGCTTGTAAGAATTTGAAGAAATGGAGATTCCTCACGTCGGAGGGGCAAATTCTCGATTTCCGCAGCTGCGGACACTTCGTTTAGGATTTTGTAATTATCCTCTTGATGTTTTGTTGAAATATGTCCCAGATTCATTTTCTCTACCTGTGTAGAAGATCGAAGAATCTGGATAAAACTTTAAACTTTATCTTCTTCCTAATTCGACTTATGTCTCACGGAAGAACAAACCTCATATGTGGAAAACTTTCTGCGACTGTTCAGAATATCAATTGCTGGGATTTTCAAGATTGCTTTACGCCCACTCTGGATCGAAATCCACCAATCGGGTCCTAAAGGTTCGTAGTCTTTTACCGAAATTATCTCACCCGGAAGCGATATCTCCCAGACAACATGATCGGTCAGATTATTGAAACGTGCAAGATCGTCACGACTCATCGCTTCATTTTGGAACTTCTTTAAACTAACAGAGGATATGTTGAAATATTTAAACCAAGCAGAATCCTTGGAAGTATCCAATGTAAAAAGTAGGCAATAGTGGTTTTTTCCATTTTCAAATTTCTCGATCCAAATAAAATCAGATCCATCCATTCCCAAATTTTGGATCTCCGAAAATTTTACATCTAGAGAGGTAATTTGAAAATCCAATTCTTCTCCCTTTCCACCTTTGATAAAATTAGGAGATATTGATTTACGATCGTTGATCTCCTTGCGAAGGAATTGAAGGCTTCCGCTACTGTTCTCTTCAATCTTTAGAAATAAATTTCCAGATGCACATGACATCGAAATAAAAACCATGCAAATGATTGGAATTAATTGATATTGAAAATTTTGAAAATTGCGATCCATAATCATATAATCAAAATGCTATGTGGATATAGACAGTCAATGAAAAGACTATTCAAATTAAGAAGGAATTTTATAAGTAGATATGATTTTTCCAGAATATTATCCCAAGAATACTAAGGACTTCTCAAATGAGTCCGTCTTTCATGCCAGATTCAAAAAAGAAATGGGTCGTGAAGCAATAGTCTATTATTCTGTAAAATTTATAACTCCAGATGTTCCTATGCGAGAAATTGACTTCATAGTCGTAACTCCCAAATTGATTCTTTGCATAGAATTGAAAAATGGAAAATGGAGATATCGAGATTCTACTTGGAAGTTTTACAACCGAAGAAGTAAGAATTGGGAAGAGCAAGAAAATAAACCCTATAAAGGCCCTGTTGATCAGATTCGATCAGGAAGAAAAATTCTTGGAGAATTTCTAAATAATCACAATTCGTTTGAAGATCCTGTTCCCGATGCCTATTTTAAATCTTGTATATTTTTTCTAAAGAATGATCCATCGGACTTTCCAGTTCCTGACAAAGAGAAGGAATTTTTTGTAGGTAAATCCAAATTAAAAAATAAAAACCTTACCATGCGAGAAATTATCAAAGATCTAGAAGATCCCAACCTACCTCCTCTCAGTCAAGAACAGATGAAAAATGTAAACGAGATAATCCAAGTCAACCTAAACTTTGTTGAAGACTTCGACTCACGTCTAAATTCCCAACAAAAGAAATTGATTGCACTTACACATGAACAATTTGAACTCTTGTCTCGGAGAAAAAAATTCTCTCGTACAATTGTTTTGGGAATTCCAGGCAGTGGTAAAACAATTGTAGCCTTAGAACAAGCTCGCCGTCTTGAATTGGAGCGAATCAAAACAGTTTTCATAACCGGCAACACTTACTTAGCCAATAGATTTTCTCGTTTCCGAGATTGGCGATTTGTACATTTTATAAATGAAAACAATTTTGATACACTGACCAAAAAATCCGAATTTTTAATTCTAGATTCCACTGAAGAGTATTTGAATCAAGACTTTATTTCTAAACTTGATTCAATCCTCAAGGGTGGAATGAGTGCAGGCAAATGGCTGTTATTTGGAGATTTTTATAAGTCGATCGATATTTTAAAATATAAAGAAGCCTTAACGCAACTCAAAGGAATTGCTGACCGTGAAGTTGTCTGGAAAGAAAATATTCGCACACCTAGAAAAGTATATGAGCAGGCCTGCATATTAGGACGTAAGGAAGTGATTCCGAGTCTTCTTCCGGATATAACAGGAATTCATTATGTTACGATTGAATCTGAAGAAGAAATCTTTCAAAAGTTGAGTTGGTCTATTCAATACGGACTCCGTGAATTGGATCTAGAACAAGAAGAAATTGTGATACTTTCTCTCAATCCCGATCTTACAAAAAAAATTATTGATTATTATGATTCCACCAAAAACGGACAGCCTCTCGTGATTGCTTATAATGGAAATCACCATATCAATAGAAGTCATTCTGGAAATAGTTCCGTGAGAATTGCCGACTTGCATGAATTTCATGGTCGCGAAGCAAGATTTGTCATTCTGATTGGCATTAGTGATTTCAATGACCCAGCGTATTTTGAATCTTACTATGATGCTTTAACTAGAACAACATCCGTATGTTCCATCATATTTCCCGAAAAACTTCGTGAACAACTTGTAACACTATTTAAGAAAAAAAATAATTAATAAAAAAAGCGGAAAGTCTCTACCTATAAGCCGGATTCTGTCGTGGGCGACCATTTATCTAGCTTGGAAATGAATTTCCAAGACATGCTCCCTACCCTAAGGCCTCGCGAAACCTGCTACAAACGGCCGTTTACTTGGGATTGCACTACAGTGGGTTTACCATGCCCTCTTTCTTACGATCGAAGCGGTGAGCTCTTACCTCGCCATTTCACCCTTACCCAGCACCATTTAGCTCGTTAACGGGGATACCGCTTGCGAGCGTAAAATGGTGCTTGAGCGGTATATTTTCTGTGGCACTTTCCTTCCTTGAGGGTCAATCAAAACCAGGTAAACCCAGAAGTGATTTTCCAACAAAGAACCAGGCATTACCTGGACTGATGGTTTCCTTGTGTCCGGACTTTCCTCCCGTTGCAATTCCAAGCCTTAAGACTTGCGTCCTATGGCAAATGGAGTATCCAACGAGCGGTCGCCCAGCAGAGACTTTCCAATACCATTGGACGAATTGGCACGATTTCTGCAATACTTAGAATAGATGAGTAAGGGGCAGTTTATGAAAAGATTTATTTTTTTAATTAGCATATTGATTATTTTCTCAGCAGAATTGGCTGCGAACGATTCGGTCGATGCCAAAATTCTAGCGAAATCAATCGTCATGAAAGAACGAGCTTCCAAAGCTATGGAAACTGCAAAAAATCATTTCCTATCTGGAATGAAATTGCAAGAAACTGGTAAATTTCGTGAATCCATTCAAGATCTTTCTGTCGCTTTAGGAATCCGTTACGAAATGGGAATGAGTCTGTCCGAAGAAACTGCAAGAAATCATCTTGCGATCGTAGGAAGTTTGATCCGGGTTTCAGAATATTGCAAAGCCAAAACACATTTTACCCAAGCGGCAAAGATCTACAGATACTTAGATAGAAATATCAATCCATCTATTGAGTTGTCTGCCAATTGGAAATCTTGTCCAAGCGATGAAAGATCTGTTGTTCAACTAACGAACCTTACAACCAGTCCTTAAAATCAATATCTGGAAATATATTATGCTCCAATTCTGTCCTCTCAAGAATTGGATCTTGCTCATCTTTTCGCATTAGCACAGCTTTGAGACTTTGAAAGCAGTTCACATGAACATTGGTTCGACGAACTGCATAGTCAACCATGGTTCCAGTCTTCATAATAAAAGCCCAATCTGAACTTTGCGCAAGCAATAGCTCTCGACCCATTTGCTTCAACACACGAATTTCCCAGGCATCTTCCGTTGATTTGTAAATGTTTGCCATCTCATGCATATCAATCGCACAGGACAATAAATGTGGATATATCCAATCGTTTGTTGGGTTGAGCCATACATCTCCATATCCATTTTCGCCCCAACTTGACATCGACATACCAACACTTTGAATCCTCGGAATTACTCCTGGAGTCTCCATCGCGTGAATCGGTTTTATAGAAGTCTGATCAAAATGGATTTTCTTGAATAAAAATTCAATAAATTGTGGACCTTCATACCACCAATGGCCAAACAATTCTGCATCATATGGACTAACGATTATGGCAGGTTGTCCAAATTCTGAATGGAATTGTTTTGCTTGTTCGATTCTTCTATTTAAAAAATCCGTAGCATGTAATCCACACGCTTCCATCGCAGCATCAGGGTTATAGTATTGTTTATCTTGTTTTTTGCCAGTAATCTGGTAATATTTAATTCCAGTATTGATTCGAATTCCATCGGAATTGAGAAAATGGTTTATATAATTATAATCTAAATCATGTCCAATATCTCGATAGTATTCACGATATCGGAAATCTCCAGGATAGCCATCTTGAGCACTCCAGACTTGTCTCGAACTTTCTTGATCTCGCCCAAAAGCAAATACACCTGAACCAACTTCAACTGGAGCATGAACTCCAAACAATGGTTTGGGTACAGAATGTTCGATTCCGTGCGAATCTACAAAGAAATATCGAATTCCTTCATCAGCTAAGAATTTTTCTAAACCTTTAAAATATCCACATTCAGAAAGCCATATTCCTTTTGGATCGCGACCCCAGACTCTACGGTGAGATCTTCTTCCATTCCTTATCTGCGCTCGAACAGCCGACGGTTCGCTTTCCATAAAAGGAAGAAATCCATGTGTTGCTGGGCAAGTAATGATTTCTAAACTTCCTTCTTCTAGAAATTTACGAAAAGCAATAGTTAAATCTCCACCGCACTCTTCGAAAATACGTTCTGTATCTACGAAATGCTCTAGATATCTTTTGGATAGATAGTTCAGATGAGGATCGTAATCTGTGCGACTTGCTTCCTTTTCTGCCAATTGAATTAAATTCCGAATAAAGGATCGAAATTTATCTTGGAGATAAGGATCTGTGAGCATAGAAGTAAGAGTAGGCGAAAAAGACATAGTCACTCGAAAGTAGACTCCGTCCTTTTTTAAATTCTCAAAAACTCTTAGAAGCGGAATATAGGTTTCCAAAATTGCCTCATTAAGCCAGTTCTCTTCTATAAATGGACGCTTGTATCCAGGATGACGAACGAACGGTAGATGGGCATGCAGAACAAAAAGTAAATTACCAATCGGTGTCATTTGGAAAATCCTTGGGAAGTTGAACTTCCAAATGAAGAACCAAAAGGAGAAGATCCACCTAATCTCTGCTCAAGGGCAGATCTCAGTTTCTCACGAGTCACTGGATCAATCTCACTCTGCTCACTCGCCATAGCAAATCGATATTTGCCATCTTGGCCTTTTATCAAAATTCCTGTTCTTACCCATTCCGGATTTACCCAATCTTCATCCCATACATCGGATGATTCATCTCTGGGTAAGCTAACAGGAGCACAATCAAATAAGTGAAAACCAATCCCTTCATGAATTGCTGAGAGATTTGCTGATAGATGAGTAACTGGTTTATCAAATCGAAATAAATAACTTTGTGACAGTGGATGTAATTGGATAGATTGAGATTGTTTTTTGCCTTGGCCCGAAAGATATTCAATATCAATCTTCAAGCCAATCTGATCTTCCGATGCATGAAAGAAATTTACAGCTCTTGCATAAGTAGATGGGAGTATATTCCAAAACACGAATGCTTCATGAGGGTTTCGTATAAGAATCTTTATGATGTCTCGATTCGGATTGGAAATAGGTTTTTGTAAATGATCATCTTCGTATATAAAGGAATCTTGTGCGAAACTTTGGGATTGTTCATTAGCTTTTTTTACTGAAAATGATTTGGATATCTTAGAATCCGAACTTTTAGGTATGGAGCTTTTCTCGGTCGCAGGAGTCGTTTTCGTAACTGTATCCTTCGACTGGATCGCTTTAGTCTTAGAAGCCGACTTAGTATTTTCTGCAGTTTTTTTCTTTGCTGCAACTTTTCCTTTAGAAGAAACATCTTGTTGCGAAGTAGCCTTCTTCTTAGATTGCGATTTTACAATTTTCTTCTTGGGAGTCATGATGCTTCTCCCATTTTGAATGCTGACTTATCGGGCTTCAATTCTTTTTTGTTTGACCTAGGTCCGAACAGGAAATAAACTATCTATAGCTAAAACAGGAACAACTCATTTAGAATGGTAATAAATTACAATTTGGATATGTATTTTTTTATTGGATCGTATCTGGAAACGGTAAGAATCCATTTTTTTGAACTGCTCAGGCAAGAATTCTAAACACTAGTCTTTATATTATACATGAATGGCAATCTGGATGAAGCTTATTTTTTTCTACGCGAAGGTGAATTCGAGAAAGCAAGGCATCTATTCTCCCAACTTCTAGATCAGAACCCCGACAATCTAGATTGGATCAACTCCTACTTTATCGCAAGTTATTGGGATAACAAAATCGATCATCTCATGAGTCTTAGAGAAGGCAAAGATCGAGGTAAGGCAATTCTTAGATATTTAGATGATTTTGAAAATGAGATTATCAACCGCAGAATTCCTCGAGAAGAAGCATACACTGCTACTCTACAATGTGTTCTTGAAGAAGCATCCCATCATCTCGGAATCAGCTTTCGTCTGGAAGGCTGGAACGGTGTCGATGGCGAGACTCTCCGCGGTCTAGTTATCTGCTTCATTCGATTGGGCAATTTTGCTAAGGCTTTAGAATTATTAGAATATTCAGGAAATCTAGACCACCAATCTTCAGATTTAAGTTTTCTGCGTGCTGAATGTCTCATCGGTGTTGGTCGCCTAGACGAAGGAAAAGAATTGTACAAGCGCGCATTTCTGGATGATCCAACTCGCTTTCGATCTGAGAATATTATTTGGGAACCGATAAAAATTCATTTAGAAAGACTTCGAAGATCAGGCGTAGATCAAGAATATATATCCCATCTTCTTCCAGTATCTTGTCAATTGGCTGGGGTATTTGCTAATTCCATTCCTGCGACCAACTCTGATCTAGACTATTATCTAAACCAATTGCAAAGACTTCAAGACTCGAAAAATAATATTCAAGGGAAATTTGCGAACAAATTGAACTTAAAAATTGTGATGATTGGTTCGGTTGTGTTGGAAAAATTTAGTGATAAAGTCTATCCCCAGGAAATTTCTTTTGTAAGAAAAATCCTGGCGGACTCAAAAGAGGCTATTAACGACTTGCTTCTTCTATGATCGTGCGAATCTCAGAGGCAACACTCTTTCTTCCAGTGGAGATATAATAGTTCTCCAACCGATTGAGTGTCTCTAAGCTTTTCGGATCTTGCTTCACTTGATCCAAAAATACTCTCTTGTGATAAGAGTCAGCATACTCGATCGAAGATGGTCTATCCAAGTAGGATGTGTTCTCAATGATCACACCAGCTGATTCAGCAATGGTTTCTGTAACAGGAGACGCGCTACGAGAAATCAAAACAACAGCCAATACTGACGCCATTGCAACAGACAGACCGTATTGCATTGGCTTATTTTCGAGCAAATACGGAAGAACTTTTTCCTTCCAAGAAGGATTGTCAATTTCTACGGTTTTTAGATGGGCAAGAACTCTCTCATCGAATGCAACCGATAATTTTGGAGCATTGCTGTCTTCCCATTTGCGAAGCTGGCTAAACAAGTCGACCAGTTTATGTTCCAAAACCAAATCTTCTGATTTCTCTTCTCGCGATATAAGCTCGCGCAAACGTGTTAGTATATTTAATTCAAGAGCCAAAGTATCCTTCTCCTTTCTCGTCCTGCAAAATAGAATGCTTCAAAAATTCCTTAGCTTTAAAGAGTCGGCTCTTAACCGTCCCGATGTTGCATTCTAGAACCTCGGCAATCTGCGAGTAGGACATCTCTTCGAAGTAACGAAGCTCTATGACCTGCTTGTAGATATCTTCCAAAGCATCAATCTTGTCCTTTAGATACTTGGATTCTTCAAAAAGTTCCAATTTTTTTTCGTAACCAAGACGTTCGTCAATAAATTGATTGTCTTGGTTGTCATCCATGGGCTTCTCTCGCCCTCTTTTCTTCTTGGCGAGTAGGTCTTTGGATTTATTTACAACGATTCTATAAAGCCAGGTATAAACACCAGCCTCCGCGCGAAAGTTTTGAATCGACTTATAACCAGAAATTAGGGCATCTTGCACAATGTCTTCAGCATCGTCTGAATCTTTTACCATGGAAACTGCCTTTCGGAACAGTCTCTCTCGGTATGGATTCACCAATATCATGTAAGCAGATTGATCCCCACTTTTGATTTTCTGAAGGAGAATGATTTCTTTCTCCCTCATCGTCATTCCTTTCTTAGCTAATATATTTTTGCTCATTCGGGTATCCGAGGACAGTATTAAATTTTATAATTGGAAGGATAGAAAATTTTTATCCAGATATTGGACATAGAATTCGGTTCAAAAAAAGGGATCACTTACGATGGAACATTCTTTCCAGGTCATCTCTTGTCATACGAACCAGAGTCGGTCGACCATGTGGGCAACGAGATGGGTTTTCACAATAACTCAATCGATTCAAAATCTCAGAAATGATCGTATCACTTACTTGATCCCCTTTGCGAATCGCCGAACGACAAGCAACACATTTAGCCATTAGATCATAGATTTCGGGCTCTGCTACATCAGGATGTAAATTCCGATTGAGAAAATCCAATATTGTATCCTTCTCGGAACCTGAATCCATATAACCAGGAACTTCTCGAACAACCAAACTTCCATCTCCGAAGTCTTCAATACTGATTCCCAATTCTTTGAAAGCATCAATACGACCTAGGATTTCTTCTGCTTCATCAACTGACAAGTCTAGGCGAATCGGTGTTAGGAGTGGTTGAATTCCAAAATTTTTCTGCTTGAGGCGATTCAAAACTTCTTCATAACGAATTCTTTCATGTGCTGTATGTTGATCGATGATATACAGTCCGTCCTCTGCTTCAGCCAATATAAATGTTTCAAATAGTATCCCATAATGCTTCTTGGGTATGAACTCAGAATGTTTTCTTGGATTCTCACTTAACTCATGCAAATTTACTCCGGCACCAGTCTGCGATAAATCAAATGATTCTCTCTTCAAAGCAGTTGGATATAAATCACGATGTAAAATATCTTGAGTAGACTGCGAAAACATTCCTTCATTCAAAGATGTGTTGGAGTTGAAGCTTGCGCCGATAGCACTGCCCTTCTGGAAAAAATTATAATTGGAATTGGAGCGGATCGGAGAAGAGAGCCTTTTCTTTAACTCAAGAAAACTTACAGGAGTTGATGACCTAAGTTGTTTCTGGATTGCATTGATAAAAAAAGCTGAGAAAAATTCTTCATCTAAAAAACGAATCTCTCTCTTCTGCGGATGGACATTGACATCAATGCGATCTGGTGCAATATCAAAATATAAAAAACACCAAGGATGGGCACCTGGCGGAAGCAATTCATCATAGCATTTTTTTATCAGAAATGATCCATGCTTAATATCAATTGGTCTGTTATTCACAAAGAAAAATTGTCCCGAACGATTCGAACGATAGAAATCTGGATCGCTAATAAATCCATTGACCTTTAAACCATTTTTCTCATGTTCTATGGGTATCAAATGATCTCGTAGGTTTTCTCCAAATATAGAAATGATTCTCTCATACAAAGACTCACTTACAAAACGGTAAACTTCCTTTTCATTTTGGACAAAACGAAAACAAACATCTGGTCTTGTTAATGCGGATACTTGAATTCTAGATTTATTCTTTCTGTCTTCGGATAGTTCTGATTTTAGGAACTTTCGCCTAACTGGCGTATTGTAAAATAAATCTCGAATCTCAATCTTGGTTCCTTGAAAATGTGGAATCGGAGTTTTGCTAATATTTGCTCCAAGATCCATTTCGATTCGATAAGCAAATCGTTCATTTGCAATTCCACTTTCAAGACTCATCTTGGATACGGATGCAATGGAGGCGAGTGCTTCTCCACGAAATCCGTAAGTTAATAGTGAATCTAAATCATTGAGTTCTACAATCTTTGACGTTGCATGTCTAGTTACAGCAAGTTCTAAATCAGATTCAGGAATTCCTGAGCCATTGTCTCGAATGAGAATGAGTTCTAATCCAGAACCTTTTGTCTCAACTACTACTTCTGTGGCTCCCGCATCTATTGCATTTTCCACGAGTTCCTTAATTACGGAATGAGAAGATTCAATGACCTCACCTGCAGCTATTTTGTTAATGAGGTCTGGACTGAGCTCTTGGATTCTTCCCATTCATCCAAGATTCCAGATTTTGCATATCGTGCAAGAAAGGATTGCAGCTAAAAATCAAGAAATGATGAATTGTAATCCAGTATAGAATTAGCAATAATTCTATGTGCCTGCGAATTCAAGTGGATGTCACCAGTCTGCAACAGATCAGATCTAAGATACATTTTGTTCTTAAGATTGAGAAAAGGAATATTCTCTTCTCGCATAAGTATCTCGAGATCTTCGAGCAAATCCGATTTCTCATATAGCCAACGATCCTCAACTGTAAACCCAATCTTTTTGTAGATTGCCAAGCGATTAGGGTCATACTCGACTTCGGACGGAATGTATACCACTTTGAGAGGAATACCTTGATCTTTGAGGTAGGAATGAAAACTAAGAAATAATTTCCTCCAACGCTGATATTCCGTCCGAGCATCAGATCTAGTATTCAATTGTTTTGCAAAATACCTCGGTTCATTCGCATAAATTATTCTTAAGCTCTCATTAATCTCTAAATCCGAAGACGCGTTTACTTGAAGCCGAGAGGTTTCTTCAATCGGATCTTTAGATTGAAATATATTTCTAAATTGCGAATTGTAAGACTCAAAATACTTAGCTCTCAATATTGAGTAACCCATTTCATTTGTAAAAATGTTCGCCATAAAAAACCAAAGTCGATTCTTACTCTCATAAATTCCAAAGTCGATTGTTTTGCCAGTTTCATAAATATCGTTCGCATAAACGAAAAGAATGACATTCTTCGTTTTAGTATATTTGATAATATTTAAATACAAAGATATTTGATTTTCGATTGTAAATCCAGGTATTGATGCATTGAGAAATAAACATTTATGAATAATTGATCTTTCCTTAAGTTCGTTCTCGATTATACTCGTGAACAATCTTTTACTGGGAATCCCGTATCCGAAAGATTGAGAATCGCCAAGAATTAAATTATTGCATTCTGAATATTCATCGCTCTCACTTCTAATTCCTAATTTATGAACTTTAATATTGTGATTGCCCTCTTCAGAATAAATGGGAATCAATACATTGGGTGGCAATATAAAGTGAGATGTTGATTCAATTTCTTTATAATAGAAAAATTCATATAAGTGAGTGACGCCCAATGCCAATAAGAACAGAATGAATATAATAAGAACAGATTTTTTTAATAATTGCAAATAGTGAATCATAGTTAGTGTTTTATGAATGTTTTTTCAAAATAAACGATTCGCAGTTTCCATTAAAATTATCAATTCTTGTAAGTCAGTTCTTTATTTACTTGATGACAGACGATCTACCATTGTTCCCTGTAAAATACTTAGTTATCACGTAGATTTTATATGAAAATATTCCAACTCTTTATTTCCCATAAGATGCATTTCGTTAGTTGCTTAATTTTATTAGGTCTTCTACCTTTAGTAATCATTTTATTGACTGCTCAGGACATTCCGTTTTCTGATTTTGCTATTCTCGAATGGCAATCTTATACTTTCTTTTCAAAAGACTTCTCTCAAGGACTCTACTTTTCTTACTCAGCCAATGACATGGATCCTGAGTTTAGGCTTTTTCCATTACCGGATCATTTCTTCCACATGGTAAATAATCAACCAATGTCTGTTTTTCCACCGATTCTGCCATTTCTCTATTCATTTTTGTATGGCGAATATTTTAATTATTTTTATAAATTTTTACAGCTAACTCTATTTATTGGGTCTATTTTATTGCTCCAAAAAATGAAGCCACGGATCGGAATAACTATTCTGACTATTTTTGGATCTCAGATATCAATTTATATATTTCTTCTCCATGAAACCATTCTGGTATTTTTCCTTCAGTCTGCGGGACTATTTCTATTATATAGAAATAAATATTTAACTTCTGGTCTGATCTCAGGACTGATCGTTCTCTTCCGACCGGAAGCCATTTTTGTTGGATTCCTTCCATTATTATTCCTGAAACATACGCGTTCACAAAAGATTTCAAAATCATCGAAACTTCAATTCCTCCTAGCATTCTCTATTGGGTTAGCGATCGTCGGTGGAACTCAATGGGCAATCTATAATAGTATTTTTGGTCTACGAATTGAAAAAAACATTTTATTCCATTTCGATCTAGAATTGCAGAAATCACTTTTATTTTTGGTTTTTTACAAACTTCCAATCTTTACGCTTTTCCTAATCCTTTCTCTTGCAAGTTTGATTTGGATAGTATTTAGAAACAAAGCAAAACATAAATCAACAAATCCATTGAAAGCAAAACCAAATCAGGACGCAAAATTCAATGAAGTGGAATTAGAATATAGAAATTTGCAAAAGCATTCATGGTTCATTTCAAAATTCAACTTCCCTTTCATTCTTCTAGTGTTTATTCTATTGGTTTTTTTCCTGAGTCCCAATCATGGCGGGCACAATACACCGAGATATTTTTTCGTTTTTCTTCCTTTTCTAATTTTGATCTGCAATCATTATTTAATATATTTAAAGAAGTCTTTTCGATACTTAATAATGGCTTCGATTCTATTCATAGGATCTATTAATTTGATTTTTACTTATACTGAATTGAAACAATTGTCAAATTTACAAAACAAGATTAAATCTCAGATTCAATCCATAGATTATGATACAATTGTTTTTACAAATCCTGATATTTCTTTTTGCTTTATTAATCTTTTCAAGGATAGAAATAATTATTTTTTATTGCGAGACAATAAAGACATGAAGATTTTATATAATGCCGCAACTAAGAAAAATTGGTCAAAAATCGCTGTGGTTGATATGGTTTACAACCAAGATCCTAAAGATCATTTTGCAAAAATATGTGACACCGAAGATTGTTCATTTCGTTTCGATAAAAGAATCTCCATTGATAATTCAGAGCTTCCTTGGGTTGTATATTATATTGAAAAATAAAATCTTATGACTTTTCTTTGCCAATATCCAACCCAAGGAAAATTCTATATTTATACAAAATATTTGTTACACGAGCACAACTTGTATTAGAACATTTTTTATGAATATTTACTATTTATTATCACAGTTTTTACAATATCCTATTATATTAACTATGACATCACTGATTTGAAAATCCTCAGATTGAATCGGTGACATATCTGCAAGTTGCATCGCGGGAATGTCTTTGATTGATCCGCAGGTTTGGCAGATTAAATGGGAATGTGGTTCTAGAACCGCATCATACCTTGCGGAATCAGAATTTATGTTTACCTTTTTTAACATCCCTTGGTTGACGAGATATTCAAGAGAATTATAAACAGTTGCGAAACTAATTTTGGATACATTGTTCTTAGCAGTATCAAAAACCATTTTGGCTGTAGGATGATCTCTTCTTATTTGTAGATCGTTGTAAATCAATTCTCTATGCTTAGTTAATGTCTTCATGTTTACTCCGTGTGATGTACTTGTCATCACCTAGTAGACAGAGTCGGTCAAGTTTATATCGATTTTAAAATTGCTCGAATATATTGATTTTTATCAATTCTTATTCTAATTATGAATATATGGTGTATTGATGAGGATTTTAAAAATTTTAAGATTTGGGACAGAATATACGGTTGGGTCTTTTTACAAATATTTAGATTTTTAAATGGAATAAAAATCACTTTGGAGTCATCAAATGAGTCATAAAAACCCTGATAGGCATCCTGGGTAAGTATTTGCGAAGAATGTATAGGTTTTCAATCATGGAATTATCAGGTTTTGAGAGGAAAACAGGGAAACTGCATGGGATTTTCACAAGATGAGTTCAAAAAAGCACTATCTAAATTCGCATCTGGAGTTACGATTGTAACCTACAAAAATCAGGGAATTCTATCAGGAATCACAGTGAGTTCGTTTACTTCACTTTCACTCACTCCACCATTGGTTCTTTTTTGTCTCAATGATTCAAGTCCAGCAAAGATCGCAATCCAAGAGTCCAAGGGTTTTTCTGTTCATATTCTCGGACATGACCAAGTTGAACTCTCGAATATGTTCGCACGCCCTGATGATTCACGGATCGATTTTCTTAAATCTCTAAGCTCCGGGCATGGAATTTCTGGTGCGCCACATATTCCTGGATGTCAGGCTATTATCGATTGCTCACTTGATTCCATGGTGGAATCGGGTGATCATCGAATTGTGATTGGTAAAGTAGAATCAACAATAGTCCAAGAAGATCACAACCCCCTTCTCTACTACAATAGAAATTATAGAACTTTGAAAGAATTATAAAAAGGAATTATTTACTAAATGGAAAAAGATACAATTGACTTACAAGATGTCAAGAGTCATGGACTTACTGAAGAAGAATTTGAAAATATAAAAAAGATTCTTGGACGAGTTCCCAATTCTACAGAGTTAGGAATTTTTTCCGCTATGTGGTCTGAGCATTGTTCCTATAAAAACTCTATACTCAAGCTCAAAACTCTTCCAACTGAGTCGGACAAACTTCTCGCTCAAGCCGGAGAAGAAAACGCGGGCGCAATGGACATCGGTGATGGCTTGGCAGTTGTTTTCAAAATTGAAAGCCATAATCATCCAACTGCAGTTGAACCCTATCAAGGTGCAGCAACGGGTGTTGGTGGAATTATGCGAGATATTTTTACAATGGGAGCAAGACCTATCGTATCTTTAAATTCTCTTCGCTTCGGGCCACCATCGGAAGATAGAAATCGATATTTATTATCAAGAGCTGTCAAAGGGATTGGTGATTATGGCAACTCATTAGGAATTGCCGTAGGCGGTGGTGAATTATTTATTGATAAATCTTTTACAAAGAATCCTCTCGTCAATGCAATGACTGTAGGAATTGCAGAGGTCGCCAAAACTGCAAGCGCGACTACCGGTGGAGTAATCGGTGCTAAAGTGTTTATTGTTGGCGCAACTACAGGACGAGATGGAATTCATGGCGCATCTTTTGCATCACAAGACCTCACTAAAGAAACAGAGGAAAAACGCTCTGCCGTTCAAGTCGGTGATCCATTTATGGAAAAGCTTCTTATGGAGGCAAGTCTTGAAGCAATTAACAGTGATGTGTTGATAGGAATTCAAGATATGGGAGCTGCAGGAATATCTTGTGCAACTTCTGAGATGAGTGCAAAAGGCAAAACTGGAATGGATATCAATTTAGATCTAGTTCCCTTCCGTGAAACCGGCATGAATGCTTATGAGGCAATGCTATCTGAGAGCCAAGAACGGATGTTAGTTGTTGCCAAACCAGGCAAAGAAGAGAAATTGATTGCGATCTTCGAGAAATGGGAACTCAATATTGTAGAAATAGGAAAAGTAACTGAAGGGGATCGGCTCATCATAAGAAAAGATGGCAAAATCAAAGCAGATATACCAGCAGCATCCCTTGTACTTGGTGGTGGCGCACCTCGATATGAGAGAGCAGTGAAAAGACCTGGCTATCTAGATGAAGTAAAAAATTTAGAAATAAATAGTTTACCTGACTTAGAAACAAAAAAACTAGAATCCATACTTGAAACTTTTCTATCTTCATGGAATATATCCTCAAGACTTCCTCTCTATAAACAATATGATCAGGAAGTGGGACTTGTAAAAGTGATTCCACCCGGAACTGACGGAGGACTTGTAAGAATCCCAGGAACCAAAAAAGGAATCGGTGTATCTACAGATTGCAATTCCAGATATACTTATTTAGATCCTTATAAAGGAGCAATCTGGGCAGTATGCGAGTCGGCAAGAAACGTTGCCGTTACCGGAGCTGATCCTTATGGCGTAACGAACAATTTGAACTTCGGCAATCCTTATATTCCAGAAAACTACTACGTATTTTCTGAATGTGTTCGAGGACTAGGAGATGCCTGCAGATTTCTCGGACTTCCTGTTACTGGTGGAAACGTATCCTTTTATAACGAATCGCCGGAAGGACCAGTCTACCCAACTCCAACAATTGGAATTGTTGGCTATATACCGGATGTCTCGAAAGCTTTACGCTCTGCCCCTAAAGCCAAAAGCACTAAACTTGCATTAGTTGGTAAATTTAGACCTACTTTAGGCGGATCAGAATATCTTTCTTTGTTCCATGATATGGTAAAAGGAGAAATTCCTGAACTGCATCTCCAAGAAGAAAAAGATTTAATTTTTTGGTTATACGAAAGCAATCAATCAGGATTATTGCAATCGGCAAAAGATATTTCCCTAGGTGGATTAGGAATAGCCTTGATCAAAATTGCATTCGAATCCAAAACTGGAATTCAAATTACCAATCTACCTTCTCATAATCGAAAAGACGTTGTATTCTTCGGCGAGACATCAGCCTCGGTAATCATTGGATACAATGAAGAAAATGAAATGGAAATATCTAATTCACTCAATGCTCTCAATTTGGATTTTCTGAAACTTGGAGAAACTATTGATGAACGCAAATTGATCCTAAAGTCATGGGATTTAGAACTTTCAATAGATGAACTCGAGAAAGAATGGAAAGAAGGATTGAATAGTGTTTTTGAATAAAGCGATATTCTAGCGAATGTTTTATAATATTTAGTGCTATGCTCATTCAATATTTAAAACTTGCAACGATGAGAATAAAACGATAATCTGGGATTTGACCTAGAAAGATTATTGGAAATTATTTATTTTGTTCTTCAATATATATTCGATACCACTTTTTCTCTCAAGTCTAGCTATGATAATTATAGCTCGGCTGGTCAAAGAAAACAAAAAATTCAATGGGCATATTTATTTTTCAATTACACTATTTTTTATAGCATGGTATAGTTTTTTCTATGCTTTGGAAATATCGACCACTCGACTTGAGTGGGCAATACTATTCTATAAAATTGAATTTCTAACTCTTAGTTATATTTCTCTATTATTTTTTCTTTTTGCTCTCAGCTATTCAGGAAGAATTAAAAAAATTCCAAATCTAATAATTCTCGTTTTATTTTTGGAACCCACTATTGCGATAATTTTCAATTGGAGTAATGAATTCCATAATCTCTTCTATACTGATGCTAAAATGGATGAACTTGGATCTTTCCCATTCTTTTCATTTGAACCAAATATTTTTTATCTAATTCATCAAGTTTATGATGCAATTATGATGATAGGAGCTTTTTTAATATTTGTTCAACTTCTCATTCAATCTCCACGCCAATTTAGAAATCAACATATCCTTCTTACATTAGGTTTAATTTTTCCTTTTATTGCATTTATTGTTCCGATGGTTGGAATTTTACCTTATGGCGTTGATGCCGTACCATTTGCGTTAACGCTTAATCTAATCGTAATGTATATCGGATTAAATTATTATAATCTATTTGACCTGGTTCCGCAAGCAAGAGCTTTACTCTTCGATCAAATGGCAGAAGGAATGTTTGTCATTGATACAGAAGGAAGAGTGATAGATTTCAATCAATCTATTTCGAAAATGATCCCAGAAATGAGAGATTGTATTGGAAGACAAGTCACAGAATTACTGGAAGACTGGGAAGAAATTATTGATACGATAAATATGAACTTAGTGGATACATCACTCGATTTCAGTCGAACAAAGAATCATACAATAATCTGGTATCAGATTGAAACTCAAAGCTTTTATAATATTCGGAATAACTCCTTGTTAGGAAAAATAGTTACAATTCGAAATATAACGGACGCTAAACTAGCGGAAGAGAGAATTCGGGACCAAAATTTAGAACTTGAGAAACTCAATCAAGAAAAGGATAAATTCTTTTCAATTATCGCTCACGATTTACGCTCTCCCTTCAACGGATTCCTCGGACTCACTCAAATCCTAGCCAATGAAATTGATGAATTGAATGTAGATGAGATCAAAGATATGGTATTAGGAATGCGTAAGGCATCAGTGAATCTTTATGAATTGCTTGAGAATCTTCTAGAATGGGCAACAATACAAAATAGCAATCGAAATCTAAAACGAGAAAAAGTTGATCTAAATTCACTCATCCAAGAAAGTCTGTATTCATTAGAATTAGTCTACACTTCCAAATCGATCAACATCGTTAACGAAGTGCCAGAAGGTATTAATATTCTAGTAGATAAGAAAATGATACTTTCTGTTCTTAGAAATATTATTTCTAATTCACTCAAATACACCAACCGTTTCGGGAGTGTTACAATTCAGAGTTTTGTAAAAAGCAATAATGAATCTACTTGTATTAGAAAAGATTTAAATACAAATAATTCTTTTATAGAAATCAAAATTACAGATACGGGTGTCGGAATGGATGAAAAATTGATTCCAAAACTCTTCTTAATTAATGAAAAAACAAGTAACCCAGGCACAGAGGGTGAACCAAGCACAGGACTTGGACTCATACTTTCGAAAGAATTTATAGATAAACACAATGGAAGAATCCATGTAGAATCCAAATTAGGAAAAGGTACAGAAATTACGATAAGCATTCCTTACGATGGGAGCTAAATCTATTCTAGTCGAAATCTTCTGAAAATTTTACTATTTCCGAAATAAAAGAATACAAATTATAGTATTTAAAATCTTTTCAATTTTGGAATTCGTCTATAGAGTATAAATTATGAAAAAAATCGCTTCGATTGCTCTATGTATAATCTTAGCCTTGGGAAATTGCAAAATTCTCATGAATGCGGGATATATATGCACAATTGAGAATGCGAATTCTAAAATAGGCACGAGACTCGATAATTACCTTTCAATGGGGACGGCTACAAACCAGAACGCAGAAAAGGCGTCATCCATGCCATGCCACCAATCTAAAGAAACGAAAAGTAAAACTGGGTCTCGTTCAACACACGATTGCAGTTGTGACCAAGAAAGACTTGGATTCACATTTGAGAACTTAGATGTTACAAAAAATATCCAATTTATAAAATTTTTTCCTGAATTGCATCCATTTTCGAATGATAGACGGATAGAAACCAGTAACACCATTCTATATAAGAAGTTCCAATACAGTATTCATCCGAAATTAACTACTCTATACACTGTCTCCACAACTCACCTAATTATATAGTTTCTAAATTAATAATCCAATTCTTTTGGTCTTATTATTTTTGGAGGCTGTATGCAGCATTTTTATTATATTATATTATTTATTTATATCTTTTCAACGAGTTTATCTGCAGATGATAGATCCAATTTGCAGGCACTCTTAACTGGACATCCTGAACTTGAATCTATTCGAAATGAGCTCATTAGCTTAAGGTTCGAATCTAACCATGCGGATGTCTATCCCGATCCTAAAATTGGCTACGCACTCGTAAATATGCCGAGAAGAGACGGATTCACTGCAACACCAAGAAATCAAAGAGATTCGCCCATGATGAGTGGACAAGAGTTTAGTATCAGTCAAGAAATTCCATATCCTGGAAAGCTTGATGCAGAAAGTAGACTGGCTCTGCGAAAATCGGAATCTTTTCAAATCTATATGCAAGTTGTAGAGAATCAATTCGTTGCTTCATTTATTCGTGAATGGATCAATCAGAAAAACCTACAAGAAGAATACAATCTAAGAATCAAAATTCACAATCTATACAAAACATTAGAAAATATTCTTAAGAGTTCGGATAATAAAAAAGAATTTCTTAAAGTTCGAAATGAATCTCTATCTTCCGAAAAGAAAATCTTAGAAATCAAGACTGAACTCGATAAGTCCAAAGATGCTATCGAATATTACAAATCGAATGATAAGTCAATATATCTAGAAATCAATCAGATCAATTTGTACGGCGTGTTAGATAATTTATATAATGAGTTAAGCTCTACAATAGAATCTGATATTAACAATCTAGCCGAACGGAGTCCTGACATTAGATTGAGCCAATCTGAAGTAAATGTTTCTAAACTAAGTCAGGAACTTGATGGAATTCGACACTATCCAGATATGGAAATTTTTCTATCCTATCTGAAAAGAAATATCAATCGTTTGCCAGAATTCAATCCAACCGATCCAGCAATGAATGAAATCTATCCTCAAGAATACAGAGGTGACTTGATAAGCTTTGGAGTGAGTTTTAGAATCCCTGTCTGGTCTCTTGCAAAACAGAAGGATCTGAATAATGCTTCAATGGCTAACTATCAGAAAAGTCAAAGCATCGCCGAGACCAAAAGAAAAAGAATTCATAATATTCTAAAGCTCAGCTTAAATGAGTTCAATAATCAATCAAAGCAGCTAGAATTTTATGATAAGAAATTGATCACAGGACTGAGAGGATCTTACTCTTCCTATCAGGCAAGTTACTCTGCAAGTCAAGGTGATATAGGGACTGCTATAGGCTTTCGAATACAAGAATTCGAAGCGATGGCGGATAGAACAAATACAGTTAGAAAAAAATATTTAGCACTCACAGGGATACTGGAAGCGGCTGATTCACTTCGGAGCTTATTATGATTAAGAATATACTACTTAAAATTTTATTATTATCGTTCATTCTAATTTTCTTAGATTGCAGCAACAAAACAAAAGAAGATTATTTCTGTCCAATGCATACTGACTACCATTCAGACGAACCTGGAACTTGTCCAATCTGCGGAATGAATTTGGTAATTAATGAAAATTCAAAAAGGGATGAATTGAATGATAATATTCTTGGTGAAGATTTCGATGATAACGAATCTTCGCAAAAAATTCACATTCCTCTTGAGAAACAAAGATCGATCGGAGTCAAAACACAAAAAGTTGTAAAAGATATATTAAAAAACGAATTCACTTTTCCAGGTCAAGTAGCCTATGATCCTGAATTGTATTCAGCCTTAGTAGAATACCGTGAATCCAGAAAAGCAGGATCCGATCTTGCAACACTCGCTCAATCAGCAAAAATCAAATTAATGAAACTTGGAATCAATGATGCTGAATTGAAATTCTGGACATCCCAAGATCCAAGCATCCTACTTACAGGAAGATCCAAAAATAAAGTTTTAATCTTCTATCAAATATATGAACGAGATATAAATAAAATCAAAATCGGCTCAAATATATTTATTGAGGATGAATCTGATACTGAATCAATTTCTGGAAAAGTGAATGGAATATTTAAATTAATTGCGAATGAATCTAGAACAGCAAAGGGTTGGTCATTTGTAAATGATCCAAAACAATTGCTTCATCCGGGTATGTTTATTAAAATACATATCCCAGTTGAATATGGAATTCGTTTGGTTGTCCCCAATGATGCAATTATAAATAACGGAACGGATTCTATCGTTTATAAGAAAATTAGTGATTACGACTTTATACCAGAAGTAATAAAAACAGGACTAGTTGCTAACGAATACACGGAAGTGATCTCTGGTCTCGCAGAAGGCGACGAAATAGCAACGGGAGCAACATTCTTCCTTGATTCAGAATCGAAAATGAATTATCGAAAGGAAACGAATACAAGCAAGAAGCCAGATTCGATACCTATAAATCCGATGGATCATTCCAATCATTCATTAGAAGGAGGAAAGTAATTATGATCCAATCCATAATACGATTTTCCGTTGATCATAAATGGAATGTTTTGATAATAACTTTTTTCTTGATTGTTCTCTCTATTTTTTCTATCAAAAACATTCCCATCGATGTCATTCCTGATTTGTCAGAGAAACAAGTAATTATCTACTCAAAGTGGGATAGGAATCCATCAATCATTGAAGATCAAGTTACCTATCCAATTATTTCTGCCATGCTTGGCACCCCTAAAGTAAAAACAGTTCGAGGAATTACAGACTATGGTTCTTCCTTTGTATATGTGATCTTTGAAGAGGATACAGATTTATATTGGGCTAGATCTAGAGTTCTAGAATATCTTTCCTCCATTCAATCTAAACTACCAAAAGATGTAGATACAAGTATTGGTCCTGATGCAACGGGTGTAGGTTGGATATATCAATACATTATCCATGATACAACAAGCAAACTTTCATTAGATGAAATGCGATCCATACAAGATTTTAAATTGAAATTTTTATTGCAGTCTGTACAGGGAGTATCCGAGGTCGCCTCTGTCGGAGGTTATAGAAAACAATACCAAATCCGAGTCGATCCAAACCAACTCATCTATTACAATATCAGCATGAAAGATATTATAGAAATAGTAAGGGAAAGTAATAATGAAGTAAGTGGAAGGCTATTGGAAGTTTCGGGAATTGAATTTATGGTTCAAGGTTATGGTTATATCAAGAGTCTTCAAGATTTAGAAAATATCGTAGTTAAGTTAAATAATAACGGAACCCCAGTTTATCTTAAGAATGTTGCGGAAGTGCGATTCGGACCAGAGTTTAGACGTGGAATCACAGATTACAATGGTAAAGGAGAAGTAACCGGCGGAATCATTGTGATGAGAAATAACGAAAATGCACTTGAAGTTATAGACTCAATCAAAGAAAAAATATCTTTAATAGCAGATCAACTTCCTAAAGGTATCGAAATTGTTCCGATCTATGATCGATCCATTTTTATTCGTGAGACAATTGATTCTATTTTTTTCAAATTGATAGAAGAGATTATAATTGTATCGATTATAATCATTATTTTTCTCTGGCATTTCCCATCGGCAATTGTTCCTGTTATCACCATTCCACTCGCGATTCTATTTGCTTTTATTCCATTGCATTTTTTTGGAATTGGATCCAATCTCATGACACTTGCTGGTATTGCAATATCAATTGGAGTCTTAGTGGATGGATCAATTGTAGAAGTAGAAAATGCATATAGGAAAATAGAAGATTGGGATCGCAACGGAAGAATTGAAAAATTTGAAAAGATACGCTTGGATGCTCTTCTTGAAGTGGGACCATCTGTATTCTTTTCTCTTCTTGTGATAGCAGTTGCCTTTATTCCAATTTTTGCCTTAGAAAACCAAGAAGGTAAAATGTTTATTCCTCTCGCTTGGAGTAAAAACATAACGATGTTTATTGCAGCAGTTCTTGCAATAACAGTAGATCCTGTTATTCGAATGAGCTTTTCTCGTATCGATCCATTTCACTTCAGATCTAAACTGTTGAGTAAATTTGCAAATACAGTACTGATAGGTAAATATAGACCGGAAGAAGACCATCCAATTACAAAAAGACTTTTGAAATTCTATTCACCTATCATAGATCAGGTTTTAAAAAGACCAAAAGCGATAATAGCATCTTCACTCGGTATTATACTATTAACAATACCTCTTGCTTCGAAGATTGGAACTGAATTTATGCCACCTTTATACGAAGGAAATATTCTCTATATGCCTACAACATTGCCAGGTCTTACAGCCGCAAATGCTGAGAGTTTACTTATGGAAATGGATCGTAGAATTATTGCATTCCCTGAAGTTGAGAAGGTTCTCGGCAAAGCAGGTAGAGCAGATACCGCAACAGATCCTTCTCCTTTAACAATGTTTGAAACTATCATCATTTTAAAACCAGTTCAAGAATGGAGAGACCGCACTCCAAATTGTGATACGATCCAACCATTTCCGAAGTTCATTTGTGATAGTTTACCGAATTTTATACCAAAATTCATTGGATTATTTATGCCGACAAAGATAAGCCAAGAAGAATTGGTAAGCTTACTCAATGCAGAATTGGATTTTCCTGGCGTATCCAATGCTTGGACTATGCCAATACGAGCAAGAATTGATATGTTGAATACTGGATTTAGAACTCCAATTGGAATCAAGATATTAGGAGATAATATTGAGAATATAGATCTAGTAGGTCAAGAAATTCAAAATCTTTTAGTTACTCATAGAGAGATAAGATCTGTTTTTGCAGAACGAACACTCGGAGGTAATTATATTGATATCATTCCAAATCGCATTCAGATGGCTCGGTATGGAATAAGTCTAAAAACTTTGCAAGAAATTATTTCATCAGCAATTGGTGGAGAGACCATCACTGAGAGCGTTGAAGGACGAAATCGTTTCAGTGTAAATATTCGATACCCATATGTTTACCGTGATAGTCCGAGAAAATTGGAAACAATTTTAATTCCATCATCTAACAATGGCCATATTCCACTTGGTGATGTAGCATCTATTCAGACTAGGAAAGGAGCTGCGATGATTCGAAACGACAATGGATTCATTGCAGGTTATGTTTATATCGATACAAATGTGAATGACATAGACGGCTTGGTAACAGACTTAAAAGCATTGATAACAGAAAATATAAGCTTACCCGAATCCGTTTTTTTGGAATGGAGCGGTCAATCTGAGAGTATAATTCGAGTTAGAAAAAGATTGATGATCATTGTTCCCTTCACTATTTTATTGATTCTTTTTCTTTTGTATAAGAATACTGGATCCATAGTAAAAACAGGAATCGTTTTCTTAGCTGTGCCCTTCTCTCTCGTTGGTGCAGTCTTCTTAATTTGGTTTCTCGGTTATCAATGGTCTGTTGCAGTCTTAGTTGGAATGATCGCATTGATTGGACTCGATGCAGAGACTGGAGTTTTCATGCTGATGTATTTGGATCTATCTCTTGAAGAATTCAAAAAGAATAAATCTCTTAACAATGTTGATGATTTAAAATCGGCGATTCATCACGGAGCAGTAAAAAGAATTCGACCAAAGATTATGACAGTTCTATCTGCTTTCTTGGGTCTACTGCCAATCATGTGGTCAATTGGTCCAGGATCAGATATGATGAAAAGGATTGCCGCTCCTTTGGTCGGAGGAATTTTTTCTAG
Source organism: Leptospira sp. GIMC2001 (assembly GCF_028462125.1). Lineage (NCBI taxonomy): Bacteria > Pseudomonadati > Spirochaetota > Leptospiria > Leptospirales > Leptospiraceae > Leptospira > Leptospira sp. GIMC2001. The sequence continues at coordinate 1,120,344 of NZ_CP115468.1, read as the reverse complement.
TTTCTTCTTGGAGCTCTTAATATATCCTGCAATATACTACCTTTGGCATAAAAAGATTCTATTTGGCAATCATCAGTCCAATTAGTAAATTCGAATATAGAATTATGCAACAGAAGTCCTATAAAGTATTTCTACAAATAAGACTTCTGAATAGAATAAACTTATATTTTACCCACTAGATCTGGACCAGGTTTAAGTGTCTTGGTTCCAGGTGTCCATTTAGCTGGGCATACTTCTCCGTTGTGAGTTGCAACGTATTGAGCAGCTTGTACTTTTCGAACTAAGTCTGCAGCAGATCGACCAATCCCGAGATCATGAATCTCTGCAACTTTGATCAAACCTTCAGGGTTAACAACAAATGTTCCTCTCAACGCTAGACCATCCTCTTCAATCATAACATCAAAACCTCGAGTGATCTTACCGGTTGGGTCACCGATCATCGCGAATTTGATTTTCTTAATTGTCTCGCTTGCGTCATGCCATGCCATATGAGTGAAATGTGTATCTGTAGATACGGAGAAAACTTCAACGCCCATTTCTTTCAATTGAGCATGATGATCCGCTAAATCACCCAATTCTGTTGGACATACAAAAGTAAAATCTGCTGGATAGAAACAGAAAACACTCCATTTTCCAATGATATCTTTATCACTGATCTGGATGAATTTACCATCTTTGAATGCTTCTGCTTGAAATTCTGGAATTCTTTTATTGATTATCGCCATTGTAAAGTAACCTTCCTCGAGTTATTAAAATCTATGCACTTAATATACCCTCGAATTGAAGATTTGTCAAATAAATACTATAAATGATCTCATTTAGAAAAGCTATGACCGATCAAGATTTTTCTTGTTGAATCCTTGGAAGTCAGCTTGGCAATTTCCAGAATTGAATCTTAGAATTCAACTCATCTGCTAGATTAGACAGAGAATGCGAAGATGCTGTCAATTCTTCAAGTCCTGCCGCACTGGTCTGTGTAAGATCATTGATACTGTAGATAGCTTGGGCAACTTCCGAGATTGCAGCCTTCTGCTCTTCGAGTGAAGAGCGAATTGACCGAGAGATCTCATTAACGGATTCCACTTCTAAAGTTACTTGGCTATTGATCTTTAATTGTTCGTCGGCACTTGATTGGATTGCTTCAGTCATTGTCTCAAATGAACTAACACTTTGAATAATCTTCTGAATAAGATTTATAGTCTTACTTATGATATCAGTTCCTTTGAGAATTTCTCTTTCATTTGCATCTACTAATATACTAATGTCTTTAATTGATGAGGCTGTTTTACTAGCAAGCTTACCGATCTCGTCTGCAACCACTGCAAAACCTTTGCCGTAAATTCCAGCGCGAGCGGCTTCGATTGCTGCATTCAAAGCAAGTAAGTTGATCTGTTCGGAAATATTATTTATGATTTCAACAACTGAACTAATCTCTTGCGATGAATCACCGATTCTCGAAATACTCAAACGCATTTCATCCAGAGTTTCTTCACCAGCCTGAGTCTCGGTTGTGATAAGATGGACTTCTGTATTGGTTTTTTGGACTTGGTTACTCATCGTATGGATCATATCTGACAATTGATTCATCTTGGACTTAAGAAGATCAACCTTCTTGGTCTGAGACTGAGCTTGTGTATCCACACTATCTACAGCTGCTGTGATCTCTTCTATTGATGCAGATATTTCTTCTGCACTTGCAGCTTGGGTCTGAGCATTTGCCGAAAGATTGTTGAGAGTGGATGTGAATTCTTCAGATGAAGAAGATAGTTCTACTGCAATTTCTTGATTGTCTGACAGAACATTCTTAAGGTTACTAAGTGTCTGGTTGATTGCTTCGTTGAGTTTTCCTATCTCATCTGGATTTTTGAGTTTCAATTCATCTCGTAGATCACCTTGTCCAATCTTACTCAATATCTTTTCAGATTCAATAAGTGCGCCAAAACGATTTTTAAAATAATATAGAACAAAAATTGCAAGAATCAAGCTTCCCAGAATCGAAATTGCAGTAAGCAATGGAATGGATTTCTGTGCTTGCTCTTCGACTTCCCTCATTTTTATTGTAGAAAAAAATTGAAAATTATATTTCGGATTCTTATAATGATTCACTAAATAGAGTTCATTTTCGAATACTTCCGCAAATCCTTCGTATTCATTGGTCTTGGCGGCCTTAGATGCAAGCTCAGATCCAGTCCAATTGAACATGATCATTCTTGCTATTGGGCTCCAAACTACTCTTAAATCTTTATCAAGTAAAAAAGAATTTCCAGTATTTCCAATTTTAACCGTCTTAAGGAAGCCATCCACATATTCAGTCGGTAGAATCGATATCCCAAGCATTGCAATAATCTTACCTGAACTGTTTTTAATCGGCGCAGTTATTAGAATTTCGTTTTTACCAGATAGATCAGATTTGTAAATACTTGAATAAGAAATTTCCCCTTCCTTGGCTATATCAAAGTTATTCTGCAAATCGACATTTGAATACATTCTGTAACCTTTAAGTGAATCAAAATTTTTAGCCGATGACAAGATAGCATTGCCTGCAGACAAAGAAATTATATAAATATTTTCTATTCCCAAGGCTTGGTTTTTATAATAATTCTGTAAGTTGTTATTGAGAATTGAATAGTTTGCACTATTTACAGGTATTCGAATCAATGGATCTTCAGAAAATCTTAAAACTTCCGCTGTCATAAGATCGAAATAGTTTTCCAAATATGTATTGCTATTAGAATTAAAATTACGCAAGTGATCAAGGTAAACTCTCTGCAAACTTTCATAATTTGATTTGGCCGAAATGATGAGCAAAACATTTGATAGTGATAGTATGCATACTGAAATTACAACTGGGAATATATACAATATTTTTCGATAGATTTTGAGAGAAGCAGATTCCTTATTGAAAATTCGAACAAAATATCCTTCTCTCAATACTTGGGAGAAAACTTTCTCTAACATCAAATATGTATAGATGGATGAAAAACAAGCGGCGAATATAAGTATGCTTGCGAGAAAAAAGACTTGGGTCTGAGTTACATTTTCCGCCATAAGAAATAAAATAACAAGCGTAGTCGATGACGAAACCCACCGAAATACATTCAATGCAATCAATACCATTGGAATTCTAGTTAAGGAATTCCAAGCTAGCAAATATTCGTCATCAGAGAATGTGACTCCGTTCTGGAAATGATCCATATAGATTCTCAAAGGTTTGAAGAGTCGACCGGTGACAATGATATAAGGAATTGTAGAAATCACTATTGCAATTCCGATACCTACAACCAGATAAAGAATCTGGTTTTTATCTGGATCAACAAGATAGAAAACCAATGCGATAGCAAAAGGAACAATCGTTAAATAACTGAATAATTCAATCCAAAGAATATAACGAAGATGCAACTTTTTAAAACTAATCATTGATACAGACTTAATATTCCATTAACACTGGGTCAATGAAAATTAGGCAAATACCTAATAATCTAGCGATCGTTCAATTTTTATTGAGAATGGATTGTATTCTATTCAAATAAATAGGTTCGTAAAAGGAATCTTCAAAGAATCCATTGTGGCCACCAAACGACAATACTTCGAGATCGGTTAGACTTGCTTGTGAATGCGAACGATTGTATTCGTTAATTTTATTTTGCAATTCATAGAAATCGTCGATAGGAATCACGGGATCATCATTTGATGTAATCAAATGACAATTTGTTTTGCAACGAACCAATTCGTCTAAGTCAATAATATATCCCGAAAAGTAGTGATCTGTATCACGAAAATCGGAAGATTTTCCAATAACATAGTCCGTAACGGACATTACAGTTTTGTATTGGGATAATTTGGAAAAATCATAGTCATCCGGGAAACTTGATTCTTTATTTAGAAGAGAGTTTACCCAACGTTTGCGAAAATACCGTCCAAGCAATTTCGACTGATCCATACTCACAGTAGCCTTCTTCGGATTGAGAGCAGGACTGATTGCGATACTGTGTTTTAGATTTGGAATCTTTTTTCCTTTGTTGAACATAGCAAGCCTAAGAGCAAAATTTCCTCCCAGCGAGAAACCAATCATTGATACTGGGGCTAGTGGAGAAAATTTAGATGAAATCCATTCGATTGCTTCAAAATGTTCAACTAGTAAATTTCCATGAAAGATAGTTTTGTTGTCGCGAAATGTATTGCCATGATCTATAAAATTCAATCGAAAAACGGAATAGCCTGCTTTCTGCAAGAAAAGTCCAGTCTTCAGAATGTATGAAGACTGCGAACTTCCTTCCCATCCATGCAAAAGAATCACAAGCCCGCGAGGACTTGTTTCTTTGCCTTTCGAATAGTAACCAGTAAAATTATGGCCGAGCTTAGTTTTAAATTGGAAAACAATAGACCGCTTATGAAATTCTTTTTGCTCTTTTGAAATAATTCCTATACCAGCAAGTAGGGTTTGAACCATTCCGTTTTTATAAATTCTTTTGAGCATATAAAATTTCTATTCGGGCACGATCATCTAGCTTCGACTTCTATTTTTTCATCCTTTTCGTCTTCAGTTAAAATGGGACTCTCGATTCGCTCTAATAGCGCTTGCAATAGAACAAAATAAGGCGTCACTTTGTCTGCTATTTTTGGTCCAACCATTTGAGTATATGTTCTAACAAGAGATAGATTTTCCGATGGATTGGGTTTATATACATTCTGGGCAAATCCTTCCCATAACACTGACGAATCAGAACATTGAATCAACCTGCCAGTAACCCCGATATCAATTTTGCTTTCTTGCATTAACTCATTTACAGTAAGTAGCATGATATGTTTTACGGAAGGATCGGAATTGCCACAGATGTTTTTACTAGACTTTTCGAAAGGATAGATGATGAACTCTTTGTGATGCGACAAATAAGATTCGGACATGGATGCTACCATTGTCCTAGTATCAGAATCTATATTGCTTTCCTTCGATATATCAATAACCAATCTCTTAATATTTTGAATATCCGATTCCCAAGTTGGAGCAGTCTTGATATACTTGACCGTACAATTGGTAAAAAATAATACCATAATTATAAAATATATTTTTTTCATTTTTTGTAATATCTCATCCTTAATATTGATAGTATCTAAATTACGAATCCTTCTTTCGTTTGGAATCTCGATTCGTCTTTGCAACTTTTTTACTTGATGCTTTTTTATTTGCAGTTTTCTTCTTGGCATTAGGTTTCTTCTCTGCCTTCACCGAAGATGAATCGACTTTTTTATTCTTAGACCGACCTGCCTTTGTATCAACCACTTCTGTTGCAGCGTGCATCTCTTCTTCATCTTCCAATCCGAGAGGTGTTTCATCTTCTGAATCAAGCTTTTTGCCACCATACACAAATTGCAATGCTGTCGGAACTAACGTGAGAGCGATCAATAGTGAAGATCCGATTCCAATACTTGCAACAATTCCGATCGACTTCAAGCCTTTCTGATCTGCGATCAATAGAGAACTCCAGCCGACAAGAGTTGTGAGAGTGGATGCAATGATTGCCGAACCAACCTTCGACATAGCTTGTAGTACATCTCTATCTTCGCGAAAACGATAGTAGATATATATTCCATTCTGGATTCCATATCCAACGATTACAGGAAAAACCAAAACGTTCATAAAGTTCAATTGGATCTTGAACATCGCCATGATACCAAGTGTCCAGGCAATTCCCAAAACCAATGGAATCAACGAGATCAAAGCTGGTAAAATTCCTCGAAAGAAAACTACAAGAACTATAAGGACAAGTCCTAAAGTTATAAAGAAGGCAACTACTCCTTCTCTCTGAACAATCTTAATTAGATTCGCAAAAAGAATCAAACTTCCCGCTGTATTGGCAGTATAGGTATAAGACCTAGCTTTTTCTAATGTGTCAAAAGGTCGATTCTTCTGAATAAAATCTATAGTTCCAGGAAGAATTCCGAGTGATAGAAATTGTTCTCGCTGATAATTGTTGAGTGCAGAAAGTATATTCGCTTTCTCAGCCTCTGTCCATTTATCATTCACTGGATCAACGGATACGTTTCCGTTCCTATCATACAATAGAGTATTCAAAACTCTTCTAGATAACTTCGGATAGTTGAGCTCTCCCACAGAATCATAGAACTTCAGCAATTTTCTTCCATGCCAGAGGGCAACTTTGGGATAGATAAAAACTAAATGTCCAGTCTCCTTAGATCCAGGAACTTCACGAAATTGTTTTGTATAGTAGTCGGGAATGTCAGCAAGCTTATACTCTTTTACTTCCAGATATTTCTTGACAATCGGTAAATACTTTTTCTGCTCTGGCTTAAGAAAACTTGCTTTAACAGGTTTCATATCTGATTGCAATTGATTGATTACTTTTAAGTTGGCACGCTGTTGTCCGATAGAGGGAAGAAAATTCCATAGTGATACAACTTGATCAACTGAACCGGCAATCTCTTCTGGAACCGGAGTCATATAGTCGAATACAGCTTCGGACTCTTCTATAGTATCTACAACAATTACTTGAGGATCTGAACTTATATCGAACCGATCTGCTATCTCATCATATAGATTTACGGATTCCAAATTATCAACCATAAGATCGCGACCATTGTAGTTGAATTTTATATCAAAAATAAAAATTGAGCAAAGTATAATTACAGCGATAATTGCTCCGCTCAAAATTCCTGGAAATCTATAAAATGAATACAAAAATGCGGAAGGTGTCTGTTCTTTCTTGGTTAGAAGAAATGATGATCGCATCTTAGGGAAGAACTTAAATATCAAAACAATTTGCAAAGCAGTGACCGAATACATAGCAATTGCAATGATTATGATTCCATAAGTCGCGATAAGTCCGAACTCACTAAATCCTCGAAACTCCGATAGGGCGAGCACAACAAATGCTGATGTAGTCGTTAGCGCTGAGATAAAAGATGCAATACCTGTATGGTAAATTGTTGCTTTAATCGAACGAAGTGTATCTTGATCTTGACTGAACTCTTCTCTGAATCTATATAAAAACTGTATACCATAATCAATTCCTAAACCCATAAGAATTGACGCGATAATGCTTGTTACAGTATTCAATTGTCCAATAAATACAGCTGTTAGTCCGAATGAGAACAGTATCCCAGAAATCAATGAGAACATTAGAATAAAGATGAAAATTGGATTTCTAAAGAATAACAATAGCAAAAGTGAAATTCCAATCAAAGATGTAATCGCAATTGGCTTGAGAGCATTCATCAAAGTCTCATAGTCATCCAGATGCAGTCGATAAGTCCCTGTGTATCCGACTCGAACTCCTGACTTCTCAATTTCTAATTCTTGAACTATGTCTTTGAGTTTGCGATCCAGTCGTATATTAAATTCCGTGTCCGTGAATGATCCAACCGGCTTAATAAGCATAAGCAACATTCCCTTTTCCGGGGAAATATTGTATTCATCAAAGATATCTCTCTTCGCTAACTTTTGGTATTTTCCGAGAATATCATCAAACGTAGGATTGTATTCTTCATCCGATAAATTTATAAAAAACGGATTGGCTCTTTCTACTTCTTCATCAATTTTTCTTTTTACCCGCTTGCGGACTTCTTTCAAATCTTGATTCTGAAGGAATAGAGGCAATCTTTCTTGTAGGAAAGCTACATCATATCGATAGGAAATGTATTGAACAAATTCTTTTTCTTGCAATAATCTTGCATTCAATTTATCCGAAGTAGTCTTAAGTAATTTTTCTTGCTCCGTATAGTATTTTAGATTCTTAGATCTAATTGCAAAAGCAGAAGCGAGCTGTTGATTAGCCTTCTCAATATCACCTGACTTTCTTGTAACAAAAGATTCTTGCAAAGCCTCTGTCATACCTTTCTTATCATCAAACTTAAGACTTAGAATATAGAAACCATTGCCACCAATCATCTCAATAACCTTTCGAGTTTTGACGATAGAAGGATTATTCGGAGGCAAAAGTTCCATATTATTCGTGTTAACTGTCAATGTAGAAGTCTGCCAGATCGACAGACCAAGAAAAATAAAAAGAACGATGGATGACTTGATTGGGTTGAGTAGAACTTGTTCTACAACATTGGAAAGAAATTTTCTCATAATCTACTTTGTTGCTTCTCTTTGAACTAGCGCGATGGTTTTCTTGATTCCATTCTTCTTGATAGAAGGCTCAATCGAACGAATACGATTTGTCTCGGATGCGTATTTACCTTCGGATAAAAAATCCACGACATACCAAGAACCCTCAATCTCTTTTAGAATCCATGAAAAAGTTACTTTCTCCGATCCATCATATATAATGGAGGATCCTAGAGTTGCCGTTTTGCCTTTGAAGGATGGCTTTTCGTAATTGATATCAATCTTGTCAAAATACTTAAGCGCAATTGGAAAAGATCGGTTTATAATAAAATTTGAAATTGCGGCTTCAAATTCCTTTCGTTCTGATGCTGAAATTTTACCAGAAGATTTGAGCAATTGGTTGGAAAATTCAGGAACATGAATGAGCTGAATCGCTTTGTCATTTTTTTTATAACGAATGAATCCTATTAGTTTTTTTACGACTTTCGTAACTTGTTCATCAGCTTTGCCAACTTCCTCTTTATCTTTGGAGTCATTGGCTTCAACTTCTGTTGGCTTCGATTCTGGAAGAATATCCGAATCATTTGCCATAGCGGGCGATGAGAAAACTAAACTGATAAAAAAAAGATAAACTAAAAATTTATTAACTGATTGATTGATCATTATTGTTCCATCCATAAATATATTACTATTTGGTACCAGATTAATTCAAGAATCATCTGGTCATAGCTACAAAATTGTCGTTAGAGTGGATTTTTCGTCAATGGATTTAGGATTGAACTTAGAAATTTCCTTAAAATAAATTCTAGCCTGAGTCGCTCATCCAGGATGAATGTAAGATTTTGTAGAATTTTTCAATTGTAATGGTGAGGTTCTTTGATTTCCAATGCGGGGTCTCTTCGATTTTTTCCTGAACATGATGGACAACAGAACGTATGAAGGATGTCCTATCCGACTTGGCACTCATATTCAAAGCTTCCATTGTTACCCCACGTCGAACGAGTTCTTTCTTAAGGCTCGCAGAAATAAGCATAACGGCTTCTTCTTGTGTAAGTCTCAGATCCTGAATCAATAATTTGGCTGATTCTTGAATGAGACCTAGTTGTCTTTCGCTGATTCCCATACGATTGATATCCTCTCTGAAACTAGTAGTTAGAAATCCAATCTTTTGCAGTTTTTGTCAAGTGAAAAAATGACAATAATTCCTTAGCGATATAGCCGAAAGCAAGCTCAGCATACAAAGCTAAACATAGTTCAGTTATTTGTATGAGAGAACAAATTGTTCACAATTTAGCAAAAAAAATCGTTCCCTTCCCTATGTAAGTCTAAATAGCTATAGAGCATTCCATTTATCATAAGATATATGTCGTGACGTTTGGAGATTATGTAAAGATGAGAAACCGTGAAAATCTAGAAGTAGTTAAACGCAATCTAATGGACAGTAATGTAGTGATAGGCTTAGTCGGCGCAAGCTCCAATCCAAATAAATTTGGTAATATCATACTTCATCATATGCGAAACAAAGGATACGATATGCGACCGATCAATCCAAGAGCAGATTCTATAGACGGAATCAAGTCTTATGCTACCATTCAAGAACTCAGTGATGCTGCGACTCAATCAGGCAAAAAATTACAAGCGCTCAATTTTGTCTTACCATCAAAGCTCGGTGCAAATCTTATCGCTGAGGGTATAGCCGCAGGTGTGAAGGACTTTTGGTTCCAACCAGGTGCTGAAGGTGAAGAAGTGTATCAAAAAGCGAAGGAATCTGGTATTACACCTGTCTATATTGATTGTATTATGGTTGAGATGCCGACTAAAATCTAATTCAAAATTCTTTTCAAAATATAGTTAATTTTCTATGTATTCAATTCTCGCAATTGACTTCGGAAATTTCTATTTTCGTTTTATTATACAGAAATAATTATCATAGACTACACTAGTCTTATATTACTGCGTTTTCTAAAACTTTTTCAATCTCTTCCAATATTTTTGTTGCTTGGGCTGATCCGTTCTTTGCAAAAAGTTTGCATGCATCTCGAATTGTTTTTATATCAGTAAAGTTCATTTCTGTAATGGAAAAAGTTTTCGCTTCTTGTTGTATTTCTATTTTCATTAATAAATTATAAAATACTATAGAATACTCGCAAGCTCTTTTTTAAAACATTTAACCACCACAGCACAATTTCCTTCGGAAAGTTATGCTGGACAGGCAAAGGGTTCAAAGAATACTCAGAGTTGTGCAAAGGAAAGAATTACAAAAATACAAATTTAAGAATTTTATTTTAGTATTACCAAAACAATAAAAACCTTCACACTACATGGTACTATTTGTGAACTTTGTTGTAACCTCAGTGATCTTTGCGATAGCGAAGTGACTTCCTTCGTTCCGTCCAGTGGCCAGCTCGGTATGCCAAAGCCGTAACGAAGGAGCCACTTCGCACAATGTAGCTATCTATAAACTTTTCTCTACATCAACAAAATACTTCGTGAACTTTGTGCGATCTTTGTAATCTTTGTGGTAAACTCTCAGTATTATTTTTTCTCACACCACAGCACAATTTCCTTCGGAAAGTTATGCTGGACAGTCAGGTATAGGGCACCAAGAATACGCAAAGTTTTGCAAAGTGAAAAGTTAGGGAATGCAAATATAAATATCCCTATTAGTAATATTTTAATCCCTACTTGTATTTTATTTATTCAGATAACTATGATTACTGTATAATATTCAATTTTTTATCGCGAAGTCTTATTATATTCAAAAAATAATGTATTTTTTCTTGTAAACAAATTGTATATAAAATGACTGTTGAATCTTAGTTCCATTCAACACTTATGAATATAGATTTCTTTATTTTACGTTTATGCCTTAGGCTGGAAGCACAGACTTATGCACTAACACTGCCCACTGCAACTATTTTTGTTATTATTGCAGGCGGCTACGTCGGAGAGCGTTTAATTTCATTAATTCTCGGAATTATTATTGCAATTATTCTAACAATATCCATACCAATCTACCGATACTTCTGGCTCAAAAAAAGATTAACCGCATTTCAATCGAATAATCAATTTGAATTGAGATCAACAATGAAACATTTACTGAATTTTCCAAGGATTGAGATGAGATTCGTTACAATTCAATGGATCTTTGGAATAATATTATCGAGCATTATACTAAACCATTTTGGTAAAATGCAAAACCATGAAATAGTTGTTAGTATATTTTTATTTTTTATGATTTTCGGAATCAATGCAAGTTCTCATTATTTAGCAGCGGAAATTGAATGCATAGAGCTTCTAAGCCAGGAGGAATTTTCGAAAATAAAAATTGATTCATCTGAACTAAGACTTGTATCCATTAAACAGAAAACTCTCTTTATGATCATTTCTATTTTGCTGATGCCTCTGTTCTCACTATCTTATTTGCTTATTGTGAATAAAATATTTCCTGATTTCAACAATCCTTACCCTGTTGAGTACAGCTTACCTTTTTTTATAATATTTATAATTTTAACGAGTTATCTGGGTATTCGACTACTCATCAAATCAATAGAATTCAATGTAAATTCTCTTGCTTCAATCATAAATAATATTGCTCAAGGTAACACCAATTGTACTATGCCGATTATTTCGCTAGACGAATTGGGGCATATAAGCTTTTCAATGAATCAATTTATTGCAAAATTTAGAACTGTAATTTTGGCGATTGATAATCAGTCAAAAAATTTGTTTGAGCAATCCACTTCGCTAGTGAAAGCCGCTAGTGATCTGAATAGAATTACAACGGAACAAGCATCTGCTTATGAGGAAATGAGTGCGAATCTTGAAGTAATCACTCTATCTAGTAACGAAGTCTCTGAACAGGCGAAAAAACAATTAGACATTTCTTTAGAATCTTCTCGTGCCCTTGAGAATCTAAATTTATCCGTCGAGTCCGCTCGCAATGAATCTATAAATGCAAAAAATATTTCGGATATTGTAAAAGTACAACTCCAAGTTAACTCAGAAAAGATTAAAAATACATTAGCTTTTATGAATGATATTCAAGAAAGCACTCACAAAATTTCATCGATATTGATTATCATTCATGAGATTTCAGAACAAATTGGACTTCTATCCCTCAATGCTTCAATTGAAGCTGCAAGAGCCGGGGAACATGGAAAAGGCTTTGCAATAGTTGCAAGAGAAATTTCCAAACTTGGAGAGAATACTTCAAGCAACGCATCTCAAATTAGTCAATTCGTTAAACAAGCAGTAAGCAATGCCAAGCAAGGCATGACTTCGATTCAAGATGCTGCCAATTCGTTTGGATTAATGGAAGAAAAAATCAAAGAAACTATTCTGAGAATTAATACAATTTCAGACTTAACAGAAAATCAAATTGAAATTAGCAAAGCAGTTTTAAACCAATTTAATGAAGTAAATCTATTGGCTCAGGAAATTCGAAGTTCGACTGTCGAACAATCTGAATCAAATCTGGAAGTATCAACTTCCATTCAGAACTTGTCTATTGAAACCCAAAACCTAGCAATTAATTCCGAATTGACTCACTCAATTTCAAAAGAATTCAAACAACAATCAATTGATTTACAAAAGGAATTATCTTATTTCGAAATTCATTAAATAAAAAGGTCATTATAAATTTTTTAGATATTTTCCTTAGATATACTAACAAAACTTTGTTTTTTTCGAGGCAACAGAGTATCTAATTCATTTATTCAATATTATTTAAGCAATTATTTTGTAAAAGTTACACCAGGGAAGAAAAGTCACCAATGAAATACAAAGAACTCAAATTAATTCACAGAAATGAGAATACAACCATCAGTCGCTATTCGAATGATAATGGAGAACTCATAGTTATCAAGAAAGCTAACGGGAATCGAATTTCCGTGGTTTCTCAATTGCGCCACGAATACGAATTAACAAAAAAGTTAAAAATAGCTGGTGTAATCAAACCTATAAAATTTGTTTCGAATCCCGAAGAAACTTATCTAGCCTTCCATGATTTTGGTGGAGAAGTATTATCTGAATTTATGAGGAAGGCTAATTTAGATATTGATTCGATTTTAAAGATAGGAATCAATATAGCTAAGACACTCGGTGAGCTCCATAGCAAAGGTATTGTTCATAAAGATATCAATCCAGGCAACATACTTTTAAACGAAAATGATTTTAAAATTCAAATTATAGATTTTGGAATATCAACTGAAGTATCACGAAATGTTCAAAGTCTAGTCCCTCCTAAGGAGCTAGAAGGTAGTCTTCTTTATATTTCTCCCGAACAATCAGGGAGAATGAATAGAATTTTAGATTATAGAACAGATTTGTATTCTTTAGGAATAACAATTTATGAAATGCTGACAGGAATTTTGCCATTTAAATCAAATGATCCAATGGAAATCATTCATGGTCATATCGCAGTTATACCTAAATCACCTTCGGAAGTAAATAAAAATATTCCTACTATTCTATCTCAAATTGTCTTGAAGCTTTTGGAAAAGAATGCAGAGAATCGCTATCAATCGGGTTTTGGTTTAGCAGAAGATTTAATGAAATGTCTTGCGAATTTAAAAGAACTAGAAAGCTCAAATTTTCCATTGGGATTAAAAGACAATTCAGGTAGGCTTCAAATCCCACAAAAATTGTATGGACGAGAAGAAAAAATACATTTATTACTCTCAACATTTGAAGAGGTTTCAAAGTATAACAAACGTAAACTAATCATGGTAACGGGATTTTCTGGAGTGGGTAAGTCTTCTTTAGTTCAGGAAATATACAAACCCATAACAGAGAAAAATGGTATATATTTATCCGGCAAATTTGATCAATTTCAGAAAAACATTCCTTACTATGCCTTAACTCAGTTGTTCAATCAATTCTGCAATTATCTACTGCTAGAAGATCAAGAAGTTTTAGGAGTGTGGAGAACCAGAATTATGGATGGCATAGGAAACAATGCGAGGGTTCTCTATGAAATTATTCCTGATTTAGAATTGCTTCTTCCCAATCAACCGGACATTCAAGAGTTAGGAACTCAAGAAGCACGAACTCGATTCAACTTAACATTTCAAAATTTCTTTCAGAGTATATGCACAAAAGAACTTCCATTGGTTATTTTTATCGACGATTTACAATGGGCAGATACTGCATCTCTCAACTTACTTGCTTCATTATTATCTTCGGAAGCTAACCAATATTTCCTACCAATTGGCTCCTATCGAACCAACGAAGTAGACTCTAGCCATCCTTTAATATCAACTCTTGAGGAGATACGTAAGTCTGATGTTGAAATAATTGATCTCAAATTGGAAAACCTTACTACAAAGGATGTTGAGAATATACTTGTAGAATCATTGAAAACTAAACCGAGTTCTATAAGTGAACTATCTTCGCTTCTAGTGAATCGTACTAACGGGAATGCTTTTTTTATTAATCAATTTTTACTTTCCATGTATGAGGAAGGCCATCTTCAATTTGACCATGATAGTCAAGAATGGAAATACAATCTAAAAAATATCGAGATGATGCAAGTCAGCGAGAACTTAATCGAACTTATGACTTTCAAAATACAAAAGTTGAGTAAAGAGGCTCAACGTGTATTACAATTATCTTCTGTTATTGGGAATCAATTTGATTTGGAATTTCTTTCGATCATTCATGACAAAGAAGCTGCTCCCACTCTGGACGATTTATGGGAGTCTATTAAAGAAGGTTTGATTATACCTTTAAATGAAAATTACAAACATATTCGATCAGGAATGAAAGAAGGGATTCAATTTTCCGAATGTGAGTTCAAATTTTTGCATGACCGTGTTCAACAAGCTGCTTACAACTTAATTCCCGAATCAGATAAATTGTCCACTCATCTAAGAGTCGGGCAATTATTACTAAGCCAGACGACAACAGATAAGTTAAAAGATAGTATCCTCGAAATAGTAACGCAATTGAATATGGGTCGAGATTTGATTGAATCAAAAGCGGAAAAGATGCAATTGCTTGAGTTGAATCTGGAAGCGGCAAAGAAAGTACAAGCATCGAATGCCTACGATGTTGCAAAGAGGTTTATTGACATTAGTCTCTCGCTATTTTCTATGGATTCTTGGAAAACCCAATACGATCTATCATTAAAAGTATCAGAGTTTGCTGTAGAGATTGGTTACGTGTTGGGAAACAAAGAGTATTTGCTCTCTAACCATTCAGCAATCAAAGAAAATGCAAAAAGCATAGTCGATGTTATTCCGAGCGAGTTGAATTTGATATTGTATTATTCAAGTGTCGCTGAATTCGGAAATGCAATTGATCTAGGTTTATCCATTCTAAAGCAATTCAAAATATCTCTGCCTAGAAATCCATCTCCGGCTATCATTTTATTTAATCTATTGAAAACGCAAATTGCGATCGGTCGAATATTAAAAAAGAATAATTGGGAGATTAAAGATTTAATTAACCTTCCCGTGATGACGGATAAAGAGTCCATTTTAATTATTAAGGTTGTTTTAAATATAATCCCGTCTGTCTTTTTCTTATCTCCGAATCTATTTCCGCTTTTAGTTTTTTTCAGTATGAGATTTGCATTGAAAAATGGATACATTGTCGATTCAGCGACATGCATATCGTGCTATGGACTCATTCAAACAGCAGTACTTTCGAAATCAAATATTGGCTACGAATATGCTATGCTTGCGAATGCTATTCTTGAAAAGTTAAAAGTAAAGTATACCCTTCATATCACTCCAATAGAATTTGGGATCAGACATAGAAAAGAGCATTTTAGAAATAGCTTACCGTCTTTGCAAGATATGCTCTCCACTTCACTTAGCCAAGGATATTTACCTGAGGTTGGCTATTCTATCTGGCTTATTTTTCTTATCAAATATTGCAGTTCTACCGAATTGCAATCACTTTACACAGAAACGGTAAACCAACTAAAGCGTTCCGCACACTTGAATTTGGGAAGTGTTGATTCTGTACTTTTAACTTTTGCTAACTCAATGGTTAAGCGATTGGGAGAAAAAAAATATTCTGACTCAATATTAGAACGAACCGAATGGGAAGACCAACTTAAGATCAGGATTGAATCTTTGAATAGTTTTGATATTGCAGTTGTATCAGCACTTGGACTAGATTATTTCGGTCGTATATGCAACCATGAATTAGTTCTTTATACTTATTCAGTTTTTGTAAAACACAAGGATGCCATGGTTGGTTATCCTATAAACAACAATGTCTGGTTCTTCACAACCCTTGCGATGTTAGAAGCATTAGATAACAAAAGTCCTGTTAAAGAATTTACGGTCCAACAGATGAAGAAAATCATAAAGGTAAATTGCAAAGAACTAGAGCGATGGTCCATAGATGCACCCATGAATTACCTACACCGTTGGAGAATAATCGAAGCAAGATTATTGATCTATAAAAAAGGTTCACGAGATGCTATTGAAACTAAATTTGAAGAAGCTATAGCGCTAGCCAAAGAAAATGAATTTACAAATGAAGAAGCACTAGCAAATGAATTGGCATGTGAATTCTCATTAGCAAATGGGAAAAAGCAATATGCAAAATTGCATTTACGAGAAGCAATCGCCTTGTATTCAAAATGGGGAGCGAATGCAAAAGTTAATCAATTAGAGGAGAAATATCCAGATCTAATTGATAGAAAAAAAGAAGTAACACAACGACTCAATACAAATTCAGAAGAAGAATCTAAGTTGGGTCGAGCCACCGTAATTGAATCAAAACGTATCGATCCTTCCAATTTAGATTTTTATTCTGTATTAAAGTCATCTAATGCGATTGCTGAGGAGATTCAGCTAGATAAACTGTTAGCTCGAGTAACATCCATACTCGTAGAAAATGCAGGAGCCGAGAAAGGTTATTTCATACTGAAGGAAGAAGAATCATTCAAAATACAATCATCTTATATAGATGGAAAGATCAACGTCTTGCAAAATGAAAATTTAGAATCAAGTTCCAAGATTCCAATGTCAATCGTTAACCTATCTATTCGAACCAGAAAACTAATCGTTGTCGATGAAGCACTTAGAGATCCAAAATTCCAAAAAGATGAATATATAATCAAGAATCAACCGATTTCGATCTTAGTTATGCCAATCTTTCATAAGTCTGAAATGATAGGTTTAGTCTATATGGAAAATAATAGAAGTGCAGGTGTTTTTACAGCAAAGCATGCCGAGACTCTTCAATTGATTGCTTCACAGGCTGCAATTTCTATTGAGAATGCAAAGTTGTATTTGAATGTTCAAGAGGTTACTGCAGAAAGATCCAGAATTCAAACTGAAATGGAGTTAGCACAAAAAATACAAACATCATTACTTCCCGAAAAAGCAGAACTAAAAGGTTATGAAGTATTAGGCTATATGAAAACAGCCGATGAAGTTGGTGGTGACTATTATGATACAATACTCGGCGATGGGGAGAGACAATTCGCAGTTATTGGGGACGTATCTGGACATGGAGTCACTTCTGGTTTGATCATGATGATGGCTCAGACCACACTTCATACAATCATTCGAAATGACAAAGAAAGCAATACATCGCTTATTTTAACAAAGGCAAATCAAACCTTAACAAGTAACATTGCCAAACTAAAAGAAGAAAAATATATGACCATGCAACTTATTGAAGTTGAAGCTAATGGCAGAGTGAAATATTCGGGAGCACATTTGGATTCCATTGTCTATCGAAAGAATACAGCTACGATAGAGAGGTTGGAGAGCAATGGCTTTTGGCTTGGGATGGAGGACGACATTGCTCCTTTTTTAAAGGAACGAGAGGCTTCATTGAGTGAAGGTGATCTATTATTTCTATATACTGATGGAGTCACTGAAGCAACTAAAGATAACTATGAGCTATTCGGATTTGATCGTCTATCTGCTATTATCCGAACAAATGGTTCTAATTCACTTGAGGAAGTTAGAGATGCTGTATTAGAATCACTCAAAGGCTATGAAACGCCCGATGATGTGACAATGTTAATTTTAAAGAAAACGAAAGGCTAAGAGGAATGATGAGTACAAAATTACAGATTGAGATTGCACCAATGTGGTCAATAATCAGCGAAATCAAAGATAAAATTAGAATTGCAATGGCAGGTTTAAATCAAGGAGAGATTGATTTTGCAGTAATGACAGCTTCAGAGCTACTAGAAAATGCAATTAAATACGGAGTTGCAAACGAGAACATTTCCCAAGTGGGATTTGAATTCGACTTAGGAACGAACAAATTAATGGTGAAAGTCAAGAATGGAGTCAATGCAAATGACTCAGTTGATGATTTGATTTTCATGATGAAAAAGATCAAGAATACAGATAACGCTCGAATGCTTTATATAGAAAGATTACAAGAAATAATGGAAGATCCAGCACAGTCTGGAAGTCATTTGGGTTTGTATAGAATTATTAGTGAAGGTGGATATGATTTAGATTACAATTATAGCAACCAAACTTTAGAAATGATTGCTACAAAAAAAATAGGAGTATAAAAATGGATAACTTAAAAATCGAAAATTTTGAAATTAAAATTTCAGCACAAGGTGATTCAGTGATGATGCAATGGCTAGGGCGAAGCGAGTCAAGAAATCCAGCAGAATATCTTAATCCTTACTTAGAAAATTTCATAAGCAATATTCAAGGAAAAAACTTAGTAATTGATTATACAAAATTGGAATTTATGAATTCTTCAACTGTTCCTCCAATTATTAAGTTAATCAAATCTTGCTCAACGAATGATATAAAAGTTACTATTCATTTTAATAAGATAGTCGAATGGCAAAACGCATCATTCAAACCATTGCAAACTGTATGTATGAATTTAAAAAACATTAAGATAGAGGGTATTTAATGATTTATATTTATTGTAAATGTCAAAGTTTATATGCTATGCTCTAAATGCGATTTTTTGCAGCTTAAGCATCCGAGAAGCCAGATTAGATTCGGATGCGAATTTCATCGAATCCCTTTGTGCACTTTGTGCTGACCTCAGTAATCTTTGCGGTAGCTACGTGACTTCCTTCGTTCCGTCCAGTGGCCAGTTCGGTATACCAAAGCCGTAACGAAGGAGCCACTTCGCACAAGGTTGCTATCTATAAACTTTTCTCTACATCAACAAAATACTTTGTAAACTTCGTGCGGTCGTCGTAATCTTTGCGGTAAGTTATTCTTATTTTTTCTCACACCACAGCACAGCAGAATTTCCTTCGGAAAGTTATGCTGGACAGGCAGAGCCACGGAGCTAACAAAGGAGCTCAGTTACAAAAGGCAAGAGATGCTGTCTCTCTCTAAGACTTCGGAAATACTGCCATGTAAATAAATGCTCCGTAACTTCTTCTAGTGCTTGAACCAACATATCGCGGTAGAATTCTTTGTGAATGGAAAGTGATCTAGTATCTGCTAGACGAAGAGCGACTTCTTCGGGAATATACTCTCTCTTTTTTCGGTAGCCTTGAAGAACTAAATACTTGATCTTTTCACCTGCTTGGACAGTAATATTTTCATCTAAGAGAGCAGCGAGTGAGATTGTGGACGAATTGTTCGCTTTATATTTGTCTGGTGATTTCGTAATTGTTCTCTTTAAGAATAGATCAGCTAGTGCTACGCGATTGCTCTGCAGTTCGTTCTCGTAGTGATGATAAACCGTATCAATTAGATCGCGCTTTGCTATCAATTCATCCTTGGTGCTGCATGTTCCCATGATTTCCAAAACATCTGCTTGAAAGTTTTTGACAAAATTGGGAATATCTTTTCTGCGAAGAAAGATTCCACGAATTTTGAGCTCACCTGATGCAAATTTACCGAGATAACGATTGACCACGCCAATTTTGGAATCGATTTTGGATGCAGGAAATACCAACCAATCATAGATTCCTTCTACTTTGAGTTGGATCTTGGTTCGTTCGCCGATATTTTTGCAAAGAGTAGAAAGCTCTTCTTTTGAAAATTTCTCTTCATTTGGTTTAACAATAAAAATAGAATCTGTGATCGCGTGCAAAAAAGTATAGCCCGCATCCTCTGCCATCTCTTTTGCTAAGAGAAGAACTTCTCGCCCGATGGCTGTGACTGCTTCATGACTTTCGATTCTACCAAACTTAGCATTTCTATAACCGAGATAACCAAAACTTGTAACAAACATCCACTTTAGCGAATTCTGTCTTGCTTCATAAATTTCTGCATTGGGTGATTTGCGTTCAATCTGTTCTTTATAGTATTTTCGTCTAACAAGTAGTTTATCGAGAGCTTCTGAGACAACACCTCGCCTCTTAGCGCATACATGAAAGCTCGTCCCAGGAATCAGGAATTCTGCTTCCTCAACAGTACAACATGGACAATTGACAGTTTCGGGACTAATATTGTAATTGGCCATGATAGAGGGATACATCTGAGCAAAGTCAAGTTGTGTTACATTTTGTAACAGAGAACCATAACTTGTATCGGGCAGACATACGAGTCCACCCTTATCGACTCGTATCAATTCGTATGCAGACTTAGGTCTCTCAAGAGCTGACTTCTGCCAAGGCACGAGATAATTCTTACGCAGGGCAACATCCATTTCAATATTTGTGAGAGCTGTTCCCGTGCTGGAACGTGCCATTTTCTGAATAGGAATTCGGCTGAGTCGTGCAAGCTCGATTACACCATTGATAAAGGATTCTTTATAGACAAAAGAATTGGACACGTCGATATGCAATCTACCAAACAAAGGATAGTTAGGTGCTCTGTAGATAGTCTGACCGTATGATTCGAAACTCGTACCTAGAGTCTGGATTTTTCTTGTGATTGCGTAAGGATCTCTGTCAAAAAGAAGCTTGATTCCATAGCTCTGAGACATTTGAAACAAAAATGGAAAAATCGCTTGATCTCCAAAAGAGCTAAGAATTATATCGGGATCCTTTTCGCGAAGAATCTCATTGATGCGACCGAGTAAATCTCTTGGATCAGGACGAAAGACTTCTTCGTTGTATCCTTGTGAATTGGAAAAAACCAGAGGATTGGACTTCGAATAACCGATTCGATGATTGGTTTTGAAGCTGAGTTGTAGAATGCGAAAATTCGGAACAGTATATTCGTAATCCTGAATATTTGTAAGTGATACAATTTCTTTGATGCGGGAGCCTTCATGTAGCACGCGAACTTTTGCCAGAGGAAAAAGTCCCTTAGAATAGAGATAGGATGTCGTGATATCAATATCCGAATGGTAGATATCCAATTTCTCGTAGAAGGCATAGAGCTTCTGATAGATTCGCTTGAGGACAGATGGTCTGGAAAGATGGATCTCTAGAACGGATCGAATCTCATTTTTGTAAAAATCCAACTTATCAACTCGCTTAGGTCGAGATCGCAGTGAGTTGAGCTCAATTAGGCGAGCAATAAATTTCTTCTCGTAAGCCTCACTTCCCGAAATATAGAAGGATGGGTAGTAAACATCCTGGAAACACCGAAGCTCATCCTCGCCTTGGATCCAAAGAGTAATATTGCCTTCCAAATCATAGAGATCAAAAAGTATACCCTCAAAGCTCGCGACCATGGAACACTAACAAGAATCAGTAGAAGTCTGGTCAAGATCGGCATGGTCGATACCCCTCGCACGAATTGACGCAATATCAGCTTCAAGCTTGGCAAATTTCTTATCCATATCATTCAATGTTGTCTTAACCTCAATGAGAGATGATAGCAAAATCGTCTCGATCGAATAAGGATTGGATGCCATGACTCCAGCCGCCAAATGCCCCTTAGCAGTTCGCATGATATCGTCAAATGCCTCTTGATGCTTACGCGCAAGTCCACGACGAAAATCTCCAAAACGTTCGTCAGCTAGACTCTGAATATTACGAGAATAAGGACCTACTGTTCTTCCCATTATCAATCTCCTTCTGTCTGATTGGTTCAATCAATTTACAGTGAACTGCTTCTTTTAGATGTAAAATATACGTGTCATAAGCTAACTCTTCTTTGGTTCTCGATTCCGAAATCAAAAGGGAAAATCCCTCTTCTTGCAACTGATTGAATTTTGCAACCAAGCTCTCGAGTAAGAACCTGCGTTCATCCTCTTTAATATCTTTGTCAAAAAATTCCTTAGACGGAGCAAGAAAGGCATAGAGACGAGACTTTCGTTCTAAGTTATCACGATCCAGCAGTAGGCCGTTGATAAAATCCATAAGTTGGTATGGGGTAAAAGCCCTCTGAACAAGCACTTCATGCAAGACGGGAAAATCCAAACCCTTGGTTGAATCTGCCAATCGAAATGCACGAAAACTCATACCACAATCCACCACATGAATCGAAACACCCTTCGCACTCAAAGAAGCGAGTAGCTCGTGCGTGACATGGTTTGCCTCCTTACCAACAAGAAGGATTGCGTTTTTTGTGTCGGAAATTGAGGATTCCATAAAGTTCAATATAAAACTTCGACAAATCAAGTAAACAAATAAATAGTAAATATAAGTATGCTTAAAAAATTTACCGAAATGGCAAGCTCGCAATAAGAATATTTCTGAACTGGCTCCTTATTTGATGACACGAGTAATGTGACATAATTTATTCCCGTCCGCTTATGCCAGCAGGGAACATGATTCCCTCGTTGATTGATGAAGATTGCAATGAGAATTACAAAGTCCAAATCACAATCCCATGAATATACTTTTTAGATTGAGGATGCAATATTTCTTTCAAAAAAGTTGCCTTCTCATAAGACAATTTAAAATAAAATAAATGAACATTCTCAATACTATCACAGAAAATGAAGATCAATTAATCATTGCGATGAAGTTAGGAAACGTATCCGCACTAGACAAATTGATTCACAAAGATTTGGTCTTCACTATTCCTAACGGACAAACCGTAACAAAAGAAATGGATCTCGAGAACTATAGAAAGGGTTTATTTAAAATCAAAGAAATCACACTCAAAGACAGAAAAATAACTATCGTTGATAATATTGCAATTGTAATTTCCGTTATACATTTAGAGGCAAGTTATGGTGCTCATGAAATTAATGGAAATTTTAGCTATATGAGAATATGGAAAGAATTCGATCAGAATTGGCAAATAATCGCAGGCAGTTCTGTAGAAATCATAGAATGAAAAATTCAAAATTATAGAAAACAATCAGATTTTCCATTTGACAGGCTTACAGTGTAATCCAAGTATGATCTATATTAGGATCTTTTTTTGATTTTATAAAAAAAGGAAAATACATTGACAACTAAAAAACTTCATTACATTTCAGGAATGGTAATTACCCTCTTCGTCGGGTTGCATTTATTCAATCATATATCCAGTATTTTTGGTGACGCTATACATATTGAGATCATGAATACTCTTAGAATTTTCTATCGAAATATAATCATAGAAACAATCTTACTCAGCGCCGTGGCAGTGCAGATTTTTTCTGGAATAAAACTCTTTAAAAACAAAAGAAAATCTGCTTCAAACAACTTTGAGAAACTTCAGATTTGGTCTGGTCTTTATTTAGCATTCTTCTTTGTGATACATATTGGTGCCGTTTTGACAGGAAGAACCTTGCTCAACCTCGATACAAACTTCTACTTTGGTGTTGCCGGCTTAAATTCCTTTCCTTTCAATCTCTTTTTCATACCTTATTACAGTCTTGCGATCATTTCTTTTTTTGGACATATTGCAAGCATTCACAGCAAAAAAATGAAGATTAGCATTTTAAACCTAACTCCCAAAGTCCAGGCTAAATTCATCTTCATTTTCGGAATTTGTATCACTGCTATGATTCTATTCGGATTAACAAACCATTTCCAAGGTGTGGAAATTCCCAACGAATACAAGATACTAATTGGAAAATGATGACTGTATAAATTAAAAATCGAATTTTTCAAAAATCTAGCAAATCGATTTTTAAATTAGAATCTCAAGAAATATCTTGATTTTATTTTCGATCAATGTATTTCTATATTAAAAATTATGCTTATTGAATACAAAACATTGGATTTTGGTGATGTAGCCTTGCTTCAAGAACTGAACTTTCTTTTTGGTGAAGCTTTCGAAGACCCAGAAAGATACCATCATTCGCCTCCCAATAAACTTTATCTCGAAAACCTCCTAAAAAAAGATAACTTCATTTGCTTGGTCGCGCTCGAAAATGGAAAGGTTCTTGGCGGTTTGGTCGCTTACGTTCTTGAAAAATTTGAAATGGAACAAAAGGAAATATATATCTATGACCTTGCTGTAGCTGAGCTCTACCGTCGAAAAGGGATTGCGAGAAATCTAATTTTAGAATTGAAAAGAATTGCGAGCGATAAAAATGCCTATGTGATATACGTTCAAGCGGACTACGGCGACGATCCCGCAATTAAGTTATATGAATCCCTAGGAATTCGGGAAGAAGTTTTGCATTTTGACATAGCAGTGGACCAAAAGAATCAATGAATGGAAATGTTTAATATTGTAATCGATATTTCGTTTACAGAAGCATATAATATCCGACTTTTCTTTCAAGCATTCAATACCTTATAAATAAATAATTACAAAATTTAAAAAACAAATTCGTGTTGGATTTAGTTTTGAATTTTCCTCCAATACCAATCTAAAATAAATCAGTTTAAAAACAAAAATTATCACCCGAAATAAATAAGTTTTTGACATTTTAGAATATAAAATTAATTTCAACCACTATGAGTCTACAATTATTACCTACAATTCTTGAACTTCTGAATGGATCAACCAGTGATCAGATGTCAAGCAAACTCGATCTCAATTCAACCCAAGTAACCACAGCTGCAACTATCGCAATACCTTTGATTATACAAGCTATGTCCAAGAACTCTCAAGAAGAGAAAGGAGCTGAAAGTCTTGCTAAAGCATTAGCAAAAGACCATGACGGTTCAATTTTAGAAAACGTAGCTGGTTATATAGAAAAAAGTGATCTTAAAGAAGGACAAGGAATTTTGAAGCATCTTATCGGATCAAATAGTTCTGGAATCGCGGAAACTATTGGCACAATGGCTGGTATTGATAAAGATAAGTCAACACAGATCCTTTCTATGCTTGCTCCAATTGTTCTTGGTCTTTTGGGTAAATATATGACACAGAAAAATTTATCCCCAACTGAGCTTGCAGCAAATCTCGCTGAAGAAGAAAATGAAGTAGGTTCTGCTGTTCCAGGCGCAGTTTCAATGTTCAAAAGCCTACTTGATAGTAATGGTGATGGGCAGATCGGTGATGATGCTTTAAAAATCGGCGGTCAGCTTCTGGGCGCATTTTTAAAGAATAGATAATTTTTTATTGAATAGAAGAATAAGGAAAACAACTAAATGGCAAAATTAGAAGAAGTAGAAGGTATCGGACCTAAATATGCTGATACATTACGTAAAGCTGGAGTAAGATCAACAAATGATTTACTAAAGAAAGGCGGAACTCCCGAAGGAAGAAAGCAAATTGTAAAAGACTCAGGAATTAGTGCGAAATTAATTCTTGAATGGGTGAATCATGTGGATTTATTCAGAATCAAAGGCGTAGGATCAGAATATGCAGATCTTCTTGAAGAAGCAGGCGTTGATTCAGTCGTTGAACTTTCAAAAAGAGTGCCTAAAAATCTTTATGAAGGAATGCTCGCAACCAATGCAAAGAAAAAATTGGTTCGAATAGCACCTGCACTTGTTAAAGTAGAAAGATGGGTTGCTCAAGCGAAGAAGCTTCCAAGAGCAGTATCTCACTAAAAAAACCTTTAAACAAGGTTCTGATTAGAACGAGCTCTATTCTTATTTCTTTTGTCTGTTCTTAGAATACGCATTAGAAAAAAGATAGAGCTTATTTTATTGTATTGTATTGAAAATTTCAAAGTAATTTAGACAATTTTTGAGAATTTTGCACGATTGGCAAAATCTTACCCTCATTGATATCATTCAAAATATAGGCCTCTGATCCATTTGGAGAGGTTAATATAAAATCACCTGAATGGTGACTATTCATTCCTTGGTATAAGAACAATTTTAGTTTTCTAAGGGAATTTGCAGGATCGCCAAATTTATCTATATAACCGGTCATTTTATAATTTTCATTCGTTTGAGAATCCAGATAATCTTGTAGTTCAGACGGAGATAGCAAAGGATCCGTTGATAAAAATACCAATTGGATATTTTCTCTTTTGAAAATTGGAGATAACGAATACATCTTCTGTATAGCGACTGGACAAGTTGAACCACATCCAACAAAGCCAGAGTAAATTAACGTCCAATGATCTGAACTTCTAAGATCAAGAGTATTCCCTGATTGATCGATCCAGTGATTCTCCAAGTCTATATTTACTTCTCTTGCACCAAAAATTGAACTAACATCCACAATAGAAAATAAAGATATACTAATTATCCCGACTATAACTCCTATGATCTTGAGTTTCATAGCTATGACTTCAACGCATTTTCTAAATTCTGGACATCATCTCGAATCAATTCAAATATTTTGCGGCTTTCCTGAATTGAATCAGCGATTGTTGACGTTGTACTTAGATTTTCTTGTGTTTTGAGATTTATATCTAAAATCGATTTGGATATTTCATCCATGCTATGAGCTTGCTCTTTGGAAGAGACCTGGATTTCATTGGCAAATTTGAAAAACTTTTCAATAGCTGAGTTCTGATTAGAAATCAAAGATTTAGTCTTCTCAATCTCTGTGGATATTTCCAACGAAGACTGAACGGAACTTTCAATACTCATTAGGAATTTTTTTTTCTTCTCATCAATTTCGATTGTTTTGTTATAGTTCGATTGAATAATATTCGAAATTTTATTAGAAATAGTGGAAATATCTTTTGTAGCCTTGGCTGTAGAATCGGCGAGCTTTGCAACTTCTTGGGCAACCACCGCAAATCCACGACCAGCATCTCCTGCCCTTGCCGCCTCAATAGATGCATTTAATGAAAGTAGATTCACTTTGTCCGCTATGTCTCCGATTAAATTCAAAATTTCGTTCATACTTTCTGAATCTTCTACACTCGTTTGCATTGATCGAAGCAAAATTTCAAAATTCGAACCAGTTTCCTTTACATTCGAAGCTGCTCCGTTGATTAAATTTCGATTTTTATTTATTTTTTCTACAAATTGATTATTCTGATTCTCCAACTGGTTGTTGAGCTGGATAATATGATCTATCTCTTGAATTTGTTTATTGGCACCTACAAGCATATGTTGAGTTGATGCAGCCGTTTCTTCTGTTGCAGCGGAAATTTCTTCTACATTCGTTGATTGATCCGCAAAACTCGAACGAAATTCTGCGGTAATTTTATCAATCTTATCTGCATTATTCGAGAAATCAATCGTATTTGTCTGAACTAGATTAACGATCCTTTTTATATTCCCTGACATTTCCATGAGCGTATCATTTGTATTAATTTGCTTATCAATCTCCGAGCGAATCACATAAGCCAGATAAATTAAAATAGCAGTTTCAAAAACAACAAATCCAGCATGGAGAAAGACAATATCCCATCCACAACCATAATTGAATACACGAATAGGAATTTCGTTGATTTTGATTTCAAGAGATTGAAGCAAATTTCCAGCAAGATGATGGACAGCAATAAATCCCGCAGTAAATGGCAGAATTTTCCAATCCATATATATCAATAGAAAAGCCAAGGCACCAAAAATATGAAAATGCATTTCTATCCGACCCAATTGCGCATGGATCAAGATTGCAGAAAAGCTCATCAAAAACAATCCATTCATAAAGGATAAAATATATTTGCCCTTAAAAATATAATGAGAGATAACAATCAATAATCCTAAAGCGCAGCTCATGATTCCAACCTGATAGATGGTTCCGTGATCCCAAGCAAAGAGTAAACTAATTGGTATATGCAGTAGGAGAAGAATTAGAAAAAATTTATCGGATTTATGTCTGCGTGATTTTATAATTTCTGAAGATTCGTTGGATTTCATTGTCTAAAGTCCAGACTTTAATAAGCGCTTGTGCGAGACAGAATTTTTTAAGAAATAATTTATTTTAGCTTTGTGAACAGTTTGCCATAACTGATCTAATATACTAATATTTCTATTTTATTACATTATTTAAATTAGATTTTGATAAAAGTATATCAAAATTATTACAATTTTACATTAATTAAAACGATCGTTCAACAACATCTAAATCTATCTAGAGCTAATTTTATTTAGAGTTTTGATATTTCCAATCTGATCATAAATTTTCTAACTCCGTGATGCGCTTTCTTCGATACGAAATTTCATCCAAAATCCACGGTGCATGAATAGACGTTTGAACTTTTTTCTCAATTGAATTATAAATTTTATCGATTGCTTGTGACTTTCCAAGATCTATATTTTCTCTCAATCTTATATCAGATTGCAACAATTCAAACAATACACGGTAAAACTCTTTACCTTTGGAGTTAAGAGATAGTTTCTCAAATTTACTATATATTAATGAAGCTTGGTCAATACAATTCTCATCTATCAATAAATCGAAATGCAAACGAATGAAAACAATTGTTGGCATAGGAATTTTGATCTTGGCATCATCGCGCTTCAATGCACCGCTTAAATAAGAGAATTCTTGTTTTGAAGGACATCTTCCAGTTTTTAAAATATCATCAATTTTTACCCAAGTATATTTTTCCTTTAAGAAACCCGAAGATTTGTTATTCAAGTTACTTAATTTCTTATTTACTCGATCAAACTCTTTTTGGTCATTCAGCCTTCTTGCAAAATACAACTGATAACCTAGGACTGTACGGTAAGTTCCATAGTGCTCATTGGATTTAGATACCAATTCTTCTTCCATCTTTCTCAACACGTTCTTAGATTCTTCAACGTATCCATATCTCTCTAAAATATTAGAATAGTATAATTTAATGGTAACGTCATCCCAGAATAAAGCCAAATAATCTTCGTATTTGCCGATAAAGTCTTGCGGGTTAATCTCAAAATAACCGTCATGCAAATCCATGAGTTGGTTTCTTTCGGAACTGTACCTTTCTGATTCATGGACGTCATTCGGACTGATTGCATAGGCTGAGAGCAGACTTATTGCAGCTAATAAGAATATTTTGATCTTGAGCATTTGCATATTTAAGTATAACCTAAATTATTACTACAATCTAATGACTAGTTATATCAAGAACATATTTTAAAAATTCACTGTTTGAATAAATAATCGTATAAAAATAAATTAATCAATGTAATTTTATCTATGGCGTTGCTAAATTTCGGCCACCAGTAATTAACACATTTCCATCATTTAATAGAGTTGCATTCTGGCCATGTCGCGATCTTGTCAATTGAGGACCTTCGATAAAAGCGTTTTGCACGGGATCATAGAATTCGGATCTATTCAAAGCACCTTTACCAGATCCCCAAAATCCTCCAGTTAGCAAAACTCGGCCATCGTTTAGGATTACTGGCTCCCGATCGATAGCAGCATTATTCAATTTTGAAGTTATTAATGAAATAGTGTTGGTTGTTGGATCATAGATTTCAGCCGTATCAATAAAGGCTGTTCCGTTTCGGCCAGAAGCAATCAACATTCTTCCATCTAAAAATTTTACTACATTAGGTGAATTTCTAGCAACCGTCAGTTGATTCTTTTTTTCAAATTCTAATGTGATTGAATTTAATACATCAATACTTTTTAAGTCATCGGTTCCGTCATTTCCGCCAAAAATAATTGGTATTTCTTCATTCGTATTCAATAATCTAATCCCAAACTCTCTAGCTTCCACTAAATTTCCAATTGTAGTAAATGATTTAGTTGCTGGGTCGTACAATTCCATTTCCTTTCTTGCCATTCTAGCTTTCGGATCATAACCTCCCACAATTAGAACTCTTCCATCGGCAAGTAAACTGGCTCCATGACTGCACCGACTGTAATTCATAGACCCAACCACAGTGAATACTTTCAAATTGGGATCGTATATTTCCGCCTTGTCCAATGCCGACTCTCCAAAAATACAATAGCCACCAGCAATCAGCACAGTTCCATCCTTCAAAATAGTCTGACTGTGTAAGTTTCGCCTGAAATGCATATCAGGTAATCTTTCCACAGCATTGGTCGAATTATTATAAATATCTGCAGATGAGTAAATTCTGTTTGCGCCGCTAGAGCCACCAGTAATCAACACATTTCCATTTTTGAGCAACGTTGATTTGTGTTGAATTTTAGCTTCAGACAATCGAGAAGTATTCATTTCAAATAGTTGCGAATTAGAATTGAAAATTTCTATTGAATCAAAATATCCAATTCTATCATTACTTAAATTTATCAGAGATAGAAGAAGTAAGCTGTAATCATCGTTTTCTTCCTTTTCACAATTTATAGTATTGAAGATCAGAATAAAAACTAAGATATTTCTTATTGCATACTGATTGAATTTATACATTTACTTTTACCAACCTTTTGGAAAAAATCAAAACTACAGACTAACAAACAATCGAATCTCTATATTTGCATCAAATCCTAGGACTATTACCATTTACTCCCGTTAAAAAGAAAGCTAATATTCTATGTTATGCGTGATGATTAGACTATTCATATTTAGAGTCAATCATAAATATTGACTATTTGCAGCAATCAATTTAGCTAGCGATATATTTTGAACAAAAGATTTTCATAAAGAATATCTAATCTTTATATCTTTTCGAAAAAAATATTAAAATCAACATTAAGTCAAATTGCAATGCAAAGCAATATAACATTAGATTATATTAACTATTCAAATACAACAATATTCTTAATTTTCCATACTCTACTCTGCCTTACTTGAACTCAGAATTAAGCTCTACTGAAAACCGATATTGCCTCAATTGACTTAAAATCTAAAAACTAATATTGCAGGTAGTATTCTAAACTTTTTCCAGTATCAAGGTGCAATTTGATTTTGATATCATTTTCCTGTTGGTCGAAAAGCATGAACGCTTGGTAATTTTTGAATTCCCGATATTTCGTTTGCACTGGACTTCTTACCGCCTTCATCAAGGAGAAATTTTCATCAAAAAATATTGAATATTTTTCTTTAGGATTTTTTGGAAACCGACTATGAAAAATAAATCTACCATCTGATTTGAATTCTACAATATCGTATCTTATGAAAAATTCACACTTCGTTTTCTTAGATTCAATTGAGAGAATTTCATTGTCTTTGATAGAAAGAAAATCGACCTGAATGATTTTTTTATTTTCGGATTTTGAAATTTCATTACATTCAATAAACTTTTTAAACTGAAAGTCTGTAACTCTCACATTCATGTCCCGTGAAAGATGATCAATGTCATCCAGAATTTTAACCTTTGTTTCAAATAAACCAAATTCACTAGGTTGATAATTGTATTGTACTATTTTAGCAGAATCAAAAGTACTACAAGAATGCATTAGAAATAATAGACTGAGGTATAGAACTAATCTAGGGACTAGCTGGAATAAATACTTAAATTTGTTGATCATTTCTTTCATAATTTCAAACTAGCTATCTTATAACCAACCTATCACTAAAAGATATTGCAATCCAATGAATGAATCAATGTATACATTAATTTATGCTATACTATCTTGGAGACAATTTCCAACTTTGTCATCAATCTTTAATTTCATCCTGATATTTCGGTCCAATTCCATTATTTGCTTTGGGGTATTTTTTCTTTAATGAATTATATTTAACGTAATCTGTATTCTGATAGCAAGGCTCTCCATTCGCAGTCTCGACGTAACAATCAGTATAATCTAGAAAGCTCAAGACTTTGCAACTGCCCAGCAGGAAAAATAAAATATAAAAAGGAAATCTCATCATTTTCAAGTCAAAAGTATAATTTACTTTCTCATATACCGCTCCTTAAATATCGAGTTGCTGGACGGAATTTTTGGATAGTCCTTTCGCAATGTTTCGTAATTTACGATATCCTTATAATGGTAACAGCTTTCTTCCTTAAAATTCTCTACATAACAATCATTATATCTATTTTGCTTAACGTATTCCTCTGTTACCAAACAGTCAAAATAGAAAAATATATTCAATATAAAGATTATTTTCCACATATTAGCATTTACTGAAAAGGTAGGATGACATTGATCATATAAATACTACTTTAGATCGCATGCCTGAATCTCTCCTTCCGTGTTTGAATTGTCCAAAAAATACATTTTCTTAACATCACAAATATTTTCATAATAAAGCAATGCCGTATAGGCTGAGCTATTTCTTTTTCTAATCGAATTTAACTCAATTATAAGACTATTGATGCAATTGTTAAAACTTTTCTTCTCATACCTTGGTTCACGGCAAAATCTATTTTCTATTTGATAATCAAAATCTAGAAATTCAAAAAAAAATGCTTCTTGTCCAATATTCTCTGAGAAAAGCAATGCAACAAGTCTCAGCCTACTTTTTGCCTCTTCATAAGAATACGATTCATCTCCTGACACAGCTATGTTCTGACTGCAAGAAACATTTATTATCGCAATTATATGAATGATAAAAAATGCCCTAATCGTATTATTAATTGCGATTGATTTCATTATATTCTTCAGTATTATTAAATTCACTAGAACTGCTAAATCTGATTCTTACCAACGCAAATATTCTATATAGACTGCGCAGATTCCATTCATAATTCACTGTTATTTGCAAGTGATAAGAATTTCAGCTGCTATATTTTTTAATATAGCAGTAATTATATCCATTATTCTTTAAATTTTCATTTGCTTTCAAGCAATTAATACTTACAAAAATAAAAAAAATAATAATTATCACTATTTTTCCAAACCTTAACATTGAGAAATTCTCAGGTCTAATATATCGAAATTTTAAAATCCCAATTAGTAATTGTATTCTGATTGGTCTGTTGAATCTAGAAATTTCAGATTCAACTCCTCACCATTGCTATTCTTCAAGGTAACATTGATATCATTTTTTGCGAATTCAGAATCAATAAAGAATAGGACTCTTGTATTCTCGATTAGACGGAAATCAGAGAATCCCGCTATGCCTTCGATATATTTACTATAATTTTCTTTTGGATTTTCAGGAAAAATTCTAGATCGAAAAGAGTTTCCATTTGCAATTTTTACTAGATTGTATTTGGAATAAACACGGCAGTAACCGTCCTTTACTAGAATATTACTGATCTCTGGATATTTGAGATTATGAATATCTAGAACAATCAAATCTCTAAACCGATCGGGATCTCTTAGGCATATTTCAATATCTGACATGATTTTTTCATTGAATTCGTTGTTCAAATCGGACAAAATCAAACCAAACTCAGAATCCTTTACTATATTTAATGAATATTTATATTTTTTCTTTAAACCAATATTTTCACTCGATTCATATGCCTTTGCAAAATTTTCTAGTCTACTTTTTTCGGAAAAGCGAAAAGAGAAGCAACAATTCGCTATATTGAAAACTGATACAACTATGAATAGATGAATCCATTTTCTACCGTTCAATCGACTAAGCAATTCGTTTTAGCTAGAATCTTTTCTGGATCTATATCTAAAGCTGGTTTTTTATAAAGAATTAGAATTTCTTTTTTCTCTCTTGAGGCGATTTCAATTTCCTTACCAATTTCCATTTCACTGGATTCTAACTTGGAAGTAAAAATCGGATTCGAAAAGCTATTTTCTGGTTTCGTCTCACCGGACGTTGCTAGGGAAATAACATCATCAATATATTCAAGACCCTTACATTTATTTTCTTTGGCGCAAGCAACAATGGATCCGACCACTAATAATGTACTAACTGAAATTACAGATATGTTATAAGCATTCTTTAAATTACCTTTCCAATTGATGCATTTTATGGATTTAGGATAATCTAATGGAACAATGGGTGATAGTGATTCATCACGATAATTGACAGATAGATCTTGTCTGACTATCTTCTTATTTTGCTTTGTAGAATTTTCTATGATCGCAATTGTAATTATATAATTACTAGAGAGATGATATGCTGCGGAATCGATATTATCCACTACAAGATTATGAAATAATCCATAAATCAATTTATCGGATGGCTTGAGGTATAAGATTTCATACTGAAGACCATTTTTCGTAAAGGAATGTTTTTGCTCGATTTCCCAATTATTTGTAGATTTAGAATTCACGGGAAGTACGATAGTTTGCTCTTGCTTATCAGCACTAAGACAGCTCAGCAAGAGAAAGGAAATGAGTAATAGCTTAGATTTCATTTCTTTCTCTGCTAGGTGACTGAATTTCAATATCCATAGAATTCTTCTCGTTGAATTTTACCAAGGCTTACTCCAGAAAGACTCAACTCTTCGGCAATTTCTTCCACAAATACTGGATTACCAGTTATATAGAAAATTGCTGAATGGATATCATTGACTTGCCTTGCTATCATGCCCATATTCAATCTGCCTTTTTCGTATTTTGTATTCCAATCCTTGGGAACGGCGCTCGTTATAGTTGGGCAATATCGAAATCCAGTATCTTCAGAATCAAGTCTCACCCATTCCTTGTAATAAATCAACGAATCAAAATCTTTACTGGATTGAAGAAGTAATATATCATTCTCCGGAAATAAATCCAATCGATTGCGAATCATACTGTAGAATGGAGTAATTCCAATTCCTCCTGCAATAAAAACATGCTGAATATTCGGCATCGGATAGAAACCTAGATTTCCCATAGGCTCGCTTGAATAGACCGACATGCCTTTTGTCATACTTAGTAGTTTTTTCTTATATTCTGAATTGGTATTTTTAGTAATGATTCGGATTTCATTTTCTTCTGGTGTGGACGAGATCGAGAAGCTATGACTCACCATTTTACTCAAGTCCAGTGACTGATTCTCTACGTTTGAATCTAATTCAGTTTTAGAATTGAGATCCAAATAGATATCAATGAATTGTCCAGGTTTATAACTGAATTGAGGCGGTTTATCAAATGCGATAGAATAAATTTCCGAACCAATCGACTGAATCTCTCTCAATTCCAGTCTTCCACCTTGGTTCAAATATTTTCGAACTTCTTCTCGATTAACAGCTTTAACTTCGTATAAATGAAATTTTCCCGTCTTCCCTTTGAGTGGTGCGATAAACCTTTTACCGATCGTTACATATTGATTCACATGGTCGTATACTTGCTGGCTAATTAGAATAGATACTCCAGCTTTCTTGGTCATGGATTCAACGCGACTCGCTTGGTTTACGGCATCTCCAATTAAGGTAAAAGCTGCATTCGAATGATGGCCTAGCTCTCCCACGATAACATTTCCGTAGTGAATTCCAATCCCAATTTTGAATTCGTGATTAAGTTGCGACTTCGCATATTCGTTGATGCCTTCTAGAGCGTCTATCATTTTGAGACCTGCATCAACAGCACGTAAACAGATAGAAACTGGGTCATTTTGTTTTAGACCAAAATTCGCCATCAACCCGTCTCCAATGTATTTATCCAGATAACCACCGTTATCCAGAACAATTTGTCCCATCACCTCGAAATATCGATTGAGTATATGGATAATATCATAAGGAAGATTGTTTTCGGAAAAAGTAGTAAAGCTTCTTATATCACTGAATAGAATTGCTAAATTATCTTCCCTTCCAGTTGTTTTTTGCTTGCGAAGTTTTATATCTTCATAGTCTAGATTGTCTCGAACTAAGAGCCGAATTTCCACATCGCCTTGGACTTTTGCCTGACAACCCAATCGAATTCCATCTTCAAAACCACGCTCTAGTATTAAGTTAGATTCTGCTTCAGTGGGTTTAGATAAATGTTCAGGATTCTTTAAAACCAAAAAACGACACGTTGAACAACGTGCGTTTCCACCGCATGCATGAAGATGATTTATTTTATTTCGAAGGGAGAGCTCAAGAACAGAAACTTCAGCTTCCGTTTCGATCAATGTATCATTGTTATATTTAACTTTTATCATAGGGATGTGTCCCTATTCTATTTGAATCAAAAGAAATGAAAGGATTTAATAACGAGAAGCTTCTGGAAAAGGTGACTTAGGCTCATCAGCAAAGCGAACCCTCCATTCCCATTCTGGAGCATTTAAATGGACCCAACCCGCACCATGATCCCACAATCCTTCTGCAAATAGATCAGAAATAATATGTGAATTCATATATTTGTAAGACTCCATTATGTCTAGTAGGTCTCGCTTCTCAGGGAGAACGAAATAGGGAGTCGCCTGCGGTTTTTCAGCCATTAGAATCAGGTTGGGCATCTGAATCCAAAAGTCCAATTCTTTTTATAAAAAATGCTTGCCCAACTTTAATTTTGAGCTATAATTAGCCCATAAGGAGATACTAATGGAAATCGGAAGTCAAAACATTCACCCAGGTCATCCTCTCACGACTCAAGCTAATTTGAAAACTGAGATGCAAGTGCAAGATAGAGGTCCAGATTCAATCCCGCCTGTATCCCAATCGAATTCGAGCTCGGAGTCAAATACAAGTTACGACAATACCAAATCCCAAGGTAGATATTTAGATACAAAAGCTTAATCTCTCTTTGCTCTTTTGCGGAATAGATGATCGATTTCTTTATTCTGGCCAAGATTGATCCGATAATTGTAAAGGTATCATGGCTTTAACTAAAGAGCAAAAACAAGAATTCAATGAAAAGGTAGCCGAGTTCAAGGTTGCCTTAGACGAGCTAAAAAAAGAGCTCAACGTCTACAAAATCCAACTCAAAAAAAATCCAGATATGTCTCCCTATTATAGTATTGCGATGACTCTCAATACGATTAAGACAATCAATACGAATCTTTTGGTTAATGACCTCTCTGTTGCCATTCAAGGAATCAACGCAGTCAATTATTTGGAGACTGCACGTAAAGAAATCTATAACGCAATATCCTATCTTGAGCAAGCTATTGGTAACGAAGTGGAAGGATCTCTAAACGAGAATCGGGAAATGCTCGACAAGATGACTCGCATCACTCCCACCCAGCGACTCAATTTGATAAAAGCTCTAAAAGAATGCATAAAAAAAACCATCAATGCATTTGGAACCAATAGTAAATGGAAATGGAGTTGGCCCGAAGTTTCTTATCGAATGGTCGGAGCGGCAAAAAATATTTTTGACTTTCGAGATTTCGAGAAAGGAAAAGATTTAGACAACCCCAATTATTATGTACAGCGCGAACACTTTAATCTCATCATAGAACTTGCCAACTCAGCAGCTCAAGAATTTAGATCTAAGTTCGACTTATCCACACAAGAGACAGGTGATCTAAAAAGATCGATTATTTTATTGGATTTGAATCGTCGAATATTCCAAATCACAGGTGAGACTGATGATTTAGAGAAAACGAAAACAATTATTGAGTCATTGAAAGAAAAAGTTGAGTCATTAGAAACCTCCGATGAAGAGAAAAAGAAAAAAAAGAAAAAATAGACTGGGAGAGTCCACAGTCCAATTATTGACTAGGAAAGGAGAATTATATGGCTATTGCTGAAGTAAATGACGCAAACTTCGATGTTGAAGTCTCGAAAGGACTGGTATTGGTGGATTGTTGGGCGGAATGGTGTGGACCTTGCAGAATGGTTGCTCCAGTCTTGGATGAGTTGTCTGGAGAAATGGCAGATATTTCCATCCGTAAGCTCAATGTTGATGATAATCAGACAACTGCACAGAAATTAGGAATCCAATCTATTCCAACTCTCCTGCTTTACAAAGATGGGAAATTAGTAGATAAGATGATCGGTGCACTTCCTAAACCTCAAATCAAAAAGTTCATCGAAAATCATAAATAGAAGATAGGTTAAGGCGGTAGAACATTGGTAGTAGCTTCGGAAAAGAAAGAATACATTGAATTACCTAGAGGAGGATACCTAGTCGATACCTCTGAAGGCTATATTCAATTTGGTTCTCCTCCAGAAACCATCAAAGATACGATGGATTTCGAGAAGAAGTCGCCATTGGTCTACGTATTACCTAATAAATTTTTTAATGTAGATAAGGGGATTTCAGTTGCTGAATTGGAATTTCCTATCTACTATAACTTTTTCCTTCGCAAAAAAAAGACTTATATTATCTGCACACCAGAGCAAAAACTCCAACTAACAACTGTTCTTAAAGAATCGCTAATGGGTCCAGAAATCGTGGATCTTGCTAGTGAATATATTGATGGTGAGCAGACTTATGGATATCCAGACATGGTTGCTGAGATGGCATTCTTTAGAAGCTATAAAAGCCTAGACGATGTCGTTGAATTTGTATTGTTCGAGAACAATGCGGTAAATTTTGGAAATGTCAATATTTTAAAATTGGAAAGTGGTGATTTCAATCTTTCCGACAAAGGCAAAACATACAATATCCCGGGTGAAGTTGGATTCCATATCAAGTATGACATTGGCAAGAGGCTTGAAGAACCGTTCCAAGCACCATTGCTCGGAATTACCTGCCTTGGCCCGTCACATGGATTTGATCCAGATGACAATACGTCTGGATTTATTTTATGGATCAATCACCAAGGAATAATGGTTGATCCACCTGTAAATTCAACTGAATGGCTTCGTGAATCCAATGTGAATCCTAAGCTAATCAATATCGTAATATTAACACATTGTCATGCAGATCATGATGCTGGAATCTTTCAGAAGATTTTGGAAGAAGGTAAGATTACTATCTATGCCACTCCTACAGTAATGGAGAGTTTCCTTCGCAAATACTCAAGCCTAACATCCATTCCTAAGAAAGAATTGATGGAATTGTTTAATTTTATGCCAATCGTAATCGGCAAACCAACTATGATTGGAGGAGCTGAATTCCAATTCCATTATGCGTTGCATTCCATTCCATCTACAGGATTTCGTTTCTTTTTTCACGACCAATCATTTCTATACACATCCGATCACTTAAACGATCCAGATGTCTTGGACAAAATGCACGCCGAAGGATTCTTACCTGAATCTAGATGGCGTTACCTAAAGGACTTTCCTTGGGATCCAAATATCATCTATCATGAAGCGGGAGTTCCGCCGTTACATACTAAGATTTCTTATCTGGCATCCCTTCCCCTTGAGATTCAGAAAAAAATAACCGTCTACCATATCTCCAAAAAAGATATGCCAAAAGACTCCCATCTAACACTTGCTACTTTCGGAATTGAGAATACTCTATATCCAGAGATTACACCTCCCTTTTACCAGGAAGCTTACAATCTTTTGGAT
The DNA here is from genome assembly GCF_028462125.1 of Leptospira sp. GIMC2001. Lineage (NCBI taxonomy): Bacteria > Pseudomonadati > Spirochaetota > Leptospiria > Leptospirales > Leptospiraceae > Leptospira > Leptospira sp. GIMC2001. The sequence continues at coordinate 1,081,138 of NZ_CP115468.1, read as the reverse complement.
ATTCTTTCACAGATTGATATTTTTCAAGGTTATCCAATTGAGAAAGCCAAAGAGTTTTTGTTGATTGTAAAAGAAGAAAAATACAAACGTGGTGAGCAGATCATCAAGAAAGGCACTCCCGGAGACAAATTCTACATCATCGCATCGGGCAATGTAAAATTTGAAGGATTGGGCGCAGATAAAGATACTCCAATCAAAAGATACGGAACCTATGAATATTTTGGTGAAGCATCACTGATATTGAATACACAGAGACAAGCAGATGTATTCGCAGAAACGGATACAGTAGCTCTCACCATAGAAAAAAGCAAATTTTTACAATTTATTAGGGGCTCAGACCTTAAACAAAATCTCGAGCGCCTAAACGAAGTTAGAGAATCGAATTCTTGGAAAACTTTGATGGCCTCGAAAAACTTTCGTGGTGTTACGAGCCATCAGATCACTCAATTAGAACTCATCATGTTTCCCAAGCATTATCCTGCACACTCAGCACTCATTCGTGAAGACGAACCTTTTGACAGTGGCTTTATCATTCGAGATGGAAACATTGATGTTTTTAGAAATGGTAAGTTGGTGAGAGAATTGGGTGTTGGTGATTTCGTTGGCGAGATCTATAAATTAACCAAAAAAATGCCATCCAGTTATACTTTTGTTACCAAGTCTGACTGCGAAGTTTATATACTTTCTCAAGACGACCTAGTGCAATACCTCAAGAAAAATCCTGGTGTTTATATGCGTATGAACGCAGTGTATGAATAATAGGAAATTTTTTCTGAACTGATACGTGAACGGATATCTAAATTCATTCATTGTTGATAAAAAGTGGAATGAGACTTGGATTGGAATTCCGAACTAATATCATTTTACAAAATTTTCCTTATTAAAATAAAGTCACGTAATAGAACAAACAAATAGTTTTGTTAATAACAATAAATAGGAGTCTCCATGGAGAGAATCATAGAGTTTACAGAAGAACATAATCAATTTCGTGAGATGACACGGAAATTTTTTGAGACAGAAGTCGCACCTCACCATGAAGAGTGGGAGAAAGCACATATAGTACCTAAGGCAGTTTGGCGCAAAGCTGGAGAGAACGGTCTACTCTGTCCAGATATTCCTGAAGAATACGGCGGATCAGGCGCAGATTTTCTTTACAATATTATAATCATCGAAGAATCATCAAGAGTGGGGAACAGTGGATTTTTTATTTCCTTACACAATGATGTAATTGCCCCGTATATTGCAACATATGCAAATGAAGAGCAGAAAAAACGCTGGTTACCAAAATGTTGTACTGGCGAAAGCATACTTGCAATTGCTATGACCGAACCTGGAGCGGGATCTGACCTCAAGAGTCTTCGCACGCAGGCAGTAGATAAAGGCGATCATCTTGTAATCAATGGATCCAAGACTTTTATTTCCAATGGACAGCTTGCTGACCTTATAATAACAGCAGTTAAACATGATAACGGAACAATTTCCCTTGTTATGATTGAAGAAGGTATGAAAGGATTCGAGCGCGGAAGAAATCTTGATAAGATCGGACTGAAAGCTCAAGATACTTCGGAATTGTATTTTCATGATGTAATAGTTCCGAAAGAGAATGTTATTGGTAAGATGGGACAAGGCTTTCGCTATCTTATGCAGAAACTTGCTCAAGAAAGACTAGTTCTCGCAGTTGCAGCGGTCGACGCGACAAGACATGTTCACAAAATCACACTTCAGTATATAAAAGAACGTCATGCTTTTGGAAAAAAAATCGGCTCATTCCAAAATACCAAATTCAAAATGGCTGAGATGGCCACGGAATTGGAAATGGCACAAGTATTCTGTGATCAAGCGATTCGTTTGCATATGAAAGGTGAGAACATTACAGTAGAAGCTTCTATGGCTAAATGGTATGCCACTGAGATGCAAAAGCGACATACTGATGAATGTCTTCAATTCTTTGGAGGTTACGGATATATGATGGAGTATCCGATTGCTCGGGCATATCTTGACGCCAGAATCCAAACTATTTATGCGGGAACTACCGAGATTATGAAAGAAATTATCGGCAGGTCTTTAGGACTGTAAAATATCAGAAATTGACTTTTACAATTTTATGATAAACTATGCTTGTAGATAGTAAATACAAGCGTAGTGCTAAAACCTGGCAAAATTCTCGAACGATTAATACTTTTTATAATTCACATTTTTACTTTCTTTAATTTTTACAAGACTCTAAATAATCATAACTTAAATATGGAGTTTAATTATGAAAATTGTAAATCAAATAGTGACAATTTCAATTTTTGTTTTAATGATCTCACAGATTACTCCAGTAAAAAAATCTATAGGAGAATCAAAAGACTATAAAAAATATTTTCAATCGATAGAATTAAATTTCTTTGATTCAAGTTATGATATATTTAAAGAATTATTGGATATACGAAAGTCAATCAGACCTGAAGATCATATTCAAATTGTCTTACTGACAGAAAATAAAAACCCAAATATTCTCTACGATAATTTATCAAAGTTTGCCCTTACTCCCAACCCCATAGAAATAACATTTGTCAAAAATGTAGAAGAGTTTCAAAATTATGATAGTTACCATTTAGTAATTTTTCCAAAGATTGATTTAGCTTTTGGCAAATATTTAAAAGCTGATTATTATAAACTTCAAGAAACAAAAAACTTAGTTCTATACAAAAGAAAATAAATTCGATTGATTACCAACCATTCATGAAAAAATTCCTTTGCATACTTCCAATTGGCTTTTTATATTTTTATATTACCAATCTAGTTGTTTTAAATTACAATTTAGGTCATGGCTCAAACTCGATTCACTGGATCTTGCTGTCAATATTTATAATTTTTGCTTTTATTATTATAACAAAAAATGGATACAAACCAAACCAATATAAATTTAATTCATCTGATTCAAACTATACTGTACAGAGCATTTTAAAGAAATTTAAATTTAAAGTATCATACAATTTCTTAGCGAAATGTTTAGTCATAGCCTATTCTATTTATTTATGCAATTTATACTTTTCTCTGTATTCAATAAATCCGCTTGGACAATGGGATGCCTACGTTATGTGGAATTTTAAGGCTTTCAATTACTCAGCTAGATTTTTAGGAGATCTTCCCTTTATTTTATACCAAGAAGATCTAACCTTTCATTCTGATTATCCTATATTCCTTCCTATTTTTCTTTCTTATTTCTTTATACTGAATCAAAATTATACAATTTTTATACCGATCGGTTTTTGCATATTGTTATATATCTGCTACATAATCATGATTTATAAATCATTAAAAATTAGTAACGTAACTGATTTCCTATTCGGATCAATTTTCATTTTGATTAGTTTTGCTATTCCAAATTTATGGACGATGCTAACCGATCAGTATGCGGATCTCCCACTCGCTATATTTATAATGCTTGGGATATTTTTTTATTATGAGTCTGTTTTTAGATTCTTTACAGACAAATTATTGATAAATATTTCGGAATTCAATGAAAAAGAGAAAGGCAATCAAAACAATTTCTTTTTACAGGGAATGGAATTTAATTTTATTTTATTTCAAATTAGTGCTGGGATATGTTTTGGTCTTCTGCCAGGCATCAAGAATGAAGGTGGAATCATCTATTTAGTTTTTTTAGTTTATTTCTTATTTTCTTTCATCTATTATTACTTTGTCATCAAAATTCCTAAAACTCGATTTTATCGAATCCTACCCTTTATTTTAAGTCTCTTGATAGTTGGAGGATTATCTTTTGTTTTAAAGTCACTCGCTCCAAAAACAATTGAGTCAGATTTTCCTGCTTTATCAAATATAGTCCTCAATCCTTCTGGATTACTTGATTATTTCAATTCTGAACGAATATCTTTAATTCAAAAATATTTTAATAATTATTATTTAAAGAACACATTTTTAATACCATTAATATCTATTCTGCTAATATTACGTAGCAAGACCAATGCATGGAAATCAATTATTCTACCGCTAATCGCAATATCATTTATCTACACAATATTTTTCTTTTTCTCACTCAGGGAATTAGAATGGCATTTAGATACGGCATTTAATCGAATTCATACTCAATTGATTCCGTCCTATATTTTAGTAGCAATCATGAGTTTGTTTGATGACAAATGACAATTCAGATTTTCATTGATAAGATATTTCTGAAATCTTCGCAAACAGATTTTGGATTTTCTGATGTAATGATTTCTGATATCACAGCTAAGCTATCAGCCCCAGCATTTATAACTTCACTTGCGTTTAATCTTTTGATTCCTCCAATTGCAACCAATGGAATATTTGTTCTAGCTCGAACTAAACTAAGACCATCTAAATTCCAGGCACCTAATGTGTCCGTTTTGGTCGGAGTAGAATAGATCGGACTCACGCCCAAGTAATCAATCTGAACCCGTGAATGTATCTCGAGTGCATGCTCCAAATCTTCTAAGGATTCAATCGACCATCCGATTATTTTATCTTTTCCAAGAATTCTTCGAGCAATTTCTACAGGCATATCACTCTGCCCTAGATGGACTCCGTCCGCATCAAGTGCCAAAGCTAAGTCAACACGATCATTGATTAAGAAAAGGGTTTTGGTCTTTTGACAGATTTCATGGATTTTTTTTGCTTCAAGCCAATGAGTAGAATATTGGAAATTTTTTTCCCTGTATTGAACTATTTGTACGCCACCTTCTATAGATTCTTCGACTATGCGAGCGAGCCTGCCCTGGGGAGCAAGACTTGAGTCAGTCACTAAATACAAGGATTGTTTTGGGAAATTGAGTCGTGGCGATTCCATTCAGTTATTCTTATAGAAAATAGTTGTTCCGATTCTTAATTTTCAACAGCTCAATGAACTGTAAATTCTTTGGTGATGAATTATAGATAATAATAGATATTTATCTACAATTAGAGATATTTTTAGATAAACTCTATTGAAATAAACTGTTTCTAATGTTTCAGATTTTGTCTGAACAAAAAAAATCCTGGATTCACATTTTCTCGTGTATCCAGGATCCTTTGATTTTAAAATTTAGATCGAAAGTTACTTATAAAATTATAACTTTGGACCAAATTCAGTAAAATCAAAATCCTTAGAGCCAGTTGAATATTTTTTGAAATTCTCAATAAACATTCCAGCAAGTTCCTTCGCAGTTTTATCATATTCTGCTTTATCCGCCCAGGCAGCTCTTGGATCTAGTAGATGATCATCTACTCCAGGAATGGATTTAGGGAACTCAACTTGAAAGATCGGATGTTTGATAAATTCAGCCTTCTCAATCTCACCATTGAAGATCTCATCCAGAACTTTTCTTGTAGCAGGAAGAGACATTCTCTTGCCTACTCCGTACTTTCCACCCACTAATCCAGTGTTTACGAGGTATGCTTTTACATTATGTTTTCTCATCTTCTCACCGAGCAATTTAGCATAGTATGTTGGATGGAGTGTCATGAATGCTTGACCAAAACATGCAGAGAAAGTAGCTTGTGGCTCTTTTACACCACGCTCTGTTCCAGCAACCTTAGCTGTATAACCAGAAAGAAAATGATACATCGCTTGATCAATAGTGAGCCTGGATACAGCAGGTAACACACCAAAGGCATCATATGTCAGGAATACGATATTGTTTGGATGTCCGCCCTTGCCCGATGGTTCAATATTATCAATATGGAAAATAGGATAAGAAACTCTTGTGTTTTCAGTCTTTGCTGCAGAAGAGTAATCAACTTTTTTAGAATTTGGATCATAGACAACATTTTCCAATAAAGCATCCTTACGAATCGCTTTGTAGATGTCTGGCTCAGTTGCTGGATCTAAATTGATGGTTTTTGCATAACATCCACCTTCAATATTGAAGATACCATTGTCATCCCAACCATGTTCGTCATCACCGATCAACTTACGATGAGGATCTGTTGATAGAGTAGTTTTACCAGTTCCTGATAATCCAAAAAATAGAGTAGTGTCTCCATCCTTTCCAATATTTGCAGAGCAATGCATTGTAAGAATATTTTTGAGAGGAAGGTAATAATTCATTACTGAAAAAATTCCTTTCTTCATCTCGCCGCCATATTCTGTCCCACCAATGATTGCGATTTTTTTCTTAAGATGAAAAATAACAAAAACATCAGAATTCAAGCCATGCTCTTTGTAATCAACGTTCTTCACGCTACTTCCATTGATGATAGTAAATTCCGGTAAAAGATTTTGAAGCTCAGATGCTTCAGGACGAATGAACATATTGGTACAGAAATGATGTTGCCATGCTCTCTCAGATACAACTCTCAGTGACAGTCTAGAGTCTTTGTTCGCTCCAGCAAAACCATCGAAAACATAGATCGATTTGCCTTTGAGGTGGTCTACGACCTTCTTATACAATTTATCAAAAATTTCTTCAGAAACCTTCACATTCACAGGTCCCCACCAAAGATTATCTTTGGAGCTAGGCTCTTCTACGAAGTATTTATCTTTTGGAGATCTTCCAGTGAATATCCCTGTATCCACCATCATGGTTCCATTGTCAGAAATTACACCTTCTTTGTTTTTTGTTTCGTGTTCATATATTTCTTGGTATGGAAGATTATGAAAAACTTCTGCGGGCTCGATTCCGAGTTCTGCGAGTCCTTTGATCTGCGTTGAAATTGCCATGAAAAACTCCTCTGCTGTCTATTAATCTAGAATTTTACGAGATTCCAGGGAGTCAATCGAAAAAAGATAAGCCCACTGCAGAGAATATAAATCCTATCATTTAGAATTTATATAAATAGCATATAATCTCTGAATCTACTCTAGTATGTGGATCTTGGTTTAGAAATTATTTATCTATTTGTCATAGCTACTTTGCTAGTTATCTCCAATTGGAGAATGTCTCAGATCGTTCGAATCCCGTTCCTCTAGGGAATGCGAATGCTCAAATGATTTGCTTTCTATATTCAATCTATCTTTGCCTAAATTGTGAATATCGGCTGGACTCATGCATTCATAGGATAAACCAAATGCCAAAGTAATCAATCCAGAAGCAAAATACGAAGCAGACGGAAGCTTGATCTTCATGGAGATTAGACTTGGTTTTTTCTCACAGAAATTCGAATAAAAAGAATTCGCAAGCAATCATGGCTCCTTCGATATTGGAGAAAATTTATATGAATATCTTCCATACAAGTGCAGAATTCTATCCTTATATAAAAATGGGTGGGTTATCCGATATGTTAGCTTCTCTTGCCAAGGAAGAAGCGAAAAACAATAAAGTCATGGTAGCACTTCCCATGATTTCCGGACTTCAAGATCAGCCTAAATTTACTGGTAAAAAATTTTCATGCATCCATCCAAATGCTGTTATCGGGAGCGAATCTTCATTTATTTTGAGAGACTCTATATTTCTTGAAGCCAAAATTGGAGATGTATACTTATATTTTTTTGATTCTCCTCTGTTTCGCAATCTCAATCGTATATATGAAAATTCTAATGAACATTATAGTTTCGCATTGTTTTCCTATGCATGTTTCCATTTAAGTCTCGAATTAAAAGCAGACATAGTTCACTGTCACGACTGGCATACTGCAATCACATCTTATTTCCATTCATCGTCTGTCGATGGACTTCCAACAGTTTTTACCATTCACAATCTTGCCTATCAAGGAACTCATCCGGAGCATATATGTGGTTTTCTAAAAGGGGAACCGTTCTATTTGAATCTGGATATCATGAAGCATGATGGCAAAATCAATTATATGAAATCGGCTATTAGTACAGCAACAAAAGTAACAACCGTATCTCCAACTTACAGAGATGAGGTGCTATGGGAGCCTCAAGGCTGTGGTCTTTCCTTTAATCTGAGAAAAAGGGGAGCAGATTTTCTAGGAATCTTAAATGGTATTGATGAAGATGAATGGAATCCAGATTTAGATTCAAGACTTATTCAAAATTTCAATCGAACCACGATCTCCCAAGGGAAGCTTGCAAATAAAATAGCCCTCTATGATGAGATTGGTAGGAAAATCGATCCGAGCAGACCTTTGATTGGGCTCGTTGGTCGCCTAACTTGGCAGAAAGGATACAAGTATTTCCTTGAAGCTTTTTTAGAAAATGCAGAATTGCCATTCTATTATATTTTCCTTGGATCTGGAGATCCCAACTTAGAAGGTGAGCTTTTTCATTACTCACATCATTTTCAGGATAGAATCTTTTTCTATAAAGGATATAGCGAACAATTTGCACGAAGGATTGAAGCTTCGAGTGATTTTTTCCTCATGCCATCCTTATTCGAACCTTGTGGACTCAACCAAATGTATTCCCATGCTTACGGAGCGATCCCAATCGTGAGTCGAGTTGGAGGACTGCGTGACACGATTAAAGAAGATCTCTATGATGTCGAGAATTCCACAGGACTGCTTTTTGAACCAGGAAGCACGACTTCACTCAAGGCTGCATTAACGCGAGCGCACGAACTCTACGAGAACAAAGAAAAAATAGAAAAAATCCGAACTCGAATTTTCGCACAAGACTGGACTTGGAAAACAAGATTGCAGGAATTCACAAATTTATATCAAGATGCGATAAAGAAAAAGGGATAGATATTCTGTAATTAGGTTCAAATGTTTCAGATCACATAATTGCAGTTAAAGAACTAAATTTGACGAAAGGTTGGTTCAATTTGTCATTGGAAATGTATCTAGTAAAAGTTTAGTGCTTATCTTTATTTTGGGATTCAATTGATTTTTAAGAGGACTGGGCTTAAGCCCCGTCCTCAGCTATCCTCAGGTCGCCATAACCTGGACTGCACGACGAAATAAATCGACCGCTGACTTTTCCCTATGCATATGTTCGGACAGATATCTTCGATATTGTCGACTGCCAGGCAAACCATGAAAGAACCCAATTGCATGACGTAAGACTTGGTGAACATGGCCGCCAGATCGAACATGCTCTTCCAAATAGTTTTCGATTTGCTCTGTCAAGGAAACTAAATCCAAAGTATGTGATTCCATTTGATCATGACTAGATGCATCAGATCGAATCGTATTTTTAGGAATTGTATCTTCCATTTGCAGCTGTGCTATAGCGGTAACTCCGTCTTTTGCAATTGAAGATTGCAATTTCGTAGTTCCATCGAATGATCTTGTCTCAACTTTTGATTGTTCTAGTTCTTTTCCGATCCAATGATTATTGGAATCAAAAAGTCGATCTACATTTAAGAATATAAAAGGATTATCATATGCAGCTCGCCCGATCATCACACTATCAATAGAATCAGTTTTCATCACATCAACGGCTTGACCTAAGTTTAAAATTCCTCCATTCATCTCAATTCGTAACTGAGGAAAATCTTGTTTTAGGCGATAGACATCCTCATATCGCAAGGGAGGAATAGTTCTATTCTCTTTGGGACTGAGCCCACCCAGAATTGCAATTCGTGCATGAACAATAAAATGTGTAACTCTTGCCTGAGTGGATACAATTCGTACAAACTCTGCTAAATCTTCATAAGATTCCTTACCATCGATTCCAATTCGGTGCTTAACTGTTGATTCCAATTGAGAACCTTCTCGCATAGCAATCATTAGCTCAGAAACTAATCTAGGATCTTTCATTAGGCAAGCTCCAAAATTTCCATTCTGAACGCGATCGCTAGGACAACCTACATTGAGATTGACACTGTCGTATCCGTAATCTTTTGCAAAGCTCGATGCTTTATAAATTTTTTCAGGATCATCTCCACCGATTTGGAGAACCACCGGATTGTCCTCACCTTTACCAAGAAGTTTATCGCGATTGCCACGAATAATTGCTTCAGCCGTAACCATTTCCGTATACAAAATAGTTCGCTTGGTAAAATTACGCATGAGAAATCTATAATGACGATCCGTCCATTCCATCATGGGCGCAATCGAAATGGGAAATAGAAGCGACTCATTCACATTTTACATTAGATAGAAATTCAATCTTGATTCAAATCTTTTATTGAAAGAACAAGCATGACATAAATGTTTTCCAAAGAATCATTCTGCCGAGCTATCGATTTACATCTGCCACAAAACTATTATTCAAGAAGTGAAGCTGGATCAGGAAGCAGTCGATATTTTTTTCTAGTCGTAACGGATATATCATCAAAACCAACTAGAATTTCGGAACCATAAGGGGTCGAACTTTGAGGCTCATAAATAAATCCGATGAAGCGAATCACTAACTTAGAATTCAGAACGGGATCATTTTGATTGAGCCTTTCTCTGATGGTCAGCTTCACATTCCTCCATCCACGAAAGTTTAGATTGCTTAAGAAAATCTTTTTGTTCTCATAATCGTGAGTCTGTAAGATAATTGATACAGATCCTCCCGATTTACTGGAATAAATAGGGAACTCCATTTCCTTCAAAAATTCAGAAAATTCTATCGGCTCAGGAAAAATAAATTCTGCCGGATAATTTGTATCTTCAGAGAATCGAAATAGCAGTGCTCTGCGAGATCCTGGGATTGGAGCTGTGATATTGGATGTCATCCAAACCTCTGGCAGTGGATCTTCTTTATATTTTCTCACTCGAAAATGATCTGATGTCAGATTGATTGTCTCAAAATCTTCAACCACATAGGTCTGATAAATTTTACTTTCCCAGTTTTCTTTCCCTGACATGTCGACTAGAGGTAAGATGATTCCAAAAAAACCTAATAAATAAGAAAAAAATCGTGTCCAGTCCATTATTTTCTTAACTATCGGTTGACAGGATGCTTTCCTTACTCTGTTGTTATAGATAAACATCTAAAATTAGACATATTTTTAGCATTTGAGAGGAGAGAAATAGAATGGCGGTGTCCGCATACAAGAAAATCATTGCGTTAGCTCTAGTCTTCGCATCCGTATCCCTGTTTTCACAAGCGAATGAAAATCTTGAAGACGAGGTAGCTGATCCAAAAGCAACTTCTTCTTCGGAATCAACTGAACCTAAAGAAAACACAGAACCTTCACTGAAGAAAGAAGCTACTTCAACTTCAACGACTCGTTCTGCCACATCCACAAGCACTAAAGAATCTGAAACAATTGCGAATAATGCAGACTTGTACATCAATTCAAGAACAGCTTTTGAACTCAAAGCATCAGATGATTCTTCGCAAGTTGATTATATTGAATACCGAGTTAACACTGGAGACTTCATTAAGTACTCAAGCCCTGTTACAATCTCTACGGAAGGTGTATCTCAGATCACTTACCGCGCAGTTGATAGAGCAGGAAACATTGAGCCATCTAGATTGTTGACTGTTGTTGTAGACAATACACCACCTTCAGTTCTCATTATGCCAGTTGAACCTCTACATATTACTCAAGGTGCAAACTATGCATCTAAGTCCAATACGTTTACTTTCAAAGCTGATGATGCTCTATCTGGTGTCGAGAAAATTGAATACTCTATCAACGAATCTGGATTTGAAACTTTTGCTGCTGATAGCCCGCTTAAGTTGGAAAAATCTGGATCGAATTTGATTCGTTACACTGCAACTGACAATTCTGGTAATAAAAGCAGAGAGTCTAGCATCGCAGTAATCATTGATGAGAAAGCACCAACTGTTGAGATCATCCCAAATGTTCCTCTAGTTGAGATCGATGGTAAAACATATTCTAAGAAAGGAAATGTATTTACAATTCGTGCATTCGATGGTGAGTCCGGAATCAGAAGAGTCCTTGTAAAAGTTGATGGTGACGAAGAATTCCGTCCTTATGTAGATGGTATCGTTGTTGATGCACAAGGTGAACACAAAATTGAAGCAAAAGCAATTGACAATGTAGGAAATGAAAGCGAGCTAAAAGCTATTTCCTTCCTAGTTGACGTCAATCCTCCACAATCTGAGATTAAGAAAATTTCTGCTGAACCTGCAGAATAAAATTTAATTACAGATATTTATGGAAAGGAGCTAAATTTTAGCTCCTTTTTTTATATCCAATTGATTTTCCGTTCTAGAGCGAACCTCTCCTTCTCAAGTTTAGAAATACATTTCTATGAAGTTGACTGAGAAAATTTTGAACTTTTTCTTTCCAAGCCATTGTTCTATTTGTAGCTTTCAAGATATGTCTGCAAACCTTGTCGGAGTTTGCAAAAGTTGCTTATCTAAGGCGAATTTGAATCCATCAACGCAAGTAAATCGATGCAGTATCTGTCAATTTCCCCAAGAGATTGGTAGTGATTGCGAATATTGCAATAGTCGAAATGTCTTTTATGATTCGATCATTGCGCTGCGAAACCGAAATGAAATAGAGAAAAATCTTATGAATTCTCTAAAATTGAATAATGCAAAGATTCTGATTCGCTTTTTTTCCTTAAAATTAGGTAAGATTCAAAAAAAAATAAAAGAATCCAATATCAATACAATTGTTTTTGTCCCTTCACATTCGTCCAATTTGACCAAGAGACCTTTTGTGATACCGAAAATCATTGCAACAAGAATAGCTGCTAAATCTAAACTTCCTGTATATTCTATGTTCGAAAAAGGTTCTGCAGCTAAGCAATCTACACTTGTTCGACGAGAACGTTTTTTTCATGCACGTGATGCATTTAAATTAAAAAAAAATGCTAGAATTTCTGAGAACTCAAGAATATTGTTGGTGGACGACGTTTTTACAACTGGTGCAAGCGTAAATGAGCTCGCAAGAATTTTGCGCCAAGCAGGTGCAGAATCGGTTGTGGTTGTAGTAGCTTCCAGAAAGGAAGAAGGGATTGAAATATGAATGCTGATCTAAAATTTGACATCAAAATTATTCGATTCCAAGGTGCTATCTTGCGCAGAGATTCCGAAAAGATTGAAGCGGATCTCGTGCAATCTGAAGAATTGGATGGCAGAAAAGTAATTCTTGAATTAACCAAAGTCCACCATATTTGCTCTTCAGCTCTTGGTGTTCTGGTAGCTTTCAAGAGAAAACTAAAATCTCAAAATGGTGATGTAAAATTAGTCATCAATGATGAAGATATTCTTCAAGTATTTGAAATCACTATGCTTGACAAAGTATTCGAGATCTATTCAAATTTAGATTCTGCAATTGAAAGTTTTTGAAACGTAAACTAGCAATTGCTACAGGAAACAAACATAAATTGATAGAAATTCAAGCACTTCTTCAAGGGCTTGAATACGAAATATCGAATCCATCTCAGTTGGGAATTGAAAACTTTGCACCCATTGAAGACGGATCCAGTTTTCAAGAAAATGCAAAAATCAAAAGTGAATCACTCTTCCAATTATCCGGTGAACTTAGCTTAGCTGACGATAGTGGAATCTGTGTTGAAGCATTGGACGGAAGGCCAGGAATTCATTCTGCTAGATACGGTGGCATTCATCTTCAAGATTTCGAACGAAATGAACTCCTTCTTTCTGAACTCATTGGATGCAAAAATCGAAATGCGAAATTTGTATCTGTCATTGCCTTTACAGATTCAAATGGAACCCAATATTTTACAGGGGAAGTTCATGGCATCGTAGCTGAAAGTTTCTCTGGGAAAGGTGGGTTCGGTTACGATCCAATTTTCTATTATCCACAACTTGGCAAAACATTTGCTGAGCTATCAGCAGAAGAAAAAAACAGAATATCTCATCGAGCGATAGCTTTGGATAAGTTTAAAAAGTTCATAATAGATTACTCTACTTCAAAATAAAAAAGAGTAAAATCATCATTTAGATTTCCTTTCGTATAATCAAAAATGTATTCTTGAATTGCTTCTAAATAATTTAAATTATTCAAAGCGAAAATTTCCTTCAATTGTTCAATAAATTCATCATAGCCCAAGAAAATGGAGCCGTCCCGTAATAGTTCATATGCACCATCAGTAAAAAATAGAACTTTATCAGATGATTTTAGTTGAATCGAATATTCAGAGACTCGGATATTTCCACCAGAATAAATAGGAGTTCCTGTTCCATCTAGAACATACAATTGATTATCTCTATACAATATACCTGGAAAATGTCCAGCATAGCTATATATTAATTCTTTAGTTTTCGGAGACCAACGGATAACTACTCCACATATGAACTGCTCCATATTGATTCCATAGATTGTATCTCGAATAGATTCAAATAATTTATCAACAGGAACTGGATTAGATTCATGATCATCTCCAACCCAACGAAAAGCAAGACTCACCACTGCTGTAAGCAATGCTGCAGAAGTTCCATGTCCTACAACATCCGCCAATAGAAAATCAAAACTACCATCACGATTTTTTTTAACCGAAAGTAAATCTCCACTTACTTCGAGTAATGGATTCATACTGTATGAACAATTTAACCCAGAAACAGAATTGAAATTCGGCAATAGATATCTCTGAGTTTCGGCAGCAATTCTGAGATCATCTCTTAGAATATTGTACAATTTTCTATGTTTTTCTTCAGATCTTTCAAGCTCAAAACTTTGCATCTTACGGTCAGTAATATCATTACTAATACTTAGAAAGCGAGCTGGGGTCTCAGAATCATCAAATAATGGAATTACTGTGCGATCAATCCACCGAATTTCGTTTTTTAGATTCTTAATCCGTACATCACCGCGCCACATCTTCCCTTCATCTAGAACTTTTTGAATACTGGCAAAAAATATTGCCGGATGATGCTTTGAATCAAAGATCGATTCTGTCTTACCAATCAACTCTTCTCTAGAGGTTCCAACTATTTTGCAATAGAGATCATTGACATAAAGGATGGAGCCTGATAGATCCGTAATCGAAATTGCAGAAAATTCTTGAATCGCAGCTTGAATATCACTGCTCTCTCTCTGTGATATTTTTCTTAGCCTATCCAATCGCAATATTTCCGTTAGATGCTTAATGCGAGAGTATATTAGAAAATAACCCAAGAAAAATGAAATGGTAGCATAAGAATGGAAATAAGCTAATTCAGGAAGAAATTCTTCAAAGTTTTCTGAATTGATTTTCCATGCGATACAAATCAAGTCCACAATAACTAGGATAACAATATAGGAAAATAGCTCTTTGATCGTTTTGATCGAAACAGACGCAATTACGATTAGAAGGAAAACGGAAAAGAAATAAACATTAAAAAAATCATTTAGATAAATGAGATAAATAAATATTGGAGTAATGCAAAAAATTGCATACAAATAGATTTTACGAATATGAACCTGAATCCAACGAATTCGGTAGGATAGAATCAACAATAAAACAGGAGATGAAGGAACAATTATTCTAGCCCATAGCGGTCGCTCTAATTCGGGATGAAAAATATTGACGACTACAGATAGCGATGGTACGATTACTGAAAGCAGAATGAGAATGTTGCGATAAAAGGACAATTCGGAATTTCTAGAATTACCCTTCTCTGAAATTGTTGTAAACGTATCTGACACCAAAGTCAAAAATCCAATCTAACATTGTTTGATCAATAACTTTTTGATCATAAATATTTTTTATTAATTAAATATAAAATTAAACCTTATTTTCTAAATTAATTGGGATTTATTGACAATAGATAAGGCTGCTTAAATACTCAGCATAAGTTTAATTAAAAATACCTAAAAATACTATGAAATATTTGCCTTCAGAAAAATCTATTCCATCAATCAAATATTCAATTAAACGAATATTTAGTCATTGAAAGGAAAAATTATAAAATTAACAAATGTAATCTTTAGAATGATTCTATATTTTTGCTATTTTCAATTCATTCAATCTGAAGAAATAGTAGGCTGAGATCGTCTTGGAAATTATTGTCCGAAAAATCGATCAACTTTTTAAAAATATTGGCAATTGGATTCTTATCCAAATGTTTTAGTTCCTCGGCAGCAATTTTGATAAATGAATCATAACCAAGGATATCAGAATTTGTATTGGAAAGCTCATAAGCTCCATCCGTAAAAAATAAAATTCTATCATTTGCATATAATTGAATCGAGTATTCACAAAGATTCAACTTATACTCGGACAAAAGTGGAGTCCCCTCCCCTTGTATAAAAATCAATTCACCATCTCGCAGCAATATTCCAGGAAGATGACCTGCATAAGTATATTTCAAAATTCTTGTATTAGCATTGTATCGTAGATAGACCCCGCTAATAAATTGATCCATCATTATATTTTTTATTCTATCTCTTATCGAGACTAGAATTGTATCAAGTGGTTGATCATTATGATTCAATTCCTTTGCATGATCATAATAGGCCATCACAACCACAGCAGATACAAGAGCTGGTGCAATTCCATGTCCAGCGATATCAGCAAGAAATATTTCTACACAAGTCTCATTGACATAATGAGGAAGTATGATATCACCGCTGACTTCCATAAAAGGATGAACAAATGATTTGATAGTTAGAGAAGGAATATTCTGCGGCTCGGGGATAAGAATTTTCTGTGCTTCGGAAGCAAGAAGCAGATCGTGCTTAATGGAATTATAAAGACTACGATATTTCTCTTCAGATTGCACAAGCTTGACTTCATTCAATTTTCTTAGAGTAATATCATAACCCACTACAAGAAATCGCTCTGGAATAGTTGAGGAATCAAAGATTGGGACAATTGTTGTGGACATCCAATATACATGCCCGTTTCGTCTTAGATTACAAAGCTCACCCGACCATACATTCCCGGATTCAATCATATTCCATAATCTAAGAAAATACTCTCGCGAATGCTGCCCTGAGTTCAGAAAGTTTTGTCTTTCGCCTTCATCAGCAATATTAGAATATCCAGTTATACGAATGAAATTTTCGTTTGCGTAAATAATATTCCCAGACTTATCTAAGATAGCGACCATAGATGAAGTTTCTAATGCTAGTTTTATATTTTCTAGCTCTTGTCTTGCCTCATCTAAAAACCCCTCTACTCTATTTTTAAATTCTTCCGTTTTCTCCAATCGAATGATTTGTTCTAAGCGAGAAGAAATTATAGAATAAGAAATCAACGATGCAACAAATATATAGGCGTGGAATATATAGATCTTGGAAAATTCTAGTTCAACTGGATTTGGATATTTACTAAAAATAAACAATCCAATCATATCCAAAATTATTATATACAATAAAAAATAGATCAATTCACGCTTAGTTACAATGGAGATGGTTACAGCAAAAATTGTAAAAATAAAAGAAAATATATAGAAAGAAAAAAAATCATTCCTATAGATTAGATAAATCAAAAATGGAGATGCGGAATAACCACAAGCAAAATAGAATTTACGAACATTTCGTCTTACGAAGGGAGAAAAATAGGAGAGGACGAAGATAATAAGCGGAATTGCAAAGAATAAGATTCGAATCCATAGCGGCCGATGAATTCCAGAATAAAAATTGGAAATCGCATAACTAAAAACTGGAATGATAATGGAAGTGATAAGAAGGATTTTTCGATAGAACCCGATATCAAAACTTAATTTTTCCTGGTTGCCTTTTCGAAATCTGTTTACTTGAGAATTCTTAGGAAAGTATAAATCTTCCTCTGCCTGAATAGAATTTCTACTTTCAAAATCAGAAAATAGAAATCGCAATATCTTACTCAAAAACAAAAACCTGAGAACTATTGCTCATTGTAATATCCTATGGTTCAGAATGTTCGCTTAGTAAACAATTTCGCAAACCTATCTTAAAAACTATTAAGAATGGCTCCCGTATATTTCTGTTCTACCGAATAGGAATTAAGGAAACAATGTTTTTTTGATATTTGATTTCAAGAAAAGAGAAATTATTTCGATGAAAGAACAGGTCCACCTGTGAGTCTTTTGTAAAACTCAGCACCTTCTCGTTCTAAATACTCATCGTAGGTTCCCTTGAAATCAACGATCTTACCTGGAGATACTTCAATGATTCGCGTACACAATGAACTGATAAATTCTCTATCATGCGATACAAGAATCACCGTTCCATCAAATTCAGTGAGTGCGTAATTGAGTGACTCGATAGATTCTAGATCCAAATGGTTTGTTGGTTCATCAAGGGCAATCAGGTTGTCGCCAGCTAGAATCATTTTAGCGATAATGATTCTAGACTTTTCCCCACCAGAAAGCACACTGGTGGATTTGTTCGCCATATCACCGCTAAATAGCATTCTTCCTAAAATAGCTCGAATGTCTTGGACTTCGAATCCGGGTTGAGAATTCTTCAGTAGCCATTCAACCAATGTATCTGCATCTTCACCAATTCCATCCCGATGATCTTGTGGAAAATAGGATGCAACAACAGAATCTCCCCATTTGACAACACCTGAATCAGGTTCCAGTTTCTTCATGAGCATCTTCAATAGAGTTGTCTTACCTACTCCGTTTGTTCCGACGATTCCCACTTTTTCACCTTTTCCAATCATCAGATCTAAATTTTCTATTACAGGTTGCTCATAGGATTTGGAAATTTTCTCAGCCTCAATCACATCTTTACCAAGTGGTTTGAGAGCCTTGAATCGAATATATGGAGATACACGTGATGACGGACGAATGTCGGAGAAGTCTGCTTTGATTTTCTCAATCTGTTTCTGTCTGGAAGTTGCTTGCTTCGACTTAGATGCGTTAGCGCTAAATCTACTTACGAATTCTTGTAATTCTGCAATTTTTTCTTTCTTACGCTTATTATCATTCATAAGCTGTTCACGCGCTTGTGTGGACGCTTGCATATACCCATCGTAATTACCAGGGTATACTCGAATTGTATTATAATCTAAATCGGCAACATGGGTTGATATGGAATTGATAAAATGCCTATCATGGGAAATAACAATAACAACTCCTTCATAATTATTGAGGAGGTTTTCTAACCAGAAAATAGTTTTGATATCTAAATGGTTTGTGGGCTCATCTAATAACAAAACGTCCGGTTTTTGGAATAGAACTTGTGCAAGAAGAACCCTAAGTTTGAATCCACCGGTTAAAGTAGAGAGCTCTTGTCCATGAACGGCAGTTGGTATAGCTAATCCTTCGAGCAACTCTCCCGCTCTACTCTCAGCTTCGTAGCCGTCCATATCGGCAAACATTTCTTCTAGCTCACTGACTCGCATTCCTTCTTCATCAGTCATACTTTCTTTTGAATAGAGAAGATCTCTTTCTTGAGCAACTTTCCAAAAAGCTGGGTTTCCCCGAAGCACTGTATTGATTACAGTTTCTTTCTCATACTCATAATGATCCTGCTTGAGGTATCCAACGATTTTATCTTTATCTACAGCTACTGAGCCAATAGTTGGTTGCTCAATTCCTGCAAGAATTTTCATAAATGTGGATTTACCAGATCCGTTGGCTCCGATCAAACCGTAGCGGCAGCCTGGTTTAAAATTAATGGAAACTCCATCAAATAGAGTTTTCTTTCCATAACTCATGGTAATGCCGGTTGCGCTAATCATACGGTCATTTTCTAAAATCGATCTCTACTGCCAAATCGTTTCTATTAAGCAATTTTCCAAAAATACCGAAAATATCCTGAATGGCTGCGATCTTTTCCTTAATTTTGTATTTATTGATATGTTTCAGTTTGCACGCGAATGAAAAATTCTACGTTCTTACGGGCCAACTCCTGAACTCAGGACTGATGTTAAAAAACGAACAAGGAATCACAGAATTTGCTTCTCATAGCTTCGGAATTGAATTCTCAGAATTGACACTTAAGAAAATTAGAATACTCTGCGAAAGAAATGGAAAAAAATGCAGACCCCTCCGTTATGAGATCGAGCCATTTACAGAAGATACAACTGCACCCGACTGGATCTTAAAAAAGATTCCAAAATATGTAACGAGGGGAGAATTTGCCTTCAACCCACAGGTAACCCCCGATGGAAATAAGATGTTCTGGACTACACTTGTTCGCCCGCAAGGTAGCACAAGGTCTACTCAGAAAATTTGGACTTCAGAAAAAGATGAATATGGTTTCTGGAAGCAAGGATGGCAGATGGAGACTCCACTCAATAATAAAATGCCATCTGCTGTAATATCAGCTCTACCAGGTGGCAATGAATTATTTGTGTTTGGAAATTTTGGTGAGACAGAACTACTTGATGATCTAAAATTAGAAATGGATCAGAAATCCGCAGAGTTAGTTAAAAATGTTCAGAGCAGAAAAGAATTTGAATACAAAATCAATAAACTAAAAAGCCAATACCAAGAAAAATCAGAAAAAATCTTCAATCGAGCACCACTCTACAAAAGCAATCGTGACAATAATTATTGGACAGCTCCCAAACCAATTCTATTTCCAAGCTTTTATAATCTTTATAGAAAACCAGAAAATCCCAACCAACAGATATTTGGTGGATCGGCTCTATCATCTTCTGGCAAAACTCTAATCTTTTCGGCTCAACAAAATTCTAATTATGGAAAGTTGGATCTCTATGTGAGTTTTATGGATTCCAATGGAATCTTTGGTGATGGAATCAATCTTGGTGCGAATATTAATACAACCGAAGAAGAAATGGCTCCTTTTCTTGCACCGGATGATAGAACTCTATATTTTTCCTCCAACGGACATGGCAAAGATTTGAGTATTTACTTCACTAAGAGAATCGGTAACGGATGGAATCAATGGAGCAAACCTGAAGAGATATCCACTAAACTAAGGGGTGTTAACTTCTTTTCCATTCCAGCTAGTTCTGAGTGGGCCTATGTTTCTCGGGAGGGTGAACTTTTCTTGGCAAAGATTCCAGAGAATTTTCGTCCAGAACCTGTTGTTGTAGTACAAGGTGTAATCTTAGATCATGATAACAAGCCATTGTCAGCTGAAATACGTTATGAGTCACTCAATCAGAAGAAAATCTTAGGCAAAGGAATCTCTGATCCCAATACAGGCAAATTTTCCATCATTCTTCCTTACGGAGACAATTATGGATTCTTTGCAGAAAAAGATGGATATCTACCCGTTTCAAAAAATTTAAACCTAACAAGCATTAACATTCCAAATTCAAATAATAAAAAACCGCTTGAATCAACCTATGAAGTTGTACTGAACCTACCAAAAATCGAAAAAGGCAGAGAAATCACTCTAAATAATTTGTTTTTTGAATTGGGAAGTGCTGAAATATCCAAAGAATCTGAGCCTGAATTGAATAGAATTGCAATTATACTCAAGGAAATGGGCAACCTTCAGATTATTTTGGAGGGGCATACAGATGATATTGGACAAGATGACACAAACCTTACCCTCAGTGAGCTTCGAGCAAAAGCCGTCAAAGAACATTTAGTACGCTTGGGAGGACTTGATCCCGGTCGAATCGATACAGTTGGTTATGGTGAAGGCAAGCCAATCGTTAAGAATGATAGTGAAGAAAACAGGTCTAAGAATAGGAGAGTTGTTTTTCGAATTCGTTAAACATTCAATACAAAATGAAATTAGATACAACTGGAATTGATCCCAAAAAAGCCCTTGGCGCACTAGATAATCTAGCCAATAAAATTCCTGATGATATTGCGAAACTCCTCAAGAAAATTGCCATTGCTCTTTTTGCTTTTTTTGTCTGTGTTGCCGCTTACTACGGTTGGAATTTAGGTTATGGCGACACAAGTGCAGAAGGTCTCAAAATTGCCGAAGATTCAAAATCATTATTTATCGAAGACTTGGAACGAGAATACAATCGAAAGAGAAAAAATATTCGAATCAGTGATGTAGAGTTAGAAATTTCTCGCAGAGTAGATGAAAATATGATCAGAGATTCGATTCTTTCCAACAGAGACTTGAATGCAGATGGTAAGTTGTTAGATACTAACAAAGATCCTATGAATGAAGGCGACCTACGATCTCAACAAAGAGATTACGGACTTCCTCCTGCTTTGCAATCGCCAACCAATCCAACCAAAGAATGGTTACCTGGACGAGATGAATCTCAGGACGAAAGACCTGGCGGTCTTGAGCGAATCGAAAAACAAATTGAAGAATCGGAAAAAACAACCGAACGTTTGGAATCAACCCTCAATAGATTAGAGGCAATTGAGAATCGTTTGCCAAAGAAAACCAATTCTGAATCGGAATCCAATAAGGGACCAGACTCCAATCAACCAACTAAAGAAAAACGAGAACTTCTTAGGGCACCAGCAAACTAGAACTGAGACCATGAAAATATTTTATTTATCCAGTATTCTTTTTCTTATTACATGTTTTGTAGCACTGGGCTCGATTGATGCAGATGAAGAAACAATTTTTCTACCATTCCCTGACTTAACAAGGGATCTTGAGCCTGAGAAATTTCATGACAATTCCAATGCAATTGATCTGGAAGCGCAAAAAAAATCTTCCTCGAATTCGAATGATTTAGATTCAACTATGAATGCGATTCCAAAAACGCAATCGGACGACAAGGTTTCAAATTCTAACATCAAAAATTCCAAAACGCAAACGAACTCCAATTCTAAGATTAGCAATTCATCATCGAATACAAAATCATCTCTGAGCAAGAACTCGAATAGTACCAAGAATCAAAAAGTTGCAACCGCGAAGACAAGCAAAGTACCGAATTCAGCAAATTCAGAATATTCGACTACTGCAAAAGCGACAGACAAAACCAAAATAGCATCCAGCGAATTTGGTGATTTTTCTGATTTTCCAACGAGTGACGAAGATAAGGAAGCATTTCGCAAAGCGATGGAATCTGTTCGTTCCATCGAATCTAAAGATCCAGCGAAGGCAATCTCAGAGTATGAAAAGCTTCTCACAAAATTTATGAATCCACCAACTGTGGCAAGAATCAGAATCTATATGGCATGGAATTATTTTCATCGTAAACAATTTCAAGATAGTTTGATCCAAGTTTTGGAAATTCTAGACAACCCAGATATTCTAGAAGGTCGAGAATATCCAATTGCCTTGTATCTAGCTGGAAGAATTCATGAAGAGAAATGGAATGGTGCCATCAAAAATTCCGCCCTAACCTACTATAAATTATTTCTTGGATATCATAAAAAAGGACTGAGCAATTTTACCGAGAGCAGATTTGCCGATGAAATCAAAAAAAGATTCGAAAACGATCGCTCCCTTCGTGCGGATAGAATCATCTAGAAAAAACTTTCCATAAATTCCCCTTGCAATTCCGACTATGGATTGAATCCTAAGAATATGGTTGCATCTGGTATTTGGGTTGTATTGCTCGTCATTTTTGGTTATAAAGTTTTTTCTTCCAATAAGAATGATTACAAAAGTCTTTTATTTTCCACTCGTAAAGCTATTCTTCAGCCACTAGCTCCTGGAAATTGGGTCTTTATAATTTTCTATCTTTTGATTCTGCTTTCTCCGCTGGTTTTCGGTCTGGCAATCTATCTGCGAACCGATGCCAATGTGGTTGTGGTTTTGGTTTTCTATGTCTGGCTATACCAGTGGATTAAAGCCGTGTGGAATTCTTATGAGTCAATGGATGACAATCCATCTTAAAAATCCTCAATTGATGCAAACCTTGTGAGTTTTGATGGATTTTTTCCCTAAAAAAATCCTTCCCAGCTAGCTCACTTCTTGAATTCTGGAAATTATACAAAACCAACGGGGTTAAAGAATGAAAATCGTAGTTCTAGTTAAACAGGTTCCCGATACGGAAACCAATATCAAAGTTGGTGACAAAGCCATCAACGAATCAGGAATCAAATGGATCATCTCCCCTTATGATGAATTTGCAATTGAGGAAGGAATTCGGATCCGCGAGAAAAGTGGCGGAGAAGTAATTGCTGTCTCCGTTGGTCCAGACCGAGTTGTAGAAGCTCTAAGAACAGCTTATGCAATGGGTGTTGATCGAGCAGTTCATATCAAGGTAGATGATTACAATAGTTTTGATAATGCTTTCACATCTGATGTTCTAGCTGCATTTGCTAAAGCGGAAGGCGCAGAACTCGTGATAGGTGGAAGACAATCAATCGACACTGACAGTTCTCAAGTTGCAATTCAAATCGCTGAGCGACTATCCATTCCTCATATTGCTATGGCATTGAAGCTTGAATTCAACGGAAGCAATGTAACAGCGACCAAAGAAATCGATGGTGGAGTTGCAGTTGTAGAAACTACACTTCCGGCAGTCGTTACAGCACAAAAAGGTTTGAACGAACCAAGATATCCTTCTCTAAAAGGAATCATGACAGCGAAGAAGAAACCAATCGAAACCAAAACACCAGCAGATCTAGGTGTTAGCGGTGGAAAAGTGGAAACAGTTTCTCTTGAGCCGCCTCCTCCACGTATAGCTGGTAGAAAATTGGATGCAGCTGACGCAGCTGGATTTGCTCAACAACTTGTTAAAGCTCTCAGAGAAGAAGCTAAGGTAATCTAAGGAGAATCGCATGAGTAACGTACTAATCGTAGGTGAAGTAAAAAACGGAGAATTGAAAAAGATCTCCAAAGAGTTAACCTCTGCTGGTCGCAAGATTGCCGATGCATTGGGTGGAAAAGTTATTGCACTTGTTATCGATGACAAAGCAGATTCAGTTTCTGCAGAATTGAAAGCAGTTGGCGCTGACATCATCGTCAATGCAAAAGCATCAGAATTCAATCCAGAAGGATTTGCAAATATCGTTCATGCAGTATCTCAAGAGAAATCGGCGAAGGTGATCCTTTTGCCACATACTCCTCAAGGTAAAGACTATTCTCCACGCGTTGCAATCAAATCCAATGCTGGAATCATTGCGGACGTTGTAGGTCTGTCTGTTGACGGTGGAAAAGTTGTAGCGAAGAAACCAATTTATTCTGGTAAAGCTTATGGTAATTTCAAAGTAACTTCTGACATCCAAATCTTCACAGTTCGACCTAACTCACAAGAAGTTACAGAGAAAGCTGGAGAGGGTGCCGTGGAAGCAAGCTCTGCAGGATTTGGCGATGTGAAATTGAAAACCAAATCTGTTGATGCATCTGGTGGATCTAAAGTTCAATTGACCGAAGCATCCATTATTGTATCCGGTGGTCGTGGAATCAAAGGACCAGAAAACTGGCCAATCCTTCAAGACCTAGCTGATACTTTAGGTGCTGCTTTAGGTGCTTCTCGTGCAACTGTAGATGCGGGTTGGATTCCTCACTCTCACCAAGTTGGACAAACAGGTAAGACTGTATCTCCAAACTGCTACATCGCTTGCGGAATTTCTGGTGCGATTCAGCATTTGGCTGGTATGGGTTCATCTAAATACATTGTGGCAATCAACAAAGATGGCGATGCTCCAATATTTAAAGTTGCAACCTATGGTGTAGTTGGGGATCTATTCGAAGTAGTTCCAGCTCTCACTGCAGAATTCAAAAAAGTACTGGGATAATCCACTACTCTATGTCCCGCAGATCGAATCGAATCCTTGTTTTTCTTGGATTGGTGATCCTATATTTAGGAAGTCTGCGGGATATCAATTCCCAATCATCAGGACAAGTATCCGCTTTAATAGGTGCGATGAATTCCTTTGATAGCTTTCGTGCAAATATCACTTTAAACGGATCCATTACAGGCACCCTTTCTTACAAAAAACCAGGTAATCTTCATATTAAATTCTCCGATGGAAGAGTAATATCTGCCAATGGCAAAACCTTATGGTTCTACTCACCTGAACGAGGCATCGCCGCTAAACAAGATCTTAAAGGTTATTCAAGCGGAATTGCTGGCTTAGTCTCGGGCTACGAAGAAGTTCCAGGCACAGGCAAAAATCTAAAATTGAAATCTAGTACGAAAAGATATTCCGAAATTTCCATAGCACTCAATGAATCGAATCTTCCAAGGTCGATTCGCATGAAACAACTCAATTCTGAGGAGGGAACTACCGAAATTATATTCAGTGGTATCTCAACCAATATTGGATTGTCCTCGAGTTTGTTCAATTTTCAACCTCCTGCTAGCTCCCTTATTGTAGAGAATCCGTTAAACCAAAAGGAATAGTCATTGAATTCAATCAGCCGTACAGACGCCCATAAAGTATTTGCTGATTTATATAGAAAATCAAGACCTCCTGAGCAGCAACAGCTAGTTGATGATGCAATCCAAAGATCCAATGATGTTTTTATTCGAATCGATCTAATCAAAAAAATAGATGAAGATTTCCAAAGTCAGTTAAGGGCAAAATCTGCGCTTCCAGAAGAGACTCCCCGACCTAAAAGAGCTGAACCGAAAAAAGATAGTGGCAATCGTGGAACAAGCGCATCTCCAAAACAAAATAAACCGAAAAACGATGACCCAAAGAAAAAGAAAAAAGACGCTCCAGTAACTGGAGGATTCTTAAGTGTTCTATTCGGCGGGAATGCGAATATTATAAAATTTGCAAAAGACACTGAAGCAGTTGATATTGGTTTGTTTGGACGAAATCCAACTATATCTGGAAATGTTGAGAAAATTTTCAAATACCTAAAAGAAGATCAGATCATTGCGACAATTCAGGCTCTACGAATCTGTGAACAGCAAGGGTGGAGAATTTGGAATCCTTTAGTCTATAATGTAATAAATAATTTTAATAAGTTTTTTAATTCTTTTATATCCTTGGATAGTTTGTTCTTGGATAGAATCTCTCCTGAAGTTTTCTTAGATCGATCACTCAAGATGCAGATGTATTATACAAGATTGATATCTAGACCAGATTCAAAGGATATTATTCTAGACCATGTTCCAGAAATGGTCAAACAAGATGAGAAACTAAATGCTAAGCTTGCGAACATTTTGTCTGGGCTAAACTACGGACTCGCCCTAGAGACCACCAAACCCAAATTAACCGAAGCAATCCAAGCATTCTATATTGTTGTTCATAAAAAAATGATGGAATGGGAAGATATCACAAAACTTCTCGCAGTTCCTCCAATCAATGAGACTCGATTCCAAGCATCACAAGAAATTACCAAAGAAGTAGAACTAACTATTGCAAGGTTATCGGATGAAATCTCCACAAAGCTTCACAAGAGAGATGAACTTGTTGGACTAAAGAATCGCTATTTCAAAATTGATGATAAAGGTAAGATCTCCTTTGATTTCTTAGGATTGGTGATAGAGGACTATTTTTCTCATCATTATCCAGAAAATGTTAATACGGACGGAATTAAGGCTCAATACAAAACCATGCCGCATAAGTTGGTATATCTATTATTACGAGATTTTCAATCTGTTTTTGTGAGTATACTCGAAGGTTATATCAAAGTTGGCGATAAGAACCAACAAAATGATGTGATTGCGATTCAACCTGGACTTTTCAAATCTGAAATCGAAACCATAAACACAATCATTCGTTCCATAGATGCCTTTAATAGAAAATACCCAAGCTTTCAATATAGCTTTGGTCAATTTTCAAAGGACTATTCATCAGGAGCAAGTGACCAGATTGCAAGTAATATTCTAGGAGTATTAGCAGAAGCAGCAGATTTTTTTGGCAAATTTGCTGTAAAATTAAATGTAATCGTCGAGAACCATTTGCTTGCAAAGCAGTATGAAGCGGAAGGAACTCTGCAAGATAAGATTCATCAAACCAAAGAAAAAGTAATCGAAGAAATAAAAATTCTCCATAGATTTATTCCGCATTATGATTCAAGAATCGTTACTCGTGATCGAATCAATGGAATGATGATTTCAGACGTGTTCATTACGATGAGTAAGCTTCTTTTTAATTATGCTGTAATTTTCAAAGATAAACTAACAACTTCTAAACTCACACAAAATCGTAGATTGGAAGATGAATTGCAACAACTCAACAAAGAATACGAACGACTCACTGGTAAAGGTTTTGAAAAATCTGCTAAACCGGAAAATCAATTGGGAGCCGAAGATTCTTCATTGGATTACGACGAGAATTAATTTTGAGAGTTTTAACAGGAATCCAATCGTCAGGCAAATTGCATTTAGGAAATTACTTTTCTGCAATTCAGAAAATGCTATCTTATCAATCCAAAGAAAATCTATTTCTTTTTGTTGCGAATTTACATTCTCTAACAACGTTTAAAGACAAAAAAATTCAATGGGAGAATACTAGAAATGCTGTATTGGATCTACTCGCTCTGGGAATTGATCCTAATAAAACAGTTTTTTGGATTCAATCCGATGTGCCCGAAGTAACAGAAATCACTTGGTATCTTAGCATGGCGATCATTACAAGCCAGCTCTCCCTTGCTCATTCATTCAAAGACAAGACCGCTCGGGGAATCACACCAACCGCTGCTTTGTACAACTACCCTATTCTTATGGCGGCAGATATCCTTGCGTTTCAGGCAGAAAAAGTTCCCGTTGGAAAAGACCAGAAGCAACATCTAGAATTTGCTCGAGACATTGCGATTCGCTTCAATACAACTTATGGCGAAGTTTTCACAATTCCAGAACCGGATATTGAGGAAGGAACCGCTCTCGTCCCTGGAATCGATGGAGCAAAAATGTCCAAATCGTACGGCAATACAATCAACTTTTTTGATTCTGAGAAAGAAATCAAAAAGGCTGTGATGTCGATTGTAAGTGACTCCGCAGGAATTGACGAAGCTAAAGATCCAGATAAAAGTGTTCTCTATGCAATCTATTCTTTATTCTTATCTAAAGACGACAAACTCCTATTAGCTGATCGATTCAGAACACCTGGACTTCGCTATGGCGATGTAAAAAAGGAATTGTTGGAGAAAATCCTAGAACATTTTGCAGATTTCCGAACAAAAAGACTCAGTCTACAAAATGATCCAGACTATGTAAGAGAAGTTCTTGCATCTGGTAAAGCTAAGGCAAAATCTTATATAGATCCCACGTTGGAAAAAATCCGAGAAAATCTCGGTGAACTTAAGTTTTTTTAATAAATAGAATCTTAGTCTCGCCCAATCAGGAAATTCCTAATTGTGGAGAAATATCTACCTCGATCCGGAATCGCGATTTTAGCCGCGGGAATTCTCTTCGCAGAATTTTTGGTATCCACCTATACAATCGAAAATACTCAATTCACAACTTCTAATCTCGAGAATGTTCTAATACAGAAATTAAAATATTCCGATCCTATTTTTCTAATCATACAATCTAAATTATTTATATATTCCTTTATTCTGATCAGTTTACTTGTTCTCCATGAAAGTTTACATCGATTCCGAATCTTAAAAAAAATCAACCTCCGAAAAATCTCCATAAAAGGAGATAATAAATACATTCATAAATTCATTCTTGGAATCTCGATCGGTCTCCTTGTCCTAGCGTATAGAAACGCTCAAACAAAAATCAATCAGGACTCACTTGATCAATTCTTAAGTTTACTTAAGAAAGATAATTCGGAATGGACAATCACACCTGGCTCGATGATTCGCAAAGGAATCTATCTGAGCAAATGGGAGAATGGGGATAAGCAATTCAATTTTCCATTGCAAATCTATAAACCAGAATCGATTTACAAAATGCAGTGTTTACCAGATTCAATCCAACCGCAAGATTTAAAAAATGAAAACTATTTACACAAAAGTCTAATCCGCTTTGGAAATAAATATTTTCGCATCCGAATACAAAATTGTAAGCAACTGGACGAAATAGATTATCCGAACATCTCCATAAAAAATAAGCTAGAATCAAAATTACAAAGCTATGGATTAAAAAAGAATGAACTAGCAATTGCTATGGGTTTGATTTTTGGTGATTCAGGATATTTAGACCGAGATTTCTACCAAGCAGCTCTAGAATCAGGAACCCTTCATCTTTTTGCAGCATCAGGATTGCATATTGGAATTCTAATTGGATTTCTATATTTTATTGGAAAGTATTTATTCCGATTCAATTATTACTTAGCTTATAGCTTCCCATTGATTCTAGCTGCGTTCTATTTGTATCTTTTAGCATTTCCAGTATCACTCACTCGAGCTTTCTATTTTGCTTTCTCTTTGGTAGTAAGTAAGATGATATTTAGAACCATCAGACCGATTGATTTACTTCTTACAAGCGCTCTCGTTGTATTTTTGTTTCGTGACGATATGTATCGTAGTATCGGATTCTATCTTAGCTTTTCGGCAGTTGCCGGAATTTTCTTCCTGAAACCTGCATTGGATTCTATTTTATTTTTTGGAAAAAAAACAATTATAAGTCAAAACTTGACTTTAACCCTTGCGGCAAGTTTTGGCACTTTCTTACCAGCTTTTACTTATTTTGAAGGTTTCAGTTGGGGTGGAATTCTCAGTAATTTTTTTCTTGTCCCGCTGACATCAATCATATTACCTTTTTTGTATCTGAATATATTTCTCGATTGGTTCATTCCTCATAGCTTAGTTACCTATCTCTGGGTTTTACTCAACTCTTCTTTGAAATTTCTTTCCTTCTCAATGAAATTCATATCGTATCATTTTGGTTTCTATAGAAATTGGGAAGCTAGTCTTGAAGCTATAGTCATCTATTCTATTGCTATAAGTTTTTTTCTATTGTTATGTTATGAAATTATTAGCAAAAATCAAAATAAATATTCTAAAACTGATTCCTCGAAAAGTACAGAACAAAAAGTCAAAAATTTATGGTTTCATCGAATATGCTTTTTCCTGGGATATCTATTCATCATAGGCTTTTTTATCTACGGCCATTCGCAAGGTAACGACATCCGAGATCCGAAGAAAGATGGAATCTATCATCTTAGCAATGATTCGTATTTTTTGATACAAGGCAAAAACGGATCATTAGGAGGATATTGCGGAAATGATCAAGAATCTCTGAGACGAAATATCCATTTCTATACATGCAAAAATTTAGATTATCTCTATATAGATCATTATTCTTGTCTTGCCTACGTAAGTTTCTGTTTTGCAAGTAACAAAGATTTAAAATTCTTAATTGGTTCCCGAAAAATTCGACTCGATCATCTAGAAATTCCCGAAGGACAGGTTGTAAAAATAAAGAAAAATTCCTTCTATTCAATTGCAGGTGAATCTTTTCTTTTCTTTAAATCTGGATTCGATCCGGATTGGCTTCCCAAATACATTGCAAAAAAACATCCGCATGGAACGATTATATTACAGAAACCTGAAATAAAAAAAGATCCAACAAACTCAAAAAAGTCAAAACTCAAAGATCTACCTACTGAAAAATCGCTTGGGTTATCCAAGCAATGGAAAATTCTAAACTTAAATGACATCTCAAGATTTTCCTTATTTCAAGCCGACAGAGATACGAAAAGTTCTGGAAGCGAAGGGAGTGAGCCCACGGAAATCTTGGGGCCAGAACTATTTGATTGATCGCAATATTGTTGATTCAATATTTGAGACTATACCGAATGATATTCCGAATACTACAGAATCTCTAGCCGAAATTGGAATTGGTCTGGGCGCATTGACCCATAAGATTCTCGAATTGAACCAGCAAACCTATCTTTTCGAAATTGATCCAATCAGTTGTAATATTTTTCGTGAAGGGATTGGTCACAACCAAACAAATATTATGCTATACGAAGGAGACTGCCTTGACTATCTAGACAATCTCAATGGCAAAAAATCATTTGTATTTGGAAATCTACCCTATTATATAACATCGGAAATATTAACAAGATGCATAGAGAACCTAGAAGACATGACTGGCTTCCTTTTTCTCGTGCAGAAAGAATTCGCCGATAGGATTATGGATGAGGTATCATCTCTCTCCGTCTTTATTCGTGGGTTCGGAACTCTTAAAAGATATAAGATAGCGAAGAAAGGATCCTTCTATCCTTCACCGAGCATTGATTCAGCTTTTATTCTATGGATTCGACACAAAGAACAATTGTTCATTAATAAAGAACAAATTCAAATTTTCTCATCTTTGCTTCGAGCATCCTTTTGGGGCAAACGTAAAAAACTCTCAACATCTATAAGAGAAGCTCCGGAAGATTTATTTCCCAACCATACTGAACATTCTGTACTTAGAAAACTTTTCTTAGACCAAATTGAATCATCTGGGTTGCTAGACAAAAGACCGCAAGAACTAAAACCTGAACAGTTTATACGGATTGCTCAAGATTCCATTCAACAATTGAAATGATACAATCGATATTCTATGACTAAAAGAAAATTCCTTAAATCTAAAATATAGATTTATAATTTTTCATTGGTTTAGGTAAGATTATTTAACTTCAAATTTCTATATTTTCCAAACATTAAACTTTTTCTTGACAAAGAATTGAATTCGAATTAACATTCATCTCACGATGCCAGAAAATTTTATTCCGCCACCTTATGTGACTTTCGCCATTCCATTTTTTTTCCTATTGATTTTTATAGAGATGGGAATTGGATTCTTCAAGAATAAAAATTATTATCGAATCAACGACTCTATTACAGATCTCTCAACTGGAATCCTATCTCAACTTTGGGGACTGTTCCAAAAGGGTGTTTCTCTCTTTGCATATTTTTATCTCTATGAGAACTTCCGCTTAGCTACAATTCCCATTGAATCTGTTGTCGGATGGATTGCTTGTATAATACTATGGGATTTCTGTTACTATTGGTTTCACCGTGTCTCACATGAAGTCAATCTTTTCTGGTCTGGACATGTGATTCACCATACTTCGGAAGAATACAACCTAATCGTTGCTCTACGACAATCTGGCATTGGTGGATTCTTATCCTGGATATTTTATCTTCCCTTAGCGATTATTGGATTCAATCCTTGGGTATTCCTTGCTGCAGGTCAGATCAATTTGATCTATCAATTCTGGGTTCATACAAAAGCAGTCAAGTCTATAGGTACTGTAGGTGAATTCATACTATCAACACCGGCGCACCATAGGGTGCATCACGCAATCAATCCGAAATACATTGACCGTAATCATGGCGGAATATTCATTATTTGGGACAGATTGTTCGGAACTTTTCAACAAGAAGAAGAGGAATGTGTTTACGGTACTGTCAAGCCACTAGGAAGCTTCAATCCTGTCTGGGCGAATTTCCACTATCTCTTAGAAATTGCAAAAATGAGCTGGAAAGCAAAAGGAATCACAAACAAAATCAAAGTATGGTTCAAGCCACCGGGTTGGATTCCTCCAATGAAAGAAGGTGAGCAAGCGGTCTTTTTGAAGCCACCTGAAGTGGATCCTAAGAAATATGTTAAATTTGATCCAAGAATAGAAAATGGAATCAAATTTTATACACTGGCTTGGTTTGTTCTAACATTGATTATATCCTTTATGGGATTACTATTTGTCGGAAAGATGAGTCCAGAACAGATCATTGCTCTCACAATTTGGGTGACTCTATCCCTCACAAGCTTTGGATGGATACTTGAATCCAGATCCATTTCTATGATCTGGGAACCGTTTCGACTTTTGACAAGTTTTGGACTTTTGTACTACTTCACCAATGAGACAATCTATATAGCGAGTCTAGGATTGATCGTAGCATTGAGTATTGGGTTTATGTTTTTTAAAAGAAATATCTTTAGAGAATTGGGTTCAGAGCCAGAATTAATTGGATGAATTTTGGAATGGACTATATATCAAGAAGGTTGAGTCTAAATCAATATGAGTGAATCAATATACAATTTTGAAGTAAAAAACAACAAAGGCGAAACCAAAAGCCTAAGCGACTATAAAGGCAAAGCAATGCTTATTGTAAATACTGCAAGTCAATGTGGATTTACGCCACAATATGATGGCTTGCAGAATCTTTATGATAAGTTTAAGAACAAAGGACTAGAAGTTCTCGCCTTCCCTTGCAACCAATTTGGTGGCCAGGAACCTGGAAGTGATAGCGAGATTGCAAGTTTTTGCCAAATGAATTATTCATTGAAATTTCCCATATTTTCTAAAATAGATGTGAATGGAAAAGATACTCATCCTCTCTATAATTTTCTAAAAAGCCAGAAGAAAGGATTCTTGGGAACCAAGGATATAAAATGGAATTTTACAAAATTCTTAGTAGATAAAAATGGAAAAGTTCTAGAACGCTACGGCTCCTCAACGAAGCCAGAAGATATCGAAAAGGACATCGAAAAGATACTGTAGTTCAGTAAAATCAAGTTCTTTAGCTTTATTTCTCTAGGCACGATTTAACATCCAGAAGATTTTGGTCTCAGAATGGAAACCAAACGAGTCCTCTATCTTCTGGGATTGATCTGCTTTCATTATTTCTCATCTTTGTCATGTATCAACAATGATCGCCTAACGTCATGGGAAATCACAACTCGTATCCAACCAATTATAGACTTTAAAGCAGATCAATGTGGAAGCCGCCCAGAAATTCCGCTCTGGTTTACAGCGGAGAGACCTGCAAATGAAGTTGAAGAATGTGAGAGAGCAATGCTTGCTGTCTCTTGTCCATTTAGAGCCTATCCTTGGGCATGCTTGAGGATATTTTGAAATCTTTACCTAATATAATTAATTATTTTAAATCCAAGACATATTTTATCTTGGATACTTTTACTAAAATTCTCAAGGCAATTATTATTATATTTATAATAAATTATTTTATTTCCAATCAACTATTGGCTCAAGCCAATGAACTTAAGATTGAAATCACTGTTATAGATAAAGTTGGAAACGAACCACTTGCTGAGACAGAGATCATCGTTCTAGAGTTAGGCAAAAGATTTCAAACAAACAAAATTGGTAAGCTATCAACTTCAGTTCCCAATAAAGGAAAATACAATATTCGAATTTTAGGAACCGGTGGGATAGATAAAAGAACGATTGATGTTCAATTTAGCGGACAGAAATTCAACCTTTTCTCGACCAACGAAACCCAAGGAATAGAAGTCAAAGGTCTCAAAGACAAATCCAATCTATCAAGTTATTCACTGTCGCAAGAAGAGATCAAGCGTATGCCCGGAACCCAAGGCGACTCTCTCAAAGCGATTCAAACTCTTCCAGGAATATTACCTGGCATTCCCATTGGACTCAATCCCACTCCACAGTTTAACGTAAATTTGACGGGACTTCCTTATTCCAATAGTGATCGAGGTGATTTTGTGCTTCGAGGTGCAGGACCAAGAGCTAACCAAACCTATTTTGATGGTCTCCCAGTAAGTTATCCTTTCCATCTCGGTGGTCAATCCAGTGTCTTTAATAATAACATAATATCTGATCTTGAAATTTTGACCGGAGCCTATTCGGTTCGTTATGGTTATGCGACCGGTGGTATCATCAACGTTGAATCCAAAAAAGAAGTGAATAAGAAAAAAGTTGTTTTGAATCTCAATACATTCTTATCGGATGCCTACGTAGAGACACCGCTCTGGGAAGGAAGTTATATGTTAGTTGGTGCGAGAAAATCTTATCCAAATATTTTTCTGCTTCAAGTCTATCCGCAAGGTATCCCTGAAGATTCGAAGTATGCAGATTTTCAAGATTTCCAATGGAAATTCGCAACTAAATTGGGACAAGACCATACAATCAGTCTTACGTTTTTGGGTGCTCGAGATATTCAAGGCTACAGCCGAACCCAAGCAGATTTTGAACGAAACAATGGCAATCCAGACAATAGGCCTCCAGTTGGATTGGATCGTCAATTCTATACTCAAGGTTTTGCTCATGAATGGAAAATCAATAATTGGATCCGCCATAATTTTCGGGCTTCACGAAACAGTTTCAAAGAATACTATGAGATCAAATTCGATAGTCCAGTTACCGCTGAAAATGTTTTTGGACTCAATAATACAACCACACAAGATTTATATTTTGTAGAAAATTCTATCCTATTGCAGATTTTCGAGCCATTTAGCATTGAAGCTGGAGGGAATTTTCGTGAAAGGAATATTGGACTTAAAGCTGAGAATATTACTTCACAAAGTAGCCTATTTGCAGAAGTTTTTGATGATCTTCTGAATTCTAGTCCTAGCTTTCGAGCATTGGTAGATGGAGATGGAATTCTTACCCGGGAACGAGGAGCTTTCTTGGAAGCAAAATTCAAATATGAGAATTTACTCATAATCGCAGGAACTCGCTATGATAATTACAACCTAACAAATGAAAAGAAAAACAGTCCTAGAGGTTCTATTGCCTATACTTTTGAGAAGACCAACACCACAATCCAAGCAGGTTCGGGTATCTTTCGAATCGCTCCTGTTGGAATCGAACAGATTTCCCTGAAATCAGGCAATTCAAAATTGGGAATGGAATCCGCCGAACATAGTGTTGTTGGCATCAGTCAAGAAATCGCGAATCGATACTCAATAAAAATAGAAGGTTTCAGAAACGTCTTCCGTGATATAGTTGTTAATGATAGTTATATACAAAACCCTTATGCATTGAAGAATAATCCGCGAGATTTTGTAGAAAGATTTGAATCTGTCCAAGAACAACCTTTTGAAACCAGAGGACTTGGTTATTCGAACCGTGGTTATGGATATTCTGAAGGAGTGGAAATTTTCCTTAGAAAGAATCCAGATCAGAGCCGAGTATCTGGATGGTTTGGCTGGATTTCGTATAGCAATTCTATTACTAAAAGAAACAACAACCAACCGAATCTAACAGAAGACGAAACAACAGACCGAGCAAGGGATAATTTCGGTAAAGAACTTCGATACCAAACTGTCATAAAAGAAGGCTATATAAATGTCTACGATGATGATAGCTATGAATTTCTATACAACAATGATCGAGAACGATTGTATGACCTGGATCGAACTCATATCTTGAGTGTTGTTTTCGGATGGAAACTTTCTCAAGACTGGCAATTGGGAGGTCGGTTTCGGTATGCTACAAGTGTTCCTGTTACGAAGCTAACGGGATCAAGTCGCGTGGGTCAAGCTGCAACTTTTGGACTCAATTTATACATCCCAGAATACTCAGAAGACTACAACAACCATAGACTTCCATCCACTCACCAATTAGATGTTAGACTAGATCGATTCTTTCACTATGGATGGGGATACATGAACTGGTATCTTGAGTTTCTCAATTTATATGGAAGAAGAAATCCTATATCCGAATTCTATGATAATACACTTACCTTCTCCAATGCCAATCCAACTTACAATTACGATACATTGAACTCTCCCTATATCCAAGGGAGTTTTAATGGCGGAAGGAAAATATACTATCCGATGATTCACTTCGGAATCGAAGTAAAATTCTAGAATCAATCTAGTCAGGTTCTTGAGAAATACTAATTCGGAAAAATTTACGAACAGCTAAATCCAAATTCAGTTATCAAGTAAGATTGAAACCTGCGCTTCTATTGAATCATCCATATCACAGAGAACTGAATCTGAATTCGAAAACTCTTAAGAGTTCTTAGGCAAACTCATAATCTTCTTTCGAAAATAACCTACAACATTGCCATATTGCGTCTTGTCATTTAACACAATATTGTCGACAAAATCAATTGTATCTTTTTCGAATACAAGGATTACAGTTGAACCCATTTCGAATCGACCCAACTCTCCACCTTTGTCAATTAGAATCGACACATCCTTGTAAGTTACCTCTTTGGAAAAACGAATCCAACTATTCGTAACAATTTTGTTATCGTAGGTTACCCTAATTTTACCAACGTTGGATGCACCGACCTTAACAACTGCGATCTTGCCATATTCAGTCTGTAAAAATGTAATCAATCGCTCATTTTTTGGGAATAAACTCTGAATATTCAAAACAGCTAAATCATTTACAGGAAATAATTTACCTGGTTCATAATAATAACCTAACACTTTGCCATACGATGGGCTATGAATTCTATGATAGTCCTGTGGAGATAAGTAGAAGGTCATAAATTTGCCATTGATAAAATCTTTCTTATACTTATCTGAGCCAATTAAGTCAGTAACCGAATAATCAATTCCTTTCGCTTGAATCACCGAAGACTCACGGATCTCTCCATAAGCAGTAATCCTCGCATCCACAGGGCTTACAATTGCATTGTCTGCAGAATCAATAATTCTTGCTTCGGCTCGCAATGCTCTTGTAAAGAATTGATTCAATGAGTTGTATTCTTGAATTTCAAGTTCCGCTTCATCCAAATTGATTTTGTATGTTTTGGCAAATGCCTTCAAGATCGGGATCATGATAAATCTCGGAAGATTCATCATAGAAAAAAGTCCAAAAAGCTTAGAAATAAAATTTTTCGGTAATATAGATAGTAGCACAAGATAGAAATCTTTTATAACTTCGTATCTTGCACCAGATTCTGTGATAAATTTATTCAATTCTAGACGAGCTTGCTTAACCATGAGAGCAAGCGATAGAATCAAAGGAAAAGATGTAATGACAGCCGCCGTAAATCCAATATTAAAGAAATAAGGAAGCACTTCATATCCATAGCGACCGATCAGAAACGAGGTTGCAAGTAGTGTTGCAACGAATAGAACTCTAAAAATATTAGAGAATCGATCGCCCATCACATAGAAAGAATTTTGTTCTCCAGTATAGAACCATCCAGCAAGCGATAAAAGACCAAATAGAATCAAAGAAGTATATAGAAATAAGGAACCAATTTCTAAAGGTTTAGAAAGCAATCCGATATAAAACTCTATCTGATCACCAGTTGATATGGCACCGTTAGTATAAAGTATATAAGCAAAAATAGGTGCAAATATAAAACTCTCAGCAAAAGTTGCAAGCATGCTCACCAAACCATGTTTAGCTGGATAATCTGTTCGGACAACTCCTGAGACTCCAGCACTTTTGCCAACACCAGTTTCTGTAGAAAGGAAAAACAGACCTGTTGATCCAGCCATAGTTTTGAATAGAAGAAAAAATCCACCTGCTGCAATCGACTCAATACGAAATGCTTCGTGGAAAATGGTTGAGAAAAAAGCTCCCACCATATCCTGTCCCGAAAACAGAATAAAAAATGATGTAACAAAAAGCACGATACCTGCAGGTGCAATGTATCCTGCAGCTTTACCCACACGACGAATCCCACCTAGAACCAATAAGACAAGGGCTGCTGCAATCACAATGGGCATAGCCATACCTTTGACCTGCAATCCTTGCTGCGAAATATAAGTTACCGCAATCATCGGATAAACTGCCCCGAATAACAAAACCGTGACGACAGAACCAAAACCAAAAGCCATCGCAAGCCATTTTGCCTTTAACGCTTTCTCTATAAAATACATTGGTCCGGATAGATATCTTCCGCTTGGTAACTTTTGTCTAAACCGAATGGCAAGCGTAGATGAAACGAATCTAAGTGGCATGATTACAATTGCAGCGATCCAGATCCAGACCATAGCACCGATACCGCCGACCATAAGGGCAAGAGCGGTTCCTAAAAATGAGCCCAACAACAAGGATGAACCAACTCCAGCGAAGAAGGATTGTGAATGAACAATTTGGCCTTTTGAGCCCTTTTCGTCCATATTGCCTGTTAAAATTTTCATTGAGAGAAAAAGGAAACGAAATTGGGGAAACCCAAGTCGAACAGTCATATACAATCCAGCGAAAATTAAGAGATAGAAGTACGGATTCAGGATGTCTTGTCCGAGAAATCCAAATTGTGTAGTGTTAAATATATTTTTATCCATGCAGTTTTAGCTCAATTTCTCAAGCTGGTTGAGAGTAACCCTGTGTCAAGAATCTTATTCATTCTATTTATATCCTTTGGAATTACTAGTAATTTGCTTAGTCAAATTGTCCTACAACCTGGCATGGTGAACCGAGGTGATGAAGAATCGGGACTGATCGAAGTGGGATTCAGGGCGGGACTTGGATTTCGAGCGAAAGATCGCTTCGAAAATAATTTGGAAAGTTTTACATCTACTTTCCAGCCTGGTGTCTACTCAAGAAGTCAAGTAGATGGATTCCGCACCATGACAACTGGTGAATTGTTATTAAGAACAGGAATTGGAGATAACCAAAGATTTGGAATCGCTCTAGGAACTTTGCAATATGATAAATCGAGTCTCACAGAATTGACCAGTGATGGTTTTTATACAAGACTCAATTTCAATCTCTACACGAACTACTTAATATTCACATACCATTATTTATGGGACTTCCATAAAAATTGGGGAATTGAAGGTGGAATGGGATTTGGTGCCAATGAGACTTGGTGGAGATCCGATGGATACGCTATTTCTGCTTCAGAGTATTTTCCGCAGAAAGGAACTCTTCGTGGAAATGGAATATCTTTTAGAGCGGAAGCGAGTTTGAATTATCGTGTAAGCGAGCTTTTTCTGATTCAATTCGGAATCTTAGTTGGAGTCAACCAAGTCGCTTCATTCTCTGGGTCTTGGAATGGCTCCGCTGCAACTTTTTATATTCGTGAAGATGGAAGAACCACACCTTTGTCACAATCTAGAGCTGTTGATTCAATAGTTTTAACAAATCAATTTGCTAGAAGTTTGGATATGAATACAAGTTATACCAGTTTGTATTTTTCAGGTATGCTAAGATTTTCTTATTGACTCCCCTTCCAAATCTAAGTGAATTGAAGTTGAAATGTCACAGAAAGCAATTACCATACCAACAAAAGAGCTATCACATCAGAAGATTATTTTGGCTGGCTGGTACAATTTTCTAAAAGAGACTTTTGACTCTGGCAAAATTTCCTCCGATGAATTCACTGATTTTCTAAGAGCAAATGTTGTCTACGATATGGATAAAGATCAAGTTGATCTTATCCTAACAGGAACTCAAGAAGTACTGGATGCATTTCGTACGCAATTATTCGGCTCTAAATAATTCTCTATGGATTTCTTACTTTATTTTTATTCATTTCTATTTCTGCTAATCATTGTAACTCCCTCAATTTTTCTAGTTCTCCGTTATAAAGAAAATTCTGCTTCACCATTTGGAGATACTCCGAATGAATTTGTTCTCAATTTGGAAGGAGAGAGACAGATCCTGATATCGAATCTGGCTGATCTAAAAGCAGAACAAGAAACTGGAAAAATGAAAGAGGGTGAATTTC
Organism: Leptospira sp. GIMC2001; assembly: GCF_028462125.1. Classification (NCBI taxonomy): domain Bacteria; kingdom Pseudomonadati; phylum Spirochaetota; class Leptospiria; order Leptospirales; family Leptospiraceae; genus Leptospira; species Leptospira sp. GIMC2001. The sequence continues at coordinate 1,040,498 of NZ_CP115468.1, read as the reverse complement.
GCGAATATTCCAAAGAAATTCTTTCGAGATTGAATGATATTGATACGAATCTAAGTGAAAGCAAAAATCAAACTGCCAGAATTTATAACAAATCTATAGGCGATTCGAAGAATAATCCGACTCCAATTTCTGCTAATCAATCGAATCAAGAAACACTTACCAATTACAGTCAGTCTAACAAAACTTCTGCGATCAATTTTTGCCCAAGCTGCGGAACTAAATCGATTGAGAATGCATTGTTCTGTCACAACTGCGGATTCAAATTCCCAGTGGCTTGATTCGCAAATTCCAATTCATACAGTTTCTTGTAGTAAGAATCTTGTTCAAGCAAGCTATCATGGCTTCCTGATTCAAGAATCTGCCCATTCTCCATATAATAAATCGTATTAGCAATTTTGACAGTCGATAGACGATGTGCAATGATTATCACGGTTCTATTCTTATATAGGGTTTGGAAGGCTACTTGTATTAAACGTTCCGATTCTGTATCAAGGGCAGATGTTGCTTCATCTAAGATGAGAATTTCCGGATCTAAAAGTAAAGCGCGTGCAATGGAAATTCTTTGTTTCTGCCCACCCGATAGCATAACACCTCTCTCTCCAACAATTGTATCAAAACCTTGTTCGAAGGCTTCAATAAACTCGGTGGCAAAAGCTTTATCGCAAGCATCCTTCAATTGGGATTCACTCGCATCCATGGATCCGTACATTATGTTCTCACGAATTGTTCCATTGAATAAAAAGACGTTCTGCGAAACGATACCAATTCGCTTTCGTAGATTATGAATATCAAGTTCACGAAGATCAATTCCATCCATCAGAATCTGTCCGGAACCTGGATCTATCAACCTTGGAATCAGATCAACTAATGTTGATTTGCCTGCACCGCTTTGTCCAACCAAGGCGATTGTTTCTTCTTTTCGAATTTTTAAATTGAGACCCCTAAGTGCAGGTTGTTCTGCATTTGGGTAATGATAATAGACATCTCGGAATTCAATTGAATCTTGAAGACGATCAATTTTTTTCGGATTCTTGACTTCAACTATGTCAATCTTTTCGTCCATGATATCAAAAACTCTTCCACCTGCAGCAAGGGACGCTTGAGCTAGATTGACCAATATGCTCATTTGCTTAAGAGGTCTCATGAGAAATATCAAGGTGATAAAAAACGCAAGAAATACACCACGGGAAAAACCGTTCTCTTCCATGAGATAGGCCCCAATTCCAAGAAAAATCACAGTTAGTAAAGCACCAGCGAAGTCCGTTATTGTTGGGCCAACTTGATGATAGAAATGTCCGCGAAAAGTTTTCTTATTCAAATCATCATTGACTTGGAAAAATCTTTTTGACTCAACATCTTCCCTTGAAAAGGCTCGAATAACTCGAATCCCGGATATAACTTCTTGGAGATCGCCATTTAGTGAAGATAGTCTCTCTTGCTGATTCTTGGTAGCTCTTCTAATTTTATCAGCTAACAGACCTACAGGTCCCATCAATATTGGAATTACAAAAAATACAATCAGGGTAAGCTTCCAACTTAGAAAAAACAAAATTAGTAAATGAGTAATTATATAAAAGAAATCATTGATAGCATCTTTCATATCGATTGAGATGATCTTGCCCATAGTCTCAACATCATTTATGATTCTACTCATCAAAATTCCCGTTTTCTCCTGAACAAAATAGTTCATTGGGAGTAGCTGCATTTTTTTGTATAAATCGTGACGTATATCTCTTACGGCTAATAATCCTGCTGAATTTATAAAATAAACCGTTCCCGCAAGACAGATTAACTTCGCTAGATAGATTGGAAAAACAATCATACAAAAAAGAAAAACCAACTCATCTGTTGTCATAGATGCAAACTTTTCATTGAGCTGTAATTTCGTTCGAGAAATATAAGTCTCCCATTCTTGCAGCCTTGCCATGGGTTCTGAATTCTTCCATTTGAGAAGATTGGCCTGATCTTTCTTGGTAATTGTAAATTGAAATTTATAGTTCTCACCACTACCTAAGGAATCAAAAATGGGAATTAGAGTTGTGAGACTTGCTCCGTTAAAAACCGAAACAAGAAATGACAGAAATATACCAAAAATCAAACGATACTTGTATTGACCAACGTATCCAAGCAATCTCTTATAAATACTCATCTATGAAAACCTTATCTCTTCTTCTTTGCCTGTTGTCCCTTCTTTTTTGCAGCGAAAAATCTACAGAAAATCCTAACGATGTGGTCGAAATCTCCTTTACAACAGATCCAACCAGTTTGGATCCAGTGCTTTCAACCGATCTGACCACAGAAAAATTGATTCGATTATTGAACTCAACTCTATACACATACGATAAAGCAGGTTCGCTTCAAAATAATCTCGCAGTCTCATCCATTGAGAACTATGAAACCTTAAGTCTAGATGTTCAAATAAAAAATCAAGTTTCGGCAGAGGACGTTGTTCAATCTATATACAAACTTATCCAGACACCTGGTCCACGCAAAGAAACATACAATATGATCCAATCGATCGAAAAATTAAAAGTTGGTAATACAGTACGTTTTAATTTAAAAAAGAATTATCATAAGAATCCAAAAAATATTTTCCATTCTCTAAAAATTGCACTTAGCTTTCCTGCAGCGTCCATTCAAAATCAAACCGGCGCATACAATTTGGATCAATGGAAAAAAGGGAATTCTTTAAAATTAGTATCCAATCCTAAATTTTTCGAAATCTTTCAAGACAAGAAAGGAAAACTTCCGAAGAATCTGAATATTCATATCATTCCTCAATCTACATCTGCGATATTTCTTTTTTCTAAGAATAAATTGGACGCACTCAAATTATCAGATTTTTTACTTAATCACAACCTAACAAAAAAAAATCAAGTCATAGCAAAGAAAGGACGTTCTGTTCAGTATGTCGCTATTAACCACAACAATGAATGTTTCGATCAGAACTTCCGAGAGGCAGTGAATCTTGCAATAGACCGAGAAAAAATTATCGATAAAATTTTAGAAAATCAAGCAGAATTAACTCTCGCAAGCATCCCAATATCGAGACTTGGCGACGAATACAAAAACAATAAGCAGTATCTTCCTCAATTTTCCCTCATGGACGCCAAAGCTCTATTAGAAAAATCCAAATGCTATCCAAGCTTACTCAATCAAGAATTGGATTTTCGAATGCGAGGTGACGATGAGAATCAATCGAAAGGTCGAGCTGTTGCTGAAGCATTAAGGCAACTCGGATTAAAAATCAAGATAAAAGGAATGGAAAAAGCTATTTTGTATAAAGAGAATGGAATGGGTCTTGGAGATTTCACCTTTCTTACTTGGTATGCAGACTATGAATCTCCAATGGCATTTTTAGATCCGGTATTCCATTCAGCAAAAGTCGGAAATGCTGGGAACAGAGCTTTTTACAAGAATAGCAAGCTGGATGAGAGCCTTGCAGAAAATGATATTCAAACTGCAATATCGATTCTTGTTCAAGATAAACCTTGGATATTCTTATGGTCTATCCAGGAGAACTATCTAATTTCTAAAAAAATTATAAATTATCCGGAATTGCTGGATTATCTATAAAAGGCTCATCCAATTCGACCCCACCTTCACGAACAGGTTCTGCTTGTTCTATAGAATCCTCCTTCGTGTTATTACCATTAGTCGTTGAAGGATTTTCTTTATCAATTTCATTGACTTCTGATTCTCCTTCACGCGCTTCAGGATCGTAATTCTCAAGAGTTGGACGAACTACTGCGATCTCTCTTCTTGGCGCACCATCACCAATATAATAGTATTGACCAAATAAGGGAAATTTACAATATCTAGGGTTCGGGATTTTAGGTTCAACTTTTTCTATAGCTTCCTTTGGATCTTTCTTTGCAGTCTTCGATTCTTTCTCTTCAGTTACAGGGCTACTAATAACGCTTGGAGTTGAAGCTAGAAATTCTTTCTCCCAATCTGTCTCCAATTGAGTTCCATCATCAGCGCAAATATCCAGCCTAAGAAAACTACCGTGAACTTCCGAGCTTATCAATTTATTTCCTAACTCAGTTCTCTTACCTAAACTAGAGGCAAATTTCCACCATACTCTTCCCGTAGTCCCAGATCCAGAACCAGGAAATGGAGCACCCCATTCATTTCCAATCCACACAACCGATGCGGCTCCAGGAATAAGTCCAGAAAACCAAGCATCTCGAACTCCAACAATATCGCCCCACTTCTTTCTCGCTTCTTTTGGGCTCTGCACAGTTCCAGTCTTGCCGCCCATTGGAAATCTTTCTTGCGAAGGTATGCGAATCGGCATAGTTCCCTCTTCAGTGAGTACGGATTGTAACGTATCAGTTGCCATAGCACATGCAATTGGATCTAATACTTGGTATGTTTCGGGTTGCAATAAATTGAAATCGTCTGTGGACAAATTGTCCGTAACTTTTCGTATTTTACGGGGAACTATTTTTTTCCCACCATTTTGAATTGTTGCGTAGATAACGGCAAGCTCCATCGGAGTCAACTCTCCCGAGCCTAGTGCCAGTGTTAGGTTGCGGTTGAATCTCTTCTTTATAGTCTCATCATCTAAAGAGAGAATCTCACCCAATTTATCAAAAAAATAATCTATTCCAATATCGTTTAATAATTTCACAGATATCGTATTAATCGATTGGGCAAAAGCATTTCGAACTGTGATTTCGCCTCTATATCCCGCATACCAGTTTTTCGGTGAATAACCAGCAAAGGAAATTTTCTCATCTATAACTTTAGATGAAGGATGCACCAATCTTTTCTCATAGGCCAGGGCATAAACTAACGCTTTTATGGTGGAACCTGGTTGGCGATAAGAAGTTTCAATCCGATTTGGTCGGTATGAAGTAGATATACGAAGATTGTTAACAAACACTTCCACTTCTCCAGAATCCGGAACCAATGAAACGAAGCTTCCTCTCATTCCTGATGCAATTTCGTTAGCCAGATCAGAACTTAATGGTTTAGGAGAGTTTTTTGTTTTTTTCTTGGGTGGATTCGCAAGTGCTAAAATTTCCGAACGTATTGCTGTGATTCCTTCACGAAGAGCTGTCTCGGCAATTTTTTGTTTTTCGTAGTCGAGTGTAGTATGAACGGTTATTTCACGGCCTTCTAAATCTTCTTCAGAATAATTATCTAAAATATAGCGGCGAATATCCAAATTGAAATCAGGAGCTAAGTTTATATTAAAATTTCTGTCATAACCTTTCGAGGCTATGCTGGAAGTAATTTTGACAATTTTCTCATCTTCTTTTTTCTCTTCAACTTTGTACAATTTCCGAAACTTTCTAATAGACTCATCTAATAAACTATCAAAATTCGAAGGAACCTCTGGTGCAGCAGGTCGAATGTTTGGATCCTTCGTCCGAGCCATCTCAACCAAAACGATACGTTGGCGACTGAGAGCAATATGCAATCGATCAACCGCATTGTATACAGAAGGTGCAGGAATTGTGCCAACTAACATTGCAGCTTCGGCAGGGCTGAGTTCAGATGCTGGTTTATCAAAATAGTATCTTGATGCTGCCTCAACTCCATAGTTATCTTGACCCAAATATATTTGATTGAGATACATTGCAAGAATCTCATCTTTGTTAAAATTCGATTCAATGTAATATGTTGCATAAACTTCAGTGAGCTTGTTGAATATATTCCTTTCACCCAAATTTAGGGTCAGCTTTGCAAGTTGTTGGGTAATTGTGCTTCCACCTTGCGAAAAACGGAAGCGAACTAAATTGACAACGACCGCTCGAAGAACAGAAATGATATTGATACCTGAATGGTTGTAGAACTCTCTATCTTCGGAAGATAGCAACGCCCATATAAACACTTTATGATCTTTTAAATTATCAGTGCGAATCGGTCGGAAATTTTTTCGGTAGAATTCACCAATTCGAACTCCATTTTTATCCAATATAACAATTGGTTTGGGCTGGAAAGCATCGTAGAAATTATTGATTTCACCGGAGAATTTATCTAAACTTTTTACAACTCGTGGTTTTTCGTTCTTCCAAGCTACATAGGATCCACCTAAGTAGAAGAATGAAAGAGCAAGTCCACCAATTATAACTCCGATCGTGATTGGCTTTCTTTTCTCCCATAGAAAAATAAAAAATCGAACTACCAGATTCTTAAGAGCTTCCAAAACTAGTATAACATTGTTTTTACGATTTATTTCATGATTCATATTATATTTTACCTAACAGCAATTCTGCTACCTCTGGAAATTTAGAAACTAGATGAAATTTTAATCCTTTCTTAACATATTCGGGAACTTCTTCAAGATTGCTAAGATTGTCTTTTGGAAGAATGATATTTTTAACACCAACTCTCTTTGCCGCAACAATTTTCTCTCTTAGTCCTCCAATTGCAAGAACTTCACCTGTGAGAGTGATCTCTCCTGTCATTGCAAAACCTTTCTTAACCACCCGATTGATTGCGAGTGAAAGAATCGTAGTTGCCATTGTAATCCCCGCACTTGGACCATCTTTAGGTGTGGCACCATCTGGAACGTGAAGATGAATGGACTTATCTTGGAATACAGTTCCATCTTTTACATAATTTTTTATATAACTCAAAGCTATATTTGCAGATTCTTCCATCATCTTGCCCAATTGACCAGTTAGGAAAATTTTCCCATCACCTTTAACGAATACAGATTCAATCAAAAGAGTAGTTCCACCAATGGATGTCCAGGCAAGTCCAAGGGCAGTTCCAGGAACTTGTGGATAAATCATTCGATCATCTACAAAAGGAGGAGAACCAAGTAATTCTTTTATATCTTTATCAGATATAGTCTTCGGTATTTTTTTGCCTTCAAGACTCTTCAATGCAAGCTTTCTTACAATTTTATCAGTCATTTTCTCCAGACCACGAAGTCCCGATTCTCTGGAATAAGAATTTATAAACGGAACAATGGATTTATTATCCAATTCGATTTTTTTATCTTTGAGTCCATTCCTATCAAGACTTCGAGTCCATAAGTATTTTTTGAAAATCTGAACCTTCTCATCGGTAATGTATCCTGATAAATTTATTATTTCCATTCGATCAAGTAAGACACGAGGAATTGTATCCGATGTATTGGCAGTTGCAATAAAAAATACCCCAGATAGATCAAATGGCATATCTAGATAATGATCTCTAAAGCTAGAATTTTGTTCCGGATCTAGAACTTCTAATAGTGCGGACGCAGGGTCTCCTTGGAAGCCAACGGACATTTTGTCCAGTTCGTCTAGCAGTATTACAGGATCTTTTTCTTTGGTAATGCGAAGTGCATTTATAATTTTGCCAGGCATAGCTCCCACATAGGTTCTACGATGTCCTTTGATTTCTGCCTCATCACGCATTCCACCCACAGAAAAGCGAAAAAATTTCCTTCCTGCAGCTTCGGCAACACTTCGAGCAATCGACGTCTTGCCAACTCCCGGTGGTCCAACCAAGCAGAGAATAATTCCTCTGCCTTTAGGATTGAGCTTATGAACTGCAAGAAATTCTAGAATTCTTTCTTTTACATCATCCAATTTATAATGATCTCGATCAAGAATTCGTCTAGCCTTAGTTATATCTATATTCCTTACAGGACTTGCCTCCCAAGGGAGAGCTTCTAAGGTATCAAGGTAATTTCGTAGAACGTTATAATCTGCACTATGCGGATCAGTTGAATGAAACTTTTCAACCTCACGTTGGGTCTCTTCAATAATTTGTTCATCTAGCTTTAAAGCCTTAAGACGCTCTATCAATTTATTGTATTTTCTATCCGATCGTTCTTGGTCAAGCCCCAACTCTGTTTGGATTGCTTTCATTTGCTCTCTTAAGAAATACTGTCTCTGCTGTTTATCAATTTTGTCATTGATCTGATCTTGAATTTTTCTCTGAAGATGAACGAGTTCAATTTCTTTCTTGAGATACAATAATACTTTTTCTAATCTATCACCAATTCTAAATGATTCGATCACAGATTGATATTCTTCTTTCTCCAGATTGAGAATAGAGCATACAAAATCTGCCATCTTACCTGGTTCATCCACGTTCATCATTGTTAGCTTCATATCTTCTGTGAACAGTGGATTGTTCTGAGCAAGTTCTTTAGTAAGAATTACAAGTGAACGCATCATCGCCTTGATTGCATTCTTAGAAGTTCCAAGTCCCTCTTCAGGATAGCTAAGGTTTGCCATCAAAAAAGGATTGTGCTGAGTAATTTTGCTTATCTCAAATCTTCGAATCGTATTAACGAGAATGTTAACACCACCATCTGGCAGATTGATTTTTTTTATTATGCGACTTACAATTCCAGTTTCGAACATATTGTTCTCAGAATCTTCAGGCGAATCATCTTTTTTGAGTAAGACTAGTCCTAAGAAACGATCTTTCAAGATTGCTTCTTCAACGGAGGCAACAAATCTTCCCATAGGAACCACAAGTGGAGTAATGATTCCTGGAAATACAGGTCTAGATTTCAATGGAAGCAAAAATGTTTCATGCGGAAGAAAATCCTCGATTTGAATTAAGTTACCTGGAATTTCTGAACTATTTGTATCTTGTGCGCTCAATGACGCCTCCGTTTTTATTTTTATAAGATGATATTTTCATGTCTAATTCTATATGAAACAATTGCTGATCACTCTACTTTTATTTAGCTCTTCTCTCTTCGCAGAAGAACTCAAGAAAGGAGATGTATTTCCTGAACTTCAATTAGAAGACACTTCTGAAACGGCACGTTTGATTCCATCAGACACTAAGAAAATTTTTTTCATTAGTGATATGACAGCAAGCAAAGTTATACATACTGTCCTCTCCGATAAACCAAATAATTTCTTATCCGATGCCAAATCTGTATTGATTTCGGATATTCACAAAATGCCTTCTCTGATTACAAGGTTTGTTGCCCTTCCCAAAATGAAAGGCTATTCTTATCCGATTCTTCTCATTCGTGATGATAAAACAGGGAGCTTATTTCCACACGAAAAAGAAAAGATTTCCTATCTAAGGCTTTATAAAGGCAAAATAGTAAGCATCCAATTTCTAGAAACTATCGAAGATCTGGAAAAAGCTCTCTCTGAGAAATAAATAAGAGTCTTCATACTGCGACCAATCTTAGAACTAAGATAATTAGATAAAAGTTAAGAGAACGGAATAGGCTAGGAGAACGGAATTTTTATACAGAATTCATTTTGTCCCGCAGAATGGCAGCTTTTTCAAATTCCAAATTTCTTGCAGCGACAAGCATGGCATCTTTGAGAGCATCCCTCAGTCGATCTTTGGTTTTGTATTTTTTTAGTGAGAATTCTCTGGTCACTTCATCCAAGGCTGCGATTTCTAAATCAATTTCTTTCTTTTCGTTAGGTAGAATATCATGAATATCTTTTACGATGGTGAGTGGAGTGATTCCAAATTTTGCATTATGACTTTCTTGAATGGATCTTCTTCTTGCTGTCTCATCCATTGCCTTCTTCATTGAGTCAGTTATTTTATCAGCATACAAAATTGCTTTGCCTTGGGAATTTCTCGCAGCTCGACCTATCGTCTGGATCAAAGATTTATAATTTCTTAGAAAACCTTCCTTGTCTGCATCCAAGATTGCAACCAAGGAAACTTCTGGCATATCCAATCCTTCTCGCAATAAATTGATACCAACTAACACATCAAAGATTCCTTTTCTAAGATCCCGAATGATTTCGACTCTTTCTATGGTATCTATTTCTGAGTGAAGATAGGAAATTTTGAGCCCGAGCTCTTTATAATAGTCTGTTAAGTCTTCAGACATTTTCTTGGTCAAAGTTGTAATAAGAACCCTTTCACCTGCAGCGATTCTTGCTTGAATCTCAACATATAAATCTTCCATCTGGTTGGTTGTTGGTCTTACTTCAACTATTGGATCAAGCAATCCAGTCGGGCGAATGATCTGCTCAACAACTTTTTTACTTCGATTCAGTTCGTAATCGGAAGGTGTTGCTGTAACATAGAGAGTTTGAGGTGTAAGAGATTCGAATTCTTTAAAATTTAGAGGTCGGTTATCGAAAGCACTAGGCAATCTGAATCCAAAATTTACCAACGTTTCTTTTCTCGCTCTGTCACCTGCATACATTCCCCCAACTTGAGGAATCGTTACATGGGATTCATCCACAATCATTAGAAAATCACCTTGGAAATAATCAATCAGACAAGCTGGCCGATCTCCAGCCGAACGACCTGTTAGATGCCTAGAGTAATTTTCAATTCCATTGCAATAGCCCATCTCAGAAAGCATTTCCATATCATAATTGGTTCTTGATTCAATCCTCTGAGCTTCGAGAAACTTATCTTGCTTATTAAAATTCAGTTTGGACTCTTCCATTTCTTTTCGAATGGCTTCAATTGCATCTTTTACTTTTGGTCCTGAAGTGATGAAATGCTTGGCTGGATAGATGATTGTTCTCTCAAGTTTCTCAATCACTTTTCCCGTAATCGGATCGAATTTCGAAAGTGATTCTATCTCGTCGCCAAAGAACTCAATACGCAGACCGGTATCCACATAAGATGGCATAAGTTCAATAGAATCTCCCCTTACACGAAATTTACCTCGAGAGAAATCGATATCATTTCTCTCGTATTGAATATGCAATAATTTTCTGATTACATCATCTCTTTCAATCTTGTCACCGGCATTGATCATGATTGTAGAATTCATATATTCTTCGGGACTTCCCAAACCATAAATGCAAGAAACCGAACTTACAATAATGACATCTTTTCGTTCCAATAGCGAAGAGGTTGCACGAAGTCTTAATTTATCTATCTCTTCATTGACAGACATATCCTTCTCAATAAAAGTATCGGAGGATGGGACATAGGCTTCTGGTTGGTAGTAATCGTAATAGGATACAAAATATTCTACAGCATTATTTGGGAAAAATTCTTTAAACTCACGAAACAATTGTGCTGCCAAGGTTTTATTATGACATAAAATCAATGTCGGACGATTGAGTTCGGCTATGACATGTGCCATAGTAAAAGTTTTACCCGAGCCAGTAACTCCGACTAACGTTATCGCATCGGAGCCGTCTTCGAAGGCTTGATTGATTTCTTTGATTGCATTGATTTGGTCGCCTGCAGGTTTATAGGCGGATACGATTTCAAATTTCTTCATTGCGATTGCAATATACGTTTTGCCTTGAAGCTCGCTTGTTTCTTATCATCTAATATTTCTAAATCTACTTGGTTAAAAAGTTTTTGCATAACCATCATTCCTCGCATCAATGTAGCAGTTGATGAGAATTTACCGCGTTTGATATCTTCTTCTAAATCAAATTCTTTTATATTATTGAGAAGTGATATATGAAAAGTTTTGCTACGATCAATTGAATATTCCACTTCAACAGAAGATCCATCACCATACTTAGCTGCGTTCTCAACTGCTTCCACAGTCGCAATTCCAATATCTATGATCTCTTCTTCATCAACGCCATTTCGGCGTAGAAAATATTCCAATCTAGTTTTAACATATTGCATGGGGGAGAAATCGAGTCTGCCTAAAATGTAAAATTTATCTTGGCTTGTGACTTTCTTGTAAAATTTGGAATCATCTGAAAGGAAGTATTCGCGTGCATCAAAACGTCCGGATACAAGGTTCCCTTCTGCTTTGTGTTTTTCTAAAATCTCGGCTACGTCTTTTTCGGATAAGATGACTTCGTCTTTGAATTTCTTCTGAATCTCCATGCGAATCCATTTGAGGAAATCCTGCACGTTACCCCCCACTCCCGTTTGCAAGAGAGAAGAAATTTCGTTTTCAAGATCCTTAGCAGAGAGGGGAAAAGCCATTCATTCCAAATATAGGGAATCGTAGATTCATGGCAAGGGAAATTCTTGCCATGCGTTGGTTTGACGCAGTGCTTCATACAAAATAATTGCAACTGCGTTAGATAGATTGATTGAACGAGAAACAGAAGCCATAGGAATATAAATGATTCTATCTTTTGGCATAGATTCCATAATTTCTTCAGGCAAACCACTGGTTTCACGTCCAAAAACAAAACGATCTCGTTTAGAATATTCTACTTCAGAATAACACTTTGTACCAAATTTTGATATTAGAAAAATTCGATCCGAATCATCTGAAGTAAATTCTTGCCAATCGACATATCTGCGCAGTGTGAGATGCTCCCAGTAATCAAGGCCCGCTCTCCGTGCAGATTTTACGCTTAGATCGAAGGAAGGCTCACCAATAATTCCCAATGGCACTTCGGCATTGACACATAAGCGCCCAATATTACCCGTATTTGGTGGTATTTCGGGACGAAAAAGAGCGACTTCCATACTTAGAACTATTTCTTTTCTAGAGATTTTTTTAGAAGTAGACCAAAAGACGAAGTAGAATGAGATTCTTCATCACTTACCAAATATTTCTGGAATTCCATTCTTTCTTCTGTATCTTTAGCTCGTCCGATCGAAAGGGAAATCTGTCTTTTCTCGGGATTGACTTCCATTACAAATACTTTGACTTTTTTACCTGGTGAGAACTCGGTCGCCAAACTTTGCTTAGGCGTAGTTCCTGTTTCTCGATTGGGAACAAGACCATGGAATTCATCTGTTAGTTTCACAAAAAGTCCAAATGGTTTGATTGAGTCTACTGTTCCTTCAAGAATATCCCCTTCTTTAAATGGAAGTCTTAGAGACCAAGGATCTTTGAGAAAATCTTTAACACTCAAGATGATTCGGTTCGATGTCCAATCCAATTCTAGAATTTTGGCTTTTAGAGTCTGACCTAAATTGAATTGAGTTTCGAGATTCACATTTCTAGAATAAGTTGCTTCAGTCGCTGGAATAAATGCTGACAGACCTTCTAAGTTTGCTTGGATTCCAGATTTTTGTATAGATGAAACTGTTACAGTTACAAAAGAACCAACCTTCCATTCTGATTTTAAAATTTCTTTGCGAGCTTCCTTTTCTTTGTCAGCAATCTTTCGCTGAGAGAGTAGTATTCTTTTTTTATCAAGATCGGTTACTACGAAACGAAACTTTTTGCCTTGGAGATCTTCTCCTTTATAAATTGGCTCGAATTGAGATGCAGGGCAAAAACCAGTATGATCCCCTAATTTAACTTCCCATCCACCGTTGACGTTGGCTCCAACTTGACCGAGAATAGGAAGATCATTGGTAATAGATAATTCCATTCGGCTAGCAGTAATCTCATCACCTTGCAAGCAATAGGTGAAAAGGTAGTCGCCTGAAGATTCTTCGAGAAAGAAAACTTGAATCTCTGCTCCTGGTTCAACTTCCTTTTCGAGACCTACGAATTCTTCAGCAGCAACAACACCGCGGATTTTCTCTTGGATAGTTTGAATAAAGACAAAGTCCTTAGCCTTTCTTGTAATCTTCGCAATATGCTGCGATCCAGGCTCGATATTCTTTCTTTTTTTTAAACTTTCTTCTAATAATGCAGCAAAATCTTCCATACTATACTCACCCTATATTTTTATTTTTGTACTGAATGCGATCTACCTTGAACATAAACGACAGAAGGCTTCATAATTCCTTCCGAATCTGACAATGGATTTCTTTCATAGAGAATCAAATTTGCCTCGAGTCCTTCACCAATTTTACCTAGGTGCCCAGCTTGGAGAAATCGGCAAGTATTCTCTGTAATGGCTTTAAGATAGTATTTTCTATGATCGGGGATTTTTCCAGAATCTTTTTTAGGTATTGCAATTGTTTCTACGGATTTTTCTAAACCAAACAATCTTCTTAGAGAATCCATAAACCCAGATTTTTTCCCATCGGATGATTCGTTACCACCTTCCGATTCAGAATTCAAAGTATTTTTGTCCCAAGAGCGAAATACATCTTCCCAGATTTTTATTTCTCTGTAAGCTCCGGCACCCGGATAGACAAGCGGATGCCCGGCACCTGATCCAAAGATAAGATTGTTTTTCATAAACTCTCTGGAAAGAAATTGAGTCCTGTAAGTTTCAAATTCTTTTTTTGCTTGGATATTCTTCTCATCAGACTGAATCAAAGATTCGGAAATTTCTTTCGATACTTCCGAATAATGCACTTTAAAAAAAGGACTGATCTTTTTGTATTCGGAGTATTCATGCGCCCATGACTTTTGAGACAGACTTGACTGGTAGTAGTAAACGGACATGAGAGGCGACCATTTAACTTTTCTTAGCTGAACTGATGTAAAATCTCCATTGATCGGATGATAAATTGCATCCCAACCAGTGGCAATTGCTTCTTGGGTGGAGAGCGGATCTGCAAAAGTATGAATGATCCAATCATCTCCAATTTTATTTTCCGTTTTTAATTTATAGAGAAAGCGAATATCAGGAATGTATCCGCCCAAATCTCTTTGGAAAATATGCGTCTTAAAGGAAGTCTTTGCTTGCAGATAGGATCTCATGTCTTCATCACTTCGAATGATTTTGTACAAACCGTCCGGTATGGATTCTTCGGATTCTGGAACAATGGGTTGTCTTGATAGATGAAGATTCGGTCCTTTCCAGAGACTTTTGTCTACATTGGATTTTGCTTTTTCAACCCATTTACCATCTGCAACAGACATTACATTTGTGAAACCATGACTTACAAAGGACTGGAGTGCAAGCTTCAAAGAATCAACGCTTGCCTGATCACCCCAAGGATTGACACCAAGCGTGACATAAGCATCACAAAAACCGGGCAAGGCGTAATAACTTGGCTTGGATTGCGCTTGGACTGGTATTTTTGGTAAGGCAAAATTTTGAATTTTCAAAATTTTACCTCGATCTATCGTTATTTGTTTTTGTTCAGAGAATATCTGTTTTTCGGAGTCCCATATTCGAACAGGAGCTACAATGATGGGTTTGGCAAATGTTACAGAATAGGAAAAAAAGTACAGCAATATGAAAAAAAGGTTTTTTTTCCTCGATTTTTTGAAACTATAGGCTGGAGAAAAGCGCATGGGAAATAAGGAAACCAAAGAAATCTCCGACCATATAAAATTGACGATTGAGAATGGTAAAATTCTCGCTCTCAAGACACATAAGGTTTCTAAAAGCGTTGAAGAGAATATCCAAAAAGCAATAGAGCTCATTTTGGACAAACTTACATATGCTACCCTCGTGCCTACTCTATATACCATAATAAAAGAACTTGCTATCAATGCATGCAAAGCAAATCAAAAAAGGATTTTTTTTGAAGAAAGAGGTTACGATATCTCCAATGGAGACGATTACTACAAAGGTCTTCAGGAATATAAACAATCTTTCAGCGAAGCAATGTCCGATGAATATGGTTTAAAATCTAAGAAAAAAGGATACTATTGCCTTATAAATTTCAGCTACAGTGCTGACGGAATTACCGTTGAAGTGATCAACAACACTCCCATTGCTAAACAGGAAGAGAAATCCATACGCGAGAAATTAGAAAAAGGTATGGCATACGATGATATCGCCCAATTCTATATGGACAACGCTGACAATGCAGAGGGTGCAGGACTTGGGCTCGCTCTCATTCTAATCATGCTAAAAGGCGAAGGAATTGATCCTAATTTTTTTAGAATTATTATTGGAGATGAGACGACCACTGCAAGATTGGAGATACCACTGACACCGGGATTCAAAAGTAAGAGAAAAGTTTAACTTTACATGCCCTTTCCAATTTCTGTTTGCATCATCACACTCAATGAAGAAGATAATTTAGAAAAATGTATTTCCAAATTAGGATTCGCATCTGAGATAATCATTGTTGATTCAGGATCCAACGATCGTACTTTAGAAATAGCAAGAAGCTACAAAGCGAAAGTTTCATTTCGTCCATTCGACAATTATGTAAATCAAAAGAACTATGCCTTAACTTTAGCGCAGAATGATTGGGTTCTAGCTTTGGATGCTGATGAAGTTCCAAGCGAAGAACTGATTCAAGAAATTATTTCTTTAACGGAAGAAGATAGAAAAAATGCCAATGGCTTTGCGATTCCAAGAATGACTTACTATTTAGGTCAATGGATTCGCCATGGAGGTTGGTATCCCAATCGGCAGGTTCGTTTGTTTCGACGCGACCAAGGTCGTTTTGCTGGATTTCTTGTTCATGAAACAGTTCAGATCTCCGGTCATATTCGAGAACTCAAAAAACCGTTGTATCATTTCTCTTATAAATCCTTATCCGATCATTTAATCTTTATCAATCATTATTCGACACTTTTTGCCATAGAAAAATTCAAGCAAGGCAAAAGGTCAGGACTCACCAAAGCGATAGGTAAATCCCTATTCAAATTGATCTGGATGTATATATTTAGATTAGGATTTTTGGACGGTAAACCAGGTCTTGTGATTGCGATCTTGGGATCGTATTATAACTTTCTTAAGTATACAAAACTCTTCGAACTAGAAAGAGACAAGGAGCTAGCCTCGTCTCTCCTTGTTGTGGTTGATTCGATTCATGATATAGAGAGCAAGAAAGCCCCCAATAAAAATGGCGATCAAGTTTACATTCGAGAGTTGAGTTGAACCTATCTTCGGTGACATGAGCCACATGATGATATCTCTAATAAAAGTCTGAAAAAGGGCAAAAACAATTAGAGAACCAACTGCTGCAACGAGCATAGCTCCCCAAAACTTACCCAAGAGATCTTTTTTTAGAAAATAGTAATAGTACCATGCCATTACTGCAGATGCACCTAGAAAGAACACGATATCGACCAAAGTTGTCCAGGGTGCCGACGGAGCCCCCAGAGGTGGAAAATAGTAATTTGCCATATTTCTCTTTTTTTTACTATCCTATGAGATTTCCATCTGGAGTCTATTATTTTAAACTATGAATAATCTTAGATTTTCAAATGAGACAGAAATTTTTGGAATTATTGGCAATCCACTGTCTCACACTCTATCACCTGTTCTCCACAATGGACTATTCCAAGATCATCGAATGAATAGAGTCTATATGGTTTTCCCAATTGAGAATCCAACGAAGGATGAATTGCTTACACTCAATCGCTATGGATTGCGCGGGCTGTCAGTTACGATTCCCTATAAAGAATGGGCCTATCAAATCGCTGATATACTTGATCCAACAGCTGAAAGGATGGGTGCTGCTAATACTTTACTATTTACAGACAAGGGAATCGTTGCATACAATACAGATGGAATTGGTGCTTTAGAATCCATACTGAATAAAAATCCCAAACTTGTTGAGCAATCAGAATCTGGAGATATTCTAATATTAGGATATGGCGGCAGTGCTCGCGGAATAGCTTTTGCAATTCTCGACTATATGATGCAAAAATCCAAACCTGATATGAATGGATCAAGTATTGATAAAGGAATTATCCAAAAAAAAATCTTTATAGCAGGTCGTGATCCTATTAAAGCTGAGAATCTAATTCAAGATTTAAGAAAGTTCTCGCATTTGCTTATCGATTTCATTCCACTAGAAAAAATCGAACCCAATAGTCTAGACAATGTTAAATTACTCATTCATACGACACCTGCTGGCATGAAAAACAATTCAATTGAAAATATCATTCCCAATAATTGCATTCATTCTTCGATGACAGTGTTCGACATAGTCTACAATCCGAAAAAAACGAATCTTCTCATAGCTGCAAAAAAGAAATCTGCAAAAATTATCTATGGATTGGATATGTTGCTCTATCAAGGTATGAGACAATTCGAACTATTTACAGGCGTTAGTCCAACAAAAAAAGATATCCGTAAATCGAAGCAAAGATTAATCAAAAATCTTCAAAAATGAATCCAGATAATTTCAATTCTGATAATGACTGCATAAAATTCTTGGATTTTATAAATCGTTTAACAAATCCAGAAAAATCTAGAAATTTCAATCGATTCCATGCTTATAGTCTTGATCCTTTTCAAGGCTGTATGGAAAAATTCCAAAAACCTCACACAAGTAAATTAAAAATTTCTATTGTAGGAACCAATGGAAAAGGATCACTAGCTCACTACCTTAGCGAATTACTTCAGAAATATGGCAAAGTAGGATTGTATACCTCTCCACATTTGATCACACCCCTAGAAAGAATTCGAATCAATTCCAAAAATGCCGTAGAATCAGAATTAGATGACATTTTGATAGAATTATGCGAAGAAAATGGGAATTTAGAATATTTACAGAACTTTTCTTATTTTGAAATTTTTACTTTATTTAGCAAATTATACTTTAATAGACAGAGCTGTGATTTTGAAATCTATGAAGCTGGACTCGGTGGAAGATTAGATGCAACCAAATTGATGAATGCAGAAATCGTTGTTCTTACAAAAATTGATCTTGATCACACAGAAATTTTAGGCAAAGATGAGGTTACTATTCTAAAAGAAAAACTCGGAATCATCAGAGAAAATACCAAAATCTTATTCTGCTTAGATCCAAACTCAACTGAATTGAAAAATGAAATCTTGCAATTCACAGAGAAATTATCAATACCTGTTTATTTTTATTCCTATATGCATTCAGAGCAGAAACCAGAATTCAATTATCTACATCTATATTTTGAAATGGCGATTTTCATCTTGGATATTCTATATAAGGTAAAGATTATTGAATTCAAAATAGATAAACCGGCTACCGATTTCAGACAAATAACTCCACCTCAAGCTAGATTAGAAAAACTGAATGATAATCCTTTGATTATTTACGATACAGGACACAATCCGCGTGCTTGCATGAACGCTTTGAACGATTTAAAGAATAATTATTCAAATATAGAATGGGATTGTATAGTCGGCTGTCTCCCCGATAAAGACTCGGACAGCATTTACCAAAATATTTCTTCGCTTCAAAATGTATCGAATCTACTTTTTCTAGACTACAGTCCATTCAAGAAACCAACTAAACACCAAGCAAACAGTCTAGATAGTGAGCAAAAACTTATTGATTGCTTAAAAGAAAATATCAATAATAAAGTGAATACTCTTGTTATGGGCAGTTTTCGAATCTATCCTATAGTACAAAATGTTCTCATGAAAACTATGCCATCTATGTGATTTAAGAAAACATGTTTGCCATATTTGATGAATTTTTCTAACCTGTTTTTTAAGAACATTGTTCAGGTATCAATATGCAGACTCCCAAAGACTCAACACGCAAAAGTATACTTCAAGCAGCACAGGAAGAATTCCTTCGAGTGGGATTTGAGAAATCATCCATGCGACGTATATCCAAAAAAGCCAATGTATCAACTAGTAATATTTATAATTATTTCCAGAATAAAGAAGATCTATTAAAAGTATTGGTTGAACCGGCAATCAAAGGCACGGAATTAGGAATAAGCCTAATCTCTAGCGATGACTATCTCGAACAACGTCTACAGTTTACTTATGAAACTCTGAAACGACGATTCAATGTAGTCTTGGACTATGTGGACGAAAATCGCGATCTTTTTGATCTTTTACTTTTCAAATCATCTGGTTCCATATATGAGAATTTTTTGACAGAGGTTCTTGAAAGAGTCACAGAACTCAATATGAAACAGGTCGATTACTTCAAGAAAACCCATAATATGGAAAGCCTTGAGACGCACGTATTTTTTGTAAAAAATCTTATAGCATTCTTTATGAATATATTTGTCGAAATGGTTAAGAATAAAATTTCAAAAGAAGACATGTTCAAGATCGAAGATAATTTTTTGAAATTTCTTCACTTTGGAAGCAAAGCAATTCTACTCGACCAAAAAGATTAAAAATTCTAGGTTGGAGGGGCAATGTATAAAACAATACTTGGCCACAAAACCTATCTATTCCCAGATCTTGGAATACTATTAGCTAAAGCTAGTCCTAAGAGATCTGGTGATTTACTAGCTGGGGTCGCTGCAGAATCAGATGAAGAACGTGTTGCAGCAATGATGGCACTAGCTGACACCCCTCTAACTGAATTTATACAAAAAGAAATCATTCCATATGACGAAGACGAAGTAACTCGTCTTATACAAGACCGTCTTAATAAAACTGCATTTGCCGAAATATCTCACCTAACAATTGGAAGCTTTAGGGATCTTTTGCTTTCTGAGGAAGCAGATACTGAATTTTTTTCTAGAATCAAATCTGGTGTGACACCTGAAATTGCAGCCGCTGTATCAAAAATTATGCGCAATCAAGATTTAATTCTTGTCTCGTCCAAAATAGAAGTTGTAACAAAATTTAGAAATACGATTGGATTGCAAGGTCGCTTCTCGACAAGATTGCAACCCAATCATCCCACTGATGATCCCAAAGGCATTCTCGCATCTATAATAGATGGATTGTATTATGCAAGTGGGGATGCTGTCATCGGAATTAATCCTGCAACTGACAATATTCAAAATGTATGCAATCTGAATCTACTTATGGACGGAATCATTCATAAACATTCAATTCCTACGCAATCCTGTGTTCTAACCCATATAACCAATACCATTGAAGCAATTAACAAGGGATTTCCAGTTGATCTGGTTTTCCAATCCATCGGTGGAACAGAGAAAACCAACTCATCCTTTGGCATCAATCTAGCGATGCTTCGTGAAGGGATGGAAGCAGGTTTATCTCTAAAAAGAGGATCGGTTGGTAATAATATAATGTATTTCGAAACCGGACAGGGATCATCATTGTCTGCTAATGCTCATTACAATTTGGATCAACAGACTTGTGAGGCTAGAGCTTATGCAGTAGCAAGAGAATTCTCACCACTTCTTGTGAACACTGTGGTTGGATTCATCGGGCCAGAATATCTATACGATGGAAAAGAAATCACAAGAGCTGGACTAGAAGACCATTTCTGTGGAAAATTAATGGGACTTCCAATGGGATGTGATGTCTGTTATACGAATCATGCAGAAGCGGATCAAGATGATATGGATAATCTTCTAACATTACTTGGTGTTGCTGGTTGCAATTTTATCATGGGTATTCCTGGAGCTGATGATATAATGCTCAACTATCAAAGTACGTCTTTTCATGATGCACTCTATCTGCGCCGTGTATTGAACAAACGACCCGCTCCGGAATTTGAATCATGGCTTGAAACGAATGGAATTTATATCCAAGATAAAGGGATACTTCCCCCTCCCAACGGTAATTTAAAATTTCTCGAGATGGTTAATTAAAATATGGCATCAAATCATCAAGATCCTTGGAGAAAATTAAGAACTTATACAGATGCAAGAATTGGTCTTGGAAGAACTGGGCAATCTGAACGTACGGATGATAATTTGGCATTTCGTTTAGCGCACGCTAAAGCAAGAGACTCGCTCAAGATGAACATTGATCCGAATGAATTGCAGAAAACGATTCAGGAGCGACTAGGAGTCAATTTGACTATCTTGAATTCTCAAGCAGATAATTTAGAAACGTATCTTTGCCGTCCTGACAAAGGGCGCCTTCTATCAGAAGAATCTATCAATACTCTCGAAAATCTGAAGAAACAAAACCAAAACTATGGTAGAAAATTCATCGCTATCACAAATGGACTTTCGTCACTTGCAATCATCAACAATATTCATGACTTTTTATCCGAACTATCGAAATTCATTTTAGAATTAGGATTCCAAATCGGTGTTGATATTAACCTAATCTACATTCATCGTTCAAGAGTTGCGATAACCGATCATATTGGCTCTATACTAAATTCCGAACTAGGCATTCTACTGGTTGGTGAGAGGCCAGGTCTTTCTTCACCAGATAGCTTAGGCGCTTACTTAACTTTTGAACCAAGACTTGGCAAAACGGATGAATCCAGAAATTGTATTTCCAATATTCGACCGAAAGGATTGCCTTACAGTATCGCATCTAAGAGATTGGTATTATTGATTCAGGAATCGCTCAACCGTAAGATTTCGGGAGTTCAATTGAAAGACAATTCAGAATCAATTTCACTAATGCTCGATACTAAGAAAGTCCAAGTAAAAATTTGCGGGGTAAGAACAAGTGAGATTGCTGTATATGCTGTTTCTGAAGATGCAGATTATATAGGTATCAACCTTTCGCAATCAAGTAAACGAAATGTAAAATTCGAAATTGCACAAGAAATTTCTAAGAATATTCATCTAGCCAATGCTAGGTTGTCGAAAGATTGCAAGGTAGTATTGCTATTTTTCAAGAATCCAATCGAAGAAATACTCAAAATCTCGAGGACTATCCGACCAGATTTCATTCAACTTATCTGGGGTGATGAAGAACTTAATTCCAAATGGGATTTTCTAAGAGAAGAATTCAATCTACTACCAGCATTTTCAGTTAGCGAGCAGATCACGGATTTAGACCTTCCCTTTCCTAATGAAGAGATCTGTATTTTAGATTCACCTTCCAATGGTCAAGGTGGAGGAACTGGTGCAAAATTTCCTTGGGATAGATTGTCTGGACTCACAAGAAAGTATTTACTTGCTGGAGGGCTCAATCCCGAAAATGTGGAACAGGCGGTGCGCAGTCTGCATCCATATGGCGTTGATGTCGCAAGTGGAGTTGAATCATCTCCAGGCGTCCAATCTCGCGAGAAAATAAGAGAATTTATTCAGAATGCAAAAAAATAATTTAAAAGACGCTCTAGATACACCTGTTATGCGACAGTTTCTAGAGATTAAAGCTAAATATCCAGATGCGATTCTATTCTTTCGCATGGGGGATTTTTATGAAATGTTTATGAACGATGCAAAAGAAGCTGCAAAAATCTTAGACATCGCATTAACAAAAAGACAGAACGAAATTCCAATGGCAGGCATTCCCTACCATTCTACTGAATCCTATATTTCCAGACTTATTAGTGCCGGCAAAAAAATAGTAATCTGCGAACAAACCAAGTCTGATGATCCAAAAGCAAAAATTATGAATCGTGAAGTGGTTCGTGTGATTTCTCCAGGAACTGTGATTGAAGAAAATTTATTAGGCGGATTCAACAATAATTTTCTTGGAATTGCAGTAATTACAGAACTTAAAATTTTCCTTGGTTTTGCTGATGTTTCAACTTCTGATCTATTGTATTTTTCCTTTGAACCAGGGGATATGGATGGGCTTCGAGCAAGTTTATATAAATTCAATCCCAAGGAAATCGTAATTCCTTTGGAACAAAAAGAAAAATGGGATCATTTATTTCCGGAAGGGAGTTTGAATTTTCATCCCTTGATTACAACGATTACAAATGAGGAAATCCAAGAACACAATGAATCCAAGAATGAACTCAATTTAGAAAATAAAAACAAACAAAATTTCGAGAAAAACTATAGTAAATTTGAAAACTCTAATTTACTCAACGAATCGCAGTTAGTTCAGGATTCGAATCCTTCCAAATTCAAAGAATACGAAGTTCTGGAACATATTCTGGATTGTTACTTGAGTTTTAATTATCGGGAGAATAGTTTTTCTTTCAAAAAAGCTGAGATCATGTCGGAGAATGAATACTTGGTTCTTGATGAAGAATCGGTTCGAAATCTTGAGTTGGTTGATAACGATAAATCCAAAGATCATACTCTATTTGCAGTTCTGAATTTCTGTAGAACTTCTGTGGGTAAACGATCCCTAAAACGAAATATATTATTTCCAACTAGAAATATGGAGATCATTCAGAACCGATGGAAGGCAATTGATGCTTTCAGTTCGAAGAAAAATCAAACTAAGATTCGAGAAGAATTGGACAATACGTCTGATCTAGAAAGAATCATGAGTCGATTTAGAGGCAACAAAGCCTACCCAAGAGATTTTGCTGGAATACTCAACACTCTCAAGACGAGTGCAAAAATTCTATCTATACTTCAAGAGATGAATATAGATTTTTCTTATGCACAATTATCCAATTCGATAGCAGGTCTTACTGGCTTACAAGAAGATATAGATAAGCGAATTTTTAAAGGTGAGCTACCAGTTTTTCTTGGTAACTCTGCATTCATTCAAGAAGGATTCAATTCAGACTTAGATCGTTCAAGAAAAGCCAAAAACCAAGGAAAGGACTGGATTCTAGATTTAGAAGAAAAGCAAAAAAAAGAAACGGGTCTAGGCACCTTGAAAATTCGATTCAATAAAATATTGGGTTATTATATAGAAATTTCAAGAAACCAAGCTAAATCATTACCAGAAAGTTATAGCAAGAAACAAACTCTCGTCGGCTCAGAAAGATTTACATGCCCTGAATTGGAAGAAATCGAAAGAACCATTCTTCAAGCCGACCAAGTCATCGACGAAATTGAAAAACAAGAATTCGACTTCTTAGTTGGCGAATGCTTAGAAAAGGAAGAATTGATTCGAGATCTTTCCCGTGAACTTGGACAGTTGGACTTTTTCCTTTCTCTAACAGTCGCTAAGGATCAATACGGTTGGAAAAAACCTGAAGCTACAAACAATCGGGAATTGTTATTGAACGAATGCCGCCATCCCGTAGTGGAGAAATACCTTCCTATCGGTGAGAGTTTTGTACCGAATTCGATTCATTTAGACAATCGTGATGAATCGATCGCAATACTTACAGGGCCTAACATGGCAGGTAAGTCTACTTTTATGCGCCAAGTTGCCCTCAATCAGATTCTATTTCAAATTGGCTCCTATCTTCCAATCAAGTCCGCCAAACTACCAATAGTTGATAGAATATTCACAAGAATTGGGTCCGGTGATAATTTGACTGGTGGTGAATCTACATTTTTTATCGAAATGAAAGAGACTGCACATATTCTCAATCAAATGACCGAGGAAAGTTTGATTCTCTTCGATGAAGTTGGACGTGGAACATCTACCTATGATGGATTGAGTCTTGCTTGGGCAATTCTCGAATACTTAGCTGAACGAGACGTTAGAACCAAAACCATTTTTGCTACCCACTACCATGAACTTACTGAGTTGGAACGAGGTAACGGAATCTTCAATTTATACATGGACACTTATGAGAAAGAAGGAGAAGTTTTATTTCTCAAAAAAGTTAAGCGCGGCAAAGTAAAAAAATCCTTTGGAATCTATGTTGCAAAAATTGCTGGAGTCCCAATCAAGATCACCAAACGAGCAGAAGAAATTCTAGAAGGATTGGAATCCAAGAAAAAAGAAATTAGGATCAGAACCGAAGAGCCAAGTCTATTCCCCGGTTTTCAAGGCGGTCCAGACCGAGCAAGCCTTGCAATGGATCGCATTCGAAAGAAATTGCAGACTATGCAAGTAGACAAGACTACACCGATCGAAGCGCTTGGAATTTTAGATGAATTACAAAGATGGTCCAAAGAGCAATAATAAAGATTCCATAGAATTGTAATCGACCCAATTGATTAGCTCATCTTTTAATTTGGGTTTAGCATGGAATCCGATTCCGAATTCAGCTTCAGCTAACATCAGTGCATCGTTTGCACCATCACCGACCGCAACAGAGTTCTTTTTTTCGACTTGATACTTCTCAAGCAATTCTAAAAAAGCATCGCGTTTTCTTTCTCGATTGACAATTCGTCCGTTTACAGTTCCTGTTAAACGTCCATTTGATTCATCCAAGACATTGGCTTCATAATAATCTAGATTGTATTTATTAGCAAATTTTTCAAGTATAGGAACAAATCCTCCACTGAGAACTGCCACATAACTATGTTTATATGTTTTTATCTGATCAAGAAATTCCGGAACTCCGTCATTAGGATTCAAATGATCATAGACATCGTCAAAGACTGACTTAGGAAGATCTTTTAAATATGCGACTCGCATTCGAAGAGATTCATCAAAGCTCATATTACCTTCCATAGCAATTTTGGTGACACTTGCAACTTCCTCATACAAACCATTGCGACGAGCGAGCTCATCAATCACTTCTTCTCGTATCAAAGTTGAATCCATATCAAAAACAAAAAGATTTGGACTTTTGGAATCCAAAAATTGATTTAGATAGATAAAATCGATTTTAAATTGTTGAAAACTTTGTCTTAATTGGATCAATCTTTCGCGGATCTCAGATCTTTCCACAGCATTGTAATTTTCAGGTAGAATCCAATACAATCCACAAGCTTCACCCACTCTAGTTTCTGCAACGGAGAGATTGCCAGGGAATCGCTTGGTCAAGGATTCAATACATTGATCTCGTTTATCAAAATTCTGGGAAATAGCAATGATTGCAGGCATTTTTAAATTCTATCCAATGATTCTAAACTGATCTAGTTAAGTATTTTTATAATAGAGGTCTTAGCAACTTGCCCCAGATTGAATAACCTTTTTCGTTAAAGTGCAATTTGTCTTTAAGTCCTTCCCGAAGTAAATCTCTGCGAATGGTTGGCAGATCTGTATCCTTCATTTCTGTCCAAGTTTCAAGATAGTGGAGATTGGAATATTGTTTTGGAAGTGATGCAAGAAATATATTAAAAATCGGAACAATAGCATTCAAATTTGGAATATCAGTCGGAGGAACTGCCAAGAAAATAATTTTGGTTCCAGGCAATTTAGAGCGGATTTTGGCAATAATAGAGTGAACATTTTTTTGCGAAAAAGAATGACACTTTCCAAAAATCATATCATTGCCACCGATTTCTATAATGATGTTTTGAGGTTGCAGAACAAGAACATCATCTTCTATTCGCAGTAAAAGAGTCTCAGTCATGTCACCGCCAATTCCTCGATTTACAATTCCCTTGGATGGAAATTCCTTTTCCATCAAGTCTGGTGTAAAAAGTTGAACAAGACTATTGCCGACAATTACAGTTTTGGCTTTCTTAATTTTTTCATTATCGGCCTGATAAATAAAACGAATCGGAAGCCAAATAGAACCAAGGTAGTCTTTGAAAATACTTTCGTTACTCAACCCAGGGTTTGGGTTGCATTCGAAATCGGAACTAAAGTAATTGGTTTCATATTTGAAAGAAGAGAAGAGAGTTTTGCATTGGGCAGAGAAGAGAAATAAAGATAATAAAATTACAGTATTAGTAAATTTCTTATTTCTCATATTCCGATGGTTCGTTCATACGAAAACGCTTCTGCCAATCTTTGATCTGCGACTGAGCATATTCTTCAGTATCGCAAATTCTAAATTCGATTGGGTTATTCGTTCCAGTCTCGATCAACTTAGCTTCAATATAGCCGTTCTTAAGCTTGGTTGTTTCTATTTTATACTTCATGGAAATTTATCCTCTTAAAATGCCAGGTTCTATTTGCTTCTTATCCTTTCAATCTCTTCTAAAGTTTCTTTCTCCTTATATTTGGAAAACAGGAGAATCGCCAATAGACAGAAGAATGCAGCTGCAGGACCCGTTGCTTGTATACCTGTTGAATTAGACGTGTCTCTTCCGAGAAGTAATAGACTAGAAAAAATTAAAATTCCAAGAGTTTGTCCCATTTTTTGCATTAGAGTTCTACCTGCATAAAATAGTCCTTCTCGTTGAGAACCAGTCTTAAGTGCATCCAATTCAGCGATATCAGCTAAAATCGCATTTGGTAATATTCCAAGAATCGCCATTGGAATTGCAGCGAACACAACGACTAGAATACCTTGAATAAACGGTGAGAACGGAATCCATGGCTGACCAAGAATCGAACAAAAACAAAAAACGAGAAAGAAAATAGAGAAACCTACTAATACTAAAGGTTTCTTACCTATCCTTTTAGCTAGTATATTAACAACAGGATACATTGCAAAAGATGTTACTCCAAGCACAAGCATAAGCAATCCCTGCAATTGTTCTTCTTGAACCAAGAGAACCGTTACATAATAGATCAACCCAGTTTGTAAAATGGTTGTGGAAAGAAAATATGCGAGATCGGAAAGAGAGAAGTAGAGAAAACTTTTATTCTTAAAAGTAAGAATCAATGCTTCTTTGAATGGAACAGTCGATGGCTCTGACTGACAGTATTTTTTCTCATCAACAGCAAAAACAGGAAAATACATGCAGATCATTGCAAGCAGTGATAGACCACCTAATGTATATTGCACGGCATCCACTTTTGGAAGATCATAGGCACTCATCATACCTCCCCACATAACAGGTGCTTGTGCGGCGATTGCAATACCTAGAAAGTATGTGACAGAAATATAGGTGGAAATATTCAATCTTTCGTCTGGTGTTCGGCCCAATTCAGGGATTAAGGCAAAATACGGCGTAACATAAGTGGTTAGAAAAAAGTAAAAAGCAAACATCATAACCACAAGCCAAACGAGGTTCTTTGTGCTTACAACGCTGTCAGGCGGGAAAAATGTAAGAAAACAAAATAAAGCGGCTGGTAGAGCGCCAAAAGCAAGCATAGGAACTCGCCTACCCCATCGCGTGTCTAGTTGGTCGCTGTAATTCGCAATGAGGGGATCGGTAATCGCATCCCACAGTCTTCCAAGAGATGCAACAATTCCGATCGTATTGAGAATTCCGAAAATTGCGACATCCGTAACTAGGATCGGTAGATCCGCTTCCTTCGGAGGTAGGTAAAAATATACAAGCCAAGTTCCAATTATATTGATCAACAATGACCAGCCGAATTGACCAATAGCATAACTAATTGTTCGTCCTAACGGAAATTTAGGTCGTTCCATGAAAACTGTACCTGCCTACCAAAACTGTATTAACGAAATCTATAGAAGCGTTCTTAATTTGGCAATGGATTTTTTTGAAATTTGTATAAATCTGGAAAATTCTTCGCCTCATACGGATGTTCTGTTACAAGAGAAGATTGCCAACTCTCAGGAACTCCATCAGCAAACTCAGGCTCCATACCGGCATCTTGAATCAGCTGTAAGGTATTTGAAATCTCAGATCCTTTTACATTCAAGTAACCAGAAGCAAATAGAGAATTTGCAATAAATAGACCCATGGACTCTAAACTTCGTAGATGGCCTTCTCTTCCAGCTGCCATACGGATCTCAGCATTTGGATTGATGAGACGAAAAACAGCTAGTATGCGTAGGCACAACTCAGGTGTTAAATTACTGGGATTTTTGATTGCATGTCCTTTTACAGGAATAAAAAAATTGACGGGAATGCTCTTCACATCCAAACGCTTAAGTTCAATTGCAACATTCACAATATCTTTGAAGCTCTCGCCCATTCCAACAATTACACCACTGCATAAACCAATGCCTGCTTGATTCGCAGATTCGAGCGTAGAAACTCGATCTTGATAAGTATGAGTAGTACAAATTTCACCGTAGTGAGATTCTGCTGTGTTCAAATTATGATTGTATCGATCAAGTCCTGCATCCTTTAGGATTTTTGCTTTCTCGTTGTCCAAAATTCCAGCGGATAGACAAACTTTCATATCCAGCTCATCTGTAATTCTTCGTATAGTGGAAGATAGTTTCTGAATGGAACGATCTCCAGGACCCGTTCCTGATGTAACCATACAAAATCTATAGGCACCATTTTCTTTGGCAACCTTCGCATCATTGAAAATTTCTTCTTCCGATTTGAGTGGATATTCCTTAATTCCAGAATCACCATTCTTTCGCTGAGCACAATATCCACAGTCTTCTGGGCAGAATCCGTTCTTTATATTATCAAGGATATGAATTCGAACTTGTTTTCCAAAAAATTCTGTTCTAGGTTTGCTTGCCTTCTGAATTACTTCCAATAGTGGAACACTGCCATCAAGAATTTCGAGGGCTTCTTCTTGGTTGATAAGACTATCTATGGTTGTCGCGATCATTGCTTCCATAATCTAATTGAGAATCAGTGCGTAAATTCTTTTTCCAGCACATTTGTAAGCACAGTAAATACTGTTTCCAAACTTTGTTCCGCTATATTGTAGGGAGGAGTGATGTACACTGTGTTGCCTAGAGGTCGAATCAAAACTCCATTGTCTAAACATGCCTTACGTATTTTGGCACCTACTGGATTCAAGTATTCGTCTCGCCCCAATTCTACTTCGACTTCAAAAGCAGCGATTGCCCCTAACACGCGAAAATCCCGGATTCGATCACCGAGCCTTTTCAACAAATTATTTCCAAATAGATTCAATTTTGTCTCGAGGCTTTTCACTTGATTGGCTCCTGATTCTTCCAAAATTTCCATAGAAGCGATAGCTGCTGCGCAAGCGAGTGGATTGCCCGACATTGTATGGCCATGAAAAAATGCCTTATTGGGATCAGGTGAATCGAATTCACTATAAATTTCGTCGGTCGTAAGGGTAAGTGCCAAAGGTAGCGTTCCCCCAGTGAGTCCTTTTGCAAGACAAACAATATCTGGCTTGATTGTAGCCTTCTGAAAAGCATACCAACTTCCTGTCCTATACATTCCAGTGAAGACTTCATCCAGAATCAATAAGATTCCATAATCTTGGGTAATTCGCCTAACTTCACGTAGATATCGATCGGAATGAAATACCATTCCATTGGCTCCACTAACCAAAGGTTCAAGAATGACTGCAACTATATCTTCGGATACCTGCTCCATAGACTTTCTAAAATCATCCAAACATTCTGTTGAACAAGATTCTGGTTTGAGTTGATAAGGACATCTCACACAATTCGGCGATTGGAATTCTTTTGTCGGAAATGCTAGATCCCGAAAAATTCTTGTAAATACAGAATCCCCTCCGACGGACATAGCTCCGATCGAATCGCCATGATAGGAGAGTGAAAACCGAACAAAGCTTTTTCTTTTATGATCTGTTT